>JAQUKQ010000225.1 GCA_028718985.1 Desulfobulbaceae bacterium | reverse complement strand
GTACTGAGTTGTTCCAGGAAAAATTAAGTGAGCAAGAACAAATATCTGCTGTCGGATTGATGGACAGTAGGCATCCTCAATGATGAAGGTGGCTATTTTGTTATGGTGTCAGATAGAAATCTCTGATCTTGAGGGGGTGCCGAAGGGAAAGATGCTGAAAATAAATCTTAAGTATTAGTGAAAATCGTAAATTTTTCACTTTTTAGCATATGAAAAGAATATCATTGCAAATCGATTGCAAATCGAACTTGAGAAGACAAACGAATCATCAAGTAAAAGTTGCTGCCCGAAGTTGATTTAGAATTCCAACTCTTTCTCCATTTTGCTTGCCACGTAGCGGCTTCCATCCACACTTAAATGATCACGTCCCGTATATAACGCCTTCCCATCTTTAAACGCATAGCAAAAATCTTGGTCGCAGAGGTAGTCATAAAGATTGATGAATTTGACTGTTGGAAATTCCTTTTGGGCATCTTGGACGATCTGGTGATACAGAGTGCTACGCTGATCAAATGTCGGCCGAGGTATAGCGCAAGGATCTTTTACGGTATGGCCCACCATATAAACAGGCCGAATATCAAGGCACTCACTTGGTTCAAAATCCAGCTCAGGGATATCGACAAAGAAAATAATCTTCTTGCCTGAATCAACGAGGCTGGACAGGGTTTCATGTAAGGCCATCTTCATTATGTCGGCATTTTTCTGAGCCTCACTACCAGACCCTGCCTCAGGGTGTTCAGGGTCAAACCGTTCTATCCTCCACATGGCGTAACCGCTGAGCATAATCATCTTAATGCTGTCAGAGTTTATTGCCTCTTCAAGGGCGTTATCAATAAAGCCATCACATGAATAATATGTCTTTTCAGGTAGTTCCAATTCAAAAAAAGGCATACATCCATTCATGTTTCGGCTGATTATGTTGTGGTTTAAAACAGTATCCAACCCGGCCAAGCCAGATGCCAGATGAACAGAGTGGCTATCTCCAATCAAGGCGATCTCCGCCGGTTTCGCCGGATTGAGCATCTTGCAACTCCAAGTCGCTTTGTTATTGGGACAGGGCGACCACTTTGCGAAGTGCAGATCGAATCGTAGTTTTTCAATTTGATCGACCATGCCTTTTGTTAAGGTTGAACTACGCACATTCGCTTTAAGAAAAGCGACACAACCTAACCCCGTCAACAAAATCATGCACAAAACCAACAGGGATGTTTTTTTCTTAGAACGTTTACCAAAGCGTATCGGTCGTTCGACGAAAAGGTAGGTCAGCCAGGCCAGAATAAAAGCAAGGGTCACGGCTGTTGCCTTTATGGCAAACGATGGCGTCTTGTTCTCCATGATTGTTGAAAAAGAGAGCAAGGGCCAATGCCATAAGTAAAGGGGATAGCTGATTACCCCCACCCAAACCATCGGCCGCGCTGAGAGGATCAGACGGTTCACCACCGCTCTTGGTCCTGCCAAAATAACCAGAAAAGCACCAACAGTTGGCAATAGGGCCCACCAGCCGGGAAAGGTATGATTTCTGTCGACAAAAATCATCGCCGAAAAGATAAGAAATGCACCAAGAATCGAGAACCAATTTTGGAGCGTGACGGGGTTCAAAATTGGTAAACTTCCAGACGAAACCTTATTACAGAGATTGTTAATCCTCTGAGTGGCGTATTGCTCAACAGGTATCGTGTATAGTTGAATGTAAGCTAGCAGACCTCCCAACAGTAACTCCCAAAAGCGGGCCACTGGGGAGTAAAACGCTTGCACAGCATCATCAATATGAAGGGCATAGACATTCACAGGAAAAGAAACGACGATGAAGAATGTAGCCATTTTCAGCAGGTTCGTACGTTTCTTCCAGGCCAGCAACAGCAGGCATGGCCAAACAATATAAAATTGTTCTTCTACGCCCAGTGACCAGAGATGCAGCAAGGGCTTTGTTTCGGAGGAAGTGTCAAAATATCCAGCCTCTTGCCAGAAAAACAGGTTGGATACAAATATTGCCCCGCCAACCATGTGTTTGCCTAGTTGTTGAAACTCTTTCGGCAAGAGGACAAACCATCCCATGACATAACAAAAGCTCAAAACAACAATCAACGCAGGAAAGATACGCAATATTCTACGGAGGTAAAATTCCTTATAACTAAAGGTGCCCTCCTGTAAATTCGCGAGCAGGATGCAGGAAATCAAAAACCCGGAAATAACAAAAAAGATGTCAACACCAACAAACCCGCCTTTGAGCACTGCAGGAAAGGCATGGAAGCACACTACAGCCAGCACAGCCACAGCACGCAGACCATCTATGTCAGCGCGGTATTTTGTTGTCATGCGGAATTAATCATGGTCGTTGGGGTGTCTCCTTAGCCCGGGGTGGCGGCCCAACGTACTACATTACTTCGTTTTTGGGAATTGTTTCCAGTGTTGAAAAACTCACTGTCGGGCCAAAGGAATGACTATGCTTCTAGTCTGATGATGAGTTGTTGGCAGGCATAAAAATAGCAATGCTGAGTCGGCATATACG
>JAQUKQ010000224.1 GCA_028718985.1 Desulfobulbaceae bacterium | reverse complement strand
AACGAAATACTGCCTTCCTGGCTCCCAGACCAACGCTGGTTCAGAAGTAAATTCCGCACTATTACTGGAGTCAGCGTTTCGGATTGGACCAAGATGAGTGGCGGCTTTTTTGTTGTTTTCATCACTGTCAGTTTTAATGAGGGCAACAAAGAGAGCTACTGCTTGCCGTTGAAGGTCATTAGCGGGCCTATGGCCGTCAAGCTTGCCAATGATGTCCCTGAGAGTGTCATCGCGCTATTCAAGACCCCTAAGGAGGATGGGGTGTTTCTTGATGGCCTGATAGATAGGGTTGCCTGTTGTGACCTGTTTGAGGCCATGGCTGATAACCGCAGTTTCCGGACCGCTCAAGGGGGAACGCTGCAGGCCTTTGCCACCAGTGCTTTCGATAAGGCCATTCCCTTTGACACACCCTGCAACGTAGTTCGCCTTTTAGGGTTGGAGCAAAGCAACAGTTCTGTTGTGCTGGATGAACAGGCTATCCTTAAATTCTATCGACAGGTAGAGGAGGGAGAGAATCCAGATTTTGCCATCAGCCTGCAGCTTACTGAGCATACACATTTCACTGCCTTGGCCCCGGTTGCTGGGGGAATCCTGCGTAAAGCCGATGGGAAAACATCGGCGGTCGCCATGCTGCAGCCATATCTCGCCAATGATGGTGATGGTTGGACCTATGCCCTGCATGCGGCTCAAGAATTCTTGGCGCGTAGCAAGGATTTGACTGAAAAACAGTTTCGTCCCTTTGCCAACATGGCCTTTTTAGCCGCTGCTGCAGCCTATACGCAAAGAGAGAACGGCGATCGCCTGGGGGATGGATTTGCTGCCTTCGAAACCCTGGGCCGACGCACCGCCGAGTTCCATCTAGCATTAGCCGGCTCGACTCGGCAACCAGGATTTAAGCCGGAAACTATGGATACAGGCTACCTGCAAGGATTGACCGATACCTTTTCGCATCACGCCAGTCAGACGTTGGCAGATCTCAGCGCCGCTCTTCGAGATCTGCCAACCGATCTGCAAGAAATTGTCAATCAGGTGCTTGCCGGGGGAAATCAACTCATCAATCGTTTTCATGATTTGTCAGGTATGAAGGGCCGGGCGACCCGTATCCGCTGTCATGGTGATTACCACCTTGGCCAGGTTATCCGCCGGGGAGTTGACTGGATTCTTCTTGATTTCGAGGGGGAGCCATTACGGACAATGACCGAGCGCCAAGAGAAACACTCGCCGATGAAAGACGTGGCCGGCATGCTTCGTTCCATCGCCTATGCCGCCATGAACACCTTGTTATACCAGCAGCACTCCACCTGTGAAGATGTTCAATTGTCGATTCGTCTGCTGGCTTGGGAAGAGTGGGCCCGGGCAGCGTTTTTGCATGGGTACCTCGATTGCGCGGTCGGCAGTTCATTCTTACCTGCCAACGAAAAACATCTGGAACTTTTGCTGCACTCGTTCATCCTCGACAAGGCGTTTTACGAAACCAGGTATGAACTCAATAATCGTCCTGACTGGCTACGAATCCCCCTGCAAGGAATCTTGTCTTTCTTGACAGTTCAAGGAGAGAGGTGAATCCGGTAGAGATAGAATACGCGAGACCTCCCGCCGCCATCCAGGAGGCACTACGGGTCCTTGGTATCCGCCGTCTTCTGCTCGGCATTCAGGACCCGGCCTTCCCGTGTCATTCTGAAGAGGATATTGGCCGGGGCTCCCCCTATGCCGAGGGAGCGCGTCAGTTTATGGCCTTTGCTCGTTCCTTGGGGTTCAATGGTTTGCAATTGGGGCCACAAGGCATGACCTCTCTTGCCAATGCCTCGCCTTACGATGGCACGCTCTTTTCGCGTAATCAGTTGTCGCTAGCCCCTCTGCCACTGACTAAGATTTCAGGAGATGAACTTTTCAGTCAAAAACTCTTAGCCGATCTGGTGCAGGAACGTCCACAAGGCACGCAAACACGGACATCGCACGTCTATGCCTACCAAGCACAGAAGCGGATTTCAGAAGAGGTATGGTCACGCTATCAGGTCAAACTTGCGGATGGCTCGGGGGCTGAACTTGCTTCTGCATTTGCCCTCTTCCGCAAAAAAAATGGCGGCTGGCTGACCCGTGATGGTTTGTATGAGGCCCTTCGCAACTATTACGGCGATAAAAATTGGCGCTTTTGGCGGGGGGGGCGTGAGGTCAGTCTCGATCGTCACCTCTGGCATCCAGTTCCGGGGGATGAGAAAAAAACTGCAAGACGGCGGCGACTTCTCTTCAAGGAATTTCAGCATGAAATTTCGGCTTATGCCTTCACGCAGTTCCTGCTGCATAGGCAACACCAAGAATTGCGCGACTACGCGCACGACCTCGGGCTTGAACTGTTCGGTGATATGCAGATAGGCTTTTCCGGCCGTGACGCCTGGTTCGCCGACTCGTTCCTCCTGCAAGGCTACGTCATGGGGGCGCCACCCAGTCGCACCAACCCAGAGGGTCAGCCCTGGAACTATCCCCTGCTCGATCCTAAGCGCTATTTTGCAGACACAGTGGGTCAA
>JAQUKQ010000223.1 GCA_028718985.1 Desulfobulbaceae bacterium | reverse complement strand
TACAAGTATAAGAACGTTCCTGTTCGGCGCGGAGAACTTTACCGGTGAGTTAAAAAACGGCCGGGAAAGGCGACAATTAAAGCCAGCGTCATCGTGCCAATGACGAATGGCCCGTTGGTCAAAATTGTTTTTGTGCGCAATCGTAACGGCAGAGGGTGGCTGGCCCTGCTGTCCACCGATACGAACTTGCCGGATGAGTAAATCATCAGGATCTATGGAAAAAGATGGGACATCGAGGTCTTTTTCAAGATGGCCAAGCACCATTTGAACCTGGAAAGAGAGGTGCAGTTGCGGGATTATGACGGATTGGTTGCTCATACCTCCCTCGTTTTTACCCGCTATATGTTTTTGGCCCTGCAGCAAAGATTCCATGCGGTAATAAATGCAATGCTTGATGCAATAATGGGGGCTGCTGTTGATATCATTAAATCGGCACAAAAGTCATTCGCAGAATTCTCGCTAACCCCCATCCCTGCAAGCGGGAACAACGAACAATGAAACTTTGAAAAAAATAGGCCATAGTTATCCCTTAAATTTTCCATCACGAAAAGACAAGGAGGAATAACCATGGCCAAGAGGCAAAAAGATACCAGATTACTGTCAGTAATACACCCGATTTGTTGTGGGCTTGATGTCCACAAGGAAAAAATTTCCGCTTGTTTAATCACCACGGATCAAGCAGGCAACGAGGAACACGAAATACGAGAGTTTGGCTCATTCACCGATGAACTTATCGGGTTACGCGAGTGGCTGCTTGCCAGTAACTGCCCTATTGTTGCCATGGAAAGCACAGGGGTGTACTGGCGCCCGGTTCATAATATCATTGAAGGGTATCTTGAGGTCATTCTTGTCAACGCCCGGCATGTAAAGAATGTGCCTGGACGCAAGACCGACATCGAAGATAGCCGGTGGCTTGCCGGTTTACTACGGGTAGGGCTTGTCCGGGGCAGCTTTATTCCTGAGAAATCGATTCGCCACTGGCGGGAGTTGGGGCGGAGCAGGAAGAAATACAGTCAGAGTCTGGGGGATCACAAGAGAAGGGTTCACAAGGTCTTCGAGACAGCCAACATCAAGATAGACAGTGTTGTGTCTGACCTTTTTGGGGTAACCGGTCGAAATCTGATAAAGCTTCTCTGCGCCGAGGATTCTGAAATCAGCATCGAGCGGATAGAACAATGCGCCAAGGGTAGTCTGCGGTCCAAAGTAACGGAATTGCACCGGAGCATCCAGGGCTTTTTTGAGGATCACCATCGTTTCTTGCTCATGAGCCTGATGAGGATGATCAGCATCATCGAGACGGAAATAGCCATCATAACAGAACGGATGCAGGCCATGATGACAAGTTGTGATGATATCATCACCCGGCTTGATGCGGTGCCAGGAATAAATGAAGTCTCCGCACAATATGTCCTCGGTGAGCTTGGTTCAACCCTGAAAGAGTTTGACACCTCCGGATCATTGGCATCCTGGTCAGGGCTCTGCCCAGGCAACAATGAGAGCGCCGGGAAGAGGCATAGTGGAAAGTCGCCTGTTCGTAAGCATGTTTTCAAGACCATAATGGTTGAGATCGCCTGGGCTGCTGTAAAAACGAAAGGGACTTATTACCGAGACAAATATTACCGGCTCCGATCCCGCCTAGGCCCCAGAAAGGCCATTGTGGCCATAGCCCATCGGATATTGAAGGCCATTTACGCAATAATCAAGCATGGCGAGCAATATAAAGAGCTGGGAGAGGAGTATCTTGCAAAGAAAAATGCCAAGAACAAAATCGCCATATTGAAAAGACAGGCCAAGGAGTTAGGCTATCAGCTGGCGCCGATTACAGATTAACAGGCACTGGTTGCTGCCAAAAACAAATTTTATGTCAGCAGAGGTCGATTGTTAACTGAAGCCTTTGAGCGCGGCGCTAACATGACCGACAGCCATCTGCACCACGAATTGTCAGTCCGTTTTTCGGAACTACGCATATAAAAATTAGTTGCCAGTGGCTGCATCTGACAGAATGGGAACAAGGGGTTCTGTAGCCCCTTCAAACCGAGAGTTTCATATAAAGTCTTGAGATCTTCCCCCGCCAGCAGCAGGTGGCTGGCTGCGGTGTGGCGGAGGTCGTGGAGATGGACATCTTCAAGGCCGGCCTTGTTTCTGGCGGTTTCAAAAGCTCGCTTGAAATGACGACAGGGGACGTTACGGAGTTGCTCGGATTTCATTCTGGCGAGGGGCAGAAATATCGGAGTGCCGTTCCTAGCATCTGAAGGACGTAAGTTACGAAGCACCTCTTCAACTTTTTCCGTAAGTGGTACATACCGCATTCCGGTTTTGGTTATATGGAGTTTAGCAAGTCTCGCTTCGAAGGCCACATCACCCCATGTCAGACCGGCAGCCTCACTTGGCCGCATGCCTGTATGAATCATGACCAGCAGGTAAGGATGTAATTTCCTGTTTGGGCTCTCCTTTGCAATATCCAATAAATTCTGTGCTTCTTCCTTGGTAAGAAAACGGGTACGTCCATTGCGAATCTTTGGTCGGCTTACATCCGATACCGGATTGCCTACCGGC
>JAQUKQ010000222.1 GCA_028718985.1 Desulfobulbaceae bacterium | reverse complement strand
AATCTTCAATTTATTTCTCTTTACTGAAACATGGCTATAGCCAACAGATACCAATCTGTTGTAGCGACCCCACTCGTCGGTTCAAATACTACTTCCGCTCATAACCCTGTTCCGAACGAAGGTTGTAAATCTGTCACCGGAAGCATCCGTAAAAACTCCAAGACGAATTCGCCCAACACCTTCACTCCCTTTATCTTCCAGGACGGGAATCCCTATCAGCACTTTACCTATCTCCCTACGACCCCGTTTACCAGGTTTCTCTCCGCTCACAAGGAGTTGAAATTTAGAGTTTTTTATTCATGTAATATTCACTGTTTATTTCAGTTGGTCGCGTGAAAAGCCAAGAATGTGTCGGCAGATAATCAGCATCTGGATTTGGCCGGTTCCTTCAAAAATATCGTTAATCTTACAATCACGCATCCATTTTTCTACCAGTAATTCTCGGGAGTAACCGAGAGGTCCGAGCAACGCCACGCATTTCTGGCAAATAAGCGTAGCCACCCTTCCGGCTTTCGCCTTGCCCATTGAGGCCTCCAAACTGTTTCTCAGCCTCTTATCGAGCAAAGTTGCCGATTGCCAAACCAGAAGCCTGGCAACTTCAAGGTTTGCTTCCATATCCAGCATTTCTTTCTGAACGGCACTTAGCGAATGCCGACCAAGGCCATAGGGAAATGTGTATCCTTCTTCTTCCAATTTTTCTTTGGTGAAATCTATGGCGGCCCTTGCCACACCTATGGCCATGGATGCAACGGAAGGTCTGGTTGCATCAAAGGTAGCCATAACACCCTTCTGACCACCCACCCGTTCCTTAACTTCCGGTGAACCAAGGATATTATCAAAAGGAATACGACAATTCTCAAAGACAATTGATGCAGTATCAGATGCCCTGATCCCGAGTTTGTGCTCAAGCTTTGTCACTGTCATACCTGGGCGACCTTTTTCGACAACAAAGCTCTTAATAGCTGCCCTGCCTTTGCTTTTATCAACGGTGGCCCAGACGACCACTGCTTCGCAACGCTTACCAGCGGTTACAAATATCTTTTCGCCGTTCAGAATCCATTCGTTCGTCTCGGTGTCAAGTGTAGCGGTCGTTGTCACAGCGGCCGTATCCGAACCACATCCTGGTTCGGTAATTGCCATTGCTGTGTAAAACTTCTCAAAACGTTCTTTTTGCTCCGGTGTAGCCACCGCCTTGATAGCTGCGTTACCCAAGCCGATATTGGAAGCTGCCTTGCTCAGCATGGGATCTCCCCAGGAACCTTCCTCGCGTTCAATCATCATCAGCATGAACATCCCATCTCCCGGTTCGGGGTCAGCCAATGCTTTTTTAAGGGCTCCATCATAATATCTAATTTTTTCTATTTCCTCATCCTTGAGCTCCTCATGCTCATGATCGTCATAGTAGCGTGTAATACTTCTCACATACTCAGCAGCATCATGCGCTGCCTTTTTGACTTTTAATGCCTTCTGTGACGGTTGAAAATCTATCATAATTGCTTCCCCCTTTGACGAAAATAATATTCAAGCTTCTTTCTAAGGTGTGCGCACTAGATTCGGGGCTTATACTTTCACGATCAACCTAATGCTATGCCTTCCATGGTGTCAAAGCCACGTCCGTTCCTGAACCATAATTCCACGGGGTATTCACGGATATACCCGTGCCCACCCAGAATCTGAACGCCATAGTCGGTGATCAACATTGTCTTATCGGCGCAGTACATCTTTGTCAATGATGCCTCTCGGGTAGCATCCTCGTTGTGGTCCAACAGCCAAGCCGTCCGCCATACCATTAATCTCATCCCTGCCACTTCCATGGCCGACTCACCCAGCATCCACGCAACAGATTGTCTGCTAGCTATGGGTTCCCCAAAGGCATAACGCTCCTTTGCATATTTGATCGCATATTCGTTTGATGCCCTAGAAACACCAACGGCCATGGCACAGAGATTCGCTCGGGAAAGGTTCATCAACCTCATGTAGTCGATACCACTGTCACCTCCAAGCCGCCGTGACTTCGGAACCTCAACATTATCGAAAGTTACAGTAAAAAGAGGGAGTGGGTTAAAACCCATATTCTTTTCACGTTCACCAACGATAACTCCCGGTGTGTTTCTGTCTACGATAACTGCTTCAATGGCAGATACACCACCTCCCTTTGCAGTAGTGGCATATACCAAGATTTGTTCTGCTTGATCGGCCAAAGGTACATTGCATTTAGCACCGTTTATAACCACTGAATCACTGCCAATCTCTACCGTAGTATTGAGCACTGCCGGCTCAAAAGTGATCCTACGTTCCATCAGCGCTCCAGTTGCCGCGTAAAATTTTTCGCCGCAAAATTTGGGCAGCCAGTTTTCTTTTTGTTCTTCAGTTCCAAATTCAAGAACGGGGATTGCCAGCAACAGGGGCGAAAGTGCGCCAATGGAAAGACTCGCATCACCCCAAGCCAGTTCCTCACACATAATAGCCGCAGTTACCGCAGACCGTCCCATTCCATACCCCCCGTATTTTTCGGGGATGATATTTGAGCAGAAACCCAAGGCCCAAAACTTCTCTAAAAGGTCGGTCGGTAACTTTTCTTCCTCATCGCAATCTCTAGCGATAGGCCGTAATTCATTGTCGGCAAATCTGTGCAGCATGTCTTGAACCTGCCGTTGG
>JAQUKQ010000221.1 GCA_028718985.1 Desulfobulbaceae bacterium | reverse complement strand
CGAGGTCGAGCACTCGGGCCCCCGGTTCCAGACGCAGCGCCGCGCCGAGAGTGGCGAACTTTTCGGGTGTGAACGGGTTATGGATGCGGTGAGCACTTTCGGTGATGTTGAATATACGTGGAATGTCCATTGCAGAAAATCTCCTTACGGGTGTGAATAGATTCGGTTACTACCCAACAGTTATTTTAAACTGGTTCTACGAATGGTGGCATTTTACAACTGTTGGTAATGCCAGTCAACCGTAAATTCAAGCCTCGGCGGTGGAGCCCCTGCCCTCGCATGGGAGATAGTCGCGGCTGAACATGCAGGGTTCTCCTCGTCCTCCGCCCATCGTAGCGGGTTTTCCATTATATATTGGCGGATACGGTTCAGATCGTCCTCGTTGCGGATGATGTGTTCATAATAATTGCGTTGCCAGACATTGTAAACTGGTGTGTTTTGACGCATCCATTTGGTCACGCCGATTTTGAAACCGCGTATCACGGAACCTATCGTCTTTGACGGGCCGTGCCCTTGTTTCGAATGTAGGGGCGAAAAATTTTTCGCCCCTACGGCGGTGATTATCGATAAAATCCCGTGCACATGGTTCGGCATGATAACGAATTCATCCAATTCGATGTGGGGGAAATGTGCGGGGATGTCATGCCAATGTTTTTCTGCGATTAAACCGGCGTCGTTCAAAATCATTTTCCTGTCCGAAATATCGCCGAACAGGCATGCGCGATCCTTAAGGCAAACGGTCACGAAATACGCGCCTTCCTGCGTGTAATCGTATCCTTGCAGGCGCAGCGAACGGCGGTGATGGTTATCCAAATCGTGAGGTGTGATCATTGTCTCTCTTTATACCCGCTCCCCACCCCCGCCCCCTCTGCTCCCATGTCCCCCGCCACAGCGCGGGCGACGGGTGCGGTGTTGCCCCACAGGGATTCATAAACGACGATGGCTTTCATAATAGTTTATTTTTATAATGGCGACTGTGTACTACCTACTTCTCCACGAAGCGCCTTGCTAATGCGCCAACAGCGCACTCATCCAGAAGATCGTGACAATGCCATAGAGCAACCCTAGACCGAAAGAATGCGATACTACATATCTGATGAACTTGTTTGTTGGAAATCTTTTACGAAAGACCAAGAGACGAGGGCCAATTTTCTGAGAACGCATCAGTGAAAAGAAGCCGTACTGAGTCTCTATCCGGAGCTTGGCTTCTAGGCTAAGGCCACGATACTCGAGGTTCTCAAGGAGTTGATAGGTTCTTAGTTCGATCAGCCAGCATAATATTGCTAACACTATTCCGAGAACTGGTGGGTCAAACCACGGCAGAGTAGAGGACGTGGTTTGAAAGAAGCCACTCGCGAGAAAGCCATTGGCGGCTATGAATAGTCCAGCCACAGTGAACCGCATATGAACTAGGTTATTGTGGTAACTAACTATTGCTCCGTAGCTTGCTCTCAGGTCATCGCCAGTTGCTGTTTCTTCGGTGGGTGTCGTGGCCATTTGCCCTCCTATCTTCTCCGACAGGCCTGACATTAATTTCTAAATAACACTACAAAAGGTGGCATTTTACGGCTATAAATAATATCAGTCAAACGCAGTTTCATGTCGGCGAGGTGAAGCACGTTTCATAGACTTTGTCACATTGTTAAATAAGTTATGAACATCGGAGTCTTATCTTCGCTAATTTCATAGATTTGAAATCCCCGTTCATGTCTACAGTGTTAGCCTGCTTCAATTTGTCCACCTTGGGCATCAGCCTCAAGGATAAGGTCTTCCCAAGGCCATTTTACGGTAGCGAATCGCCGATATAACAGAAGCTGACGATCAACAACGGTAAGCTCTTCTGTAGCTGGACTATATCCGATTATTAGGCCACGACCGTCTTCATCAACTTGCAGCCCTTCGAGTTGCTCAAGGATTGCCTTCAAGTTGCTATACTGAATACGATTCTGGCGTTTCACCGCGCGCTCGAAGAGCGTGCGAGCATGAAGCCCCTTAATCAGTTCATCATCTGAAGCTTCCATTATGACAGCCATTGAATATGCATAAATACCTGTCGCATTTTTACGATTTCGGACGCCACTAGCGACTCGCTTCGCAAACTGCTGATAAACCGGGTTAAGCTGATCTGCATAGATCATATTTGCTCCCTCTACGTGAGATAAGTTGTCGATTATCTTTTTAATAGAATCCTTCTCGTGAATTCCTGCTTCATCAAGGGTGAGCAGTGCAAGTTGCTGAAGTAGTCCAGCATTGGAATAGGATGAGGAAACAAGCTCTCTCTGTACTTTTGATGAAAAATCAAGGTTAAGGACAGCACCACCTTTAATGAGTATCCGATTCAAGTCTTCATCGACCCAGTCAATCGGTATCTCCGTTACTCTGCCAGTTAAGTCTGGATTCAAATGAAGCAAGAGATTTGTTTCAGACCAGACTCCAATAATCATGACAAACACCCCGTAGTCCCAGAGTGCTTTGAGATCAAACGCAAAATCGCGTCGTTCATCTGGAGACATATAGTGAAAATCTTCGATAACAAGACGACGATCGGAGGATTTGATGATATTAGCAATGAAGCGCAGATCATTGATATCATGGCCAACAGCGCTTTGCTCTATTGCCTTAGCGGTGTCACGACTCATAGAACTGGTAATACCAACTTTGGCGAGT
>JAQUKQ010000220.1 GCA_028718985.1 Desulfobulbaceae bacterium | reverse complement strand
TCACTCACCTAAAACAAAAGGACTTCTCCCATGGCTTCAGAAGCACTTATCAAAGAAGGTGTGCCGATCTACGGTGAGAAATTCACTCTCAAAGTTTCTAAGGATCGGCTCGAGGCGCTGATTTCGCCTCGAGATCCGGGGAGTGTTGTCAAGTATAATGAAATTGATGTCAAGAAGCTGCATGAGGAGATGCAAGCTGTTGGGGTGAGCGCCGGTCTTCTCGAAAAGCCGGTGGTGAGGGGCGATGGCTTTTGCTGTGTTGCCCAGGGGGCGTTAGCGGTTCATGGCGAAAATGCCAGGATAAAGGCTTATGTGAAGCCAGGTGTGGCTCATGTGGTCACGGCGAAAGACCCTATGAAGGATAACGTTGATTTTCGTGAGATGGGCTCAATTGTCAATGTCCCAAAAGATAAGTTGCTGCTTGAGAAGGTGCCATTGACCCTTGGCCAGCCCGGGAGGCTGGTTACGGGTGAGGTGCTGAATGCCAAGCCTGGCAAGGACATTACGATGAAGGTTGGCTCGGGCATTACGTTGTCTGAGGATGGCATTAAGGGCTATTCGGCAGTTGAAGGCAAGTTTGTTTTGGTTGATGGAAAGCCTGCGGTTATGGTTGAACATGCCATTCCCGGAGATGTCGATTTTAGTGTTGGTAATATCGCCTTTGTCGGGACGCGGTTGACGATCGGAGGTGCGATCGAACCAGGCTTTAAGGTGAAGTGCAAAGGCGATATTGTCATTGCCAGGGGTGTTCAGTACTCGGCAGAGGTGACGGCGGGCGGTAATCTTCAAATTAACGCCGGAGTTATTGGTCAGGATATTGTCATTAAGTGTTGGGGTAATTTCACAGCGAATTTTATGGAAAACGTTGGCCGGGTCGAGGTGAAAGGAGATCTCAACGTCCATGAGTCCATGGTTCAGGTGCATGCTTTAGTTGGTGGTAGTATCAGGGTTGTGAAAGGCAAGGGGGTGCTGGCTGGTGGAAAATATGTCGTGGGTGGCTCAATCTTTGTCAAAGAGTTGGGGTCTACTGATGAGGTGGGCACTGACCTGAGCGTCGGGGTGAATCCGTTACTTGAAGAGAAGAAAGAGAAGCTAAAGGAAGAGCAGGCTGTTTGGGGCGCCAAGATGAATGAATTGATCCGGAACACGACCGGACTCAAAGCTTTACAAAAAGAGAAGGGCAGCGACTTTCCTCCTGAGCAACTGCTTCTTTTGAAGAAATACAATCACTTGCTGCCGCAAGTCATGGAGCAGGTCAATAAGTTGTCCGAGGAGGAGCAGGTGTTGGAGGCTGAAATAGAGCAGGCCGCAAACGAGTCCATCTACGTCTTTGGTGTGCTCCATCCGGGAGCCAAGGTCTCCATCGGTGGTATCAGTCGCATCCTCACCAGTACGGAGAAAGGGGTGGTGATTCATTTTGATCGGGAAAAGCGGCAGATCCATTGCCGGGCCATGACACCGGAGGAGAAGTTGTTGATCGGCGGCTGATCCGTATCAATCTGCCCCATACCGTTATTGTCAACCCGCAACTAACGCCAGCATCTCACGTACCGCCTGATCTAGCCCTACCATGATTGCCCTGGCCATGACAGAGTGGCCGATGCTGAGTTCACTAATGGCGTCTAGCGCCGCTATCCGCCGGGCGTTCAGGTAGTTTAAACCATGTCCGGCGTTGACCTTCAAATCCAAGCCATAGGCGAAATCTGCGGCTTCTGCCACCAGCTCGAATTCATGTTCCCGCGCCGCATCGTTTTCGGCATCGCAGTATCGCCCCGTGTGGATTTCGACAAAAGTCGCGCCAATCGCTGCTGCGGCGCTAATCTGCTTTGGTTCCGGGTCGATGAACAGGCTTACCGGAATCCCTGCCGCCGTCATCTGTTTGATCACTTCAGTAAGTTTCTTCTTCTGCCCACTCACATTCAGACCGCCTTCGGTGGTCAACTCCTGCCTCTTTTCCGGCACCAAGGTTACCATGTCCGGCTTCAGGCGCAAGGCGATATCGATAATCTCGGGCGTCGCCCCCATCTCTAAATTTAACCTTGTCTTGACGGTCTCTCGCAGGATGCGGACATCGCGATCCTGGATATGCCTGCGGTCCTCACGCAGATGGACGACAATACCACTGGCACCGGCCAATTCGCAGATGCCAGCGGCCAAAACTGGATCTGGCTCACTGATGCCGCGGGCCTGGCGCAGGGTTGCCACATGGTCGACGTTGATTGCCAGCTGGGTCATGGATATTCTCCTTTCGCTTTCGTTAAGGTGTTGTTGGAGCTCCTGCTCACGGGCTTCCATGAGGAGGGCTTCTTGACTCGAACGTTCGTGGTCATAGCCAAGCAGGTGGACGAGACCGTGGATGAGAAGCCAGTTGAGTCGTTTTCTGAAGGGAACTTTGAGCGCTTTTGCCTCGCGGGCGACTGTGTCCGCCGAGATGACAATGTCGCCGAGCAGGGTGCCATCCGGGATGTCTCGGCCTTCGTGCATGGGAAAGGAGAGGACATTGGTCGGCTTATTCTTTTGGCGATAGTGGCGGTTTAACTCCTGCATGGCGGGGTCGGAGACGAGGAGCAGACTCAGTTCGCTGTTGTCGTGCTTGATTTGCCTGAGCAACACCTCGGCACTGTGGCGCAGGCGATGAAGTTGGATCGGATGATGGCCGCTGGCCTCTGAACGGATTTTAA
>JAQUKQ010000219.1 GCA_028718985.1 Desulfobulbaceae bacterium | reverse complement strand
CATTGTCGGCAGCTATGGACAGAGCCGGTAATAGCGCCAGAACGATTGCTACGAACAGTGATTTCATGACTTCGCTCCTTTTCGCTTTGTTTTGTCATAGTCCCTGGAATCTCGATTAATGAGCTTCTTTGCGGAGTTGCCGTTCTCTCAGGTCATCTTTCCACTGGTACGGTAAATCAATTATCGAGCCCGCGGGAAGTTGTTGAGAAGCGAAATGCAGACAATCACGCAGAACAGCTTCATGAGTCGTAACGTCACCGGCATCGCCGAGTGTCAACCCAAAAGGGTGTTGGATATACAGTGCCTTGGAAGGTTTGACGAGAGCGGTCATCTCTTTCACCAGCGACAGTGAGACCGTTGGAATACCAAAGATATCCAGAACACGCTGAACCAGTCCCACGGACTGGGAACAGACCGGTCACGAGGGGACAAGAATTGCCAAATCAACGCCGTCCTCCCGTAACATCCTTGCCACCTGCGGCGCCTGATCCCAAAGCAGTCGTTCGGTGCGGGGTACATACCCCATGAATGATGCATGGCGGGGAGCCACTCTTCCAATAACACCAACCTCTTTCATCCCGTTCAATAACTGGTAGGGGAAAACCGTATCCAGATCCGTTTGTGCTCTCTTGGTATCGTAGCCTGGATGAGATAATGCGATATCTGCTGCCGGCGTATCACTCGGTATAATCCTGAAGCTGTCATCACCCAGGGGGTTGCGAATATCGAAGCGTTGCTGACTGCCGGCAAGGTAGGCACCTGCGGTTACCACCAGGGCAACCGTACATTCTTCCACTGGCTTGGTAAGAGGCGCAGGTGCTGTTGGTTCTTGAAATGAAGTCCAAGAGAAGTCCGGAAGGACCTTATTTCTGATAAAATCGGCTTCAACATCTAAAAAACCCATGACAACCTCCTGCCCACTAAATCGTTCATAGAAATCTAGAAATCAATATCTACCTGCAGGGAGTCCAGAAACTTGTTGAATGCAGTGAAGAGCTCCATAACGCCGAGAGCCTCAATGATCTCAGCGTCGGAAGCGCCGGCATTTTTTACAAGCTCAAACTCCTCATCAGAAATTCGTGTGGGAGCTGTATTTGCTTTACGGGCAAAAGAGATCAGCGCTTGCTCCATTACACTGAAATTGGCCTGGGACAGGTCTTCTTCAATTGTTTTTATTTCATCCTCGCTTATCCCCATGGCACGTAATGCGCCTGTATGCGCAGCAACACAATAGGCGCAGCCATTATCACGGGAAACCAGCACGGCAATGGCCTGTTTGGTCTTCTGGCTTAACGCTCCTTCCCCCATGACAGCCTTGACCTTGTTCCAGTTGGCTTTGAGCAGCGGCAGGTGTTTGGCATAAGTGAGAAAGAGGTTGGGCACTTTCCCGAAGGCACCTTCTATCTCGGCGAAAATTTCTTTTACTTCTGTTGAGGCTGTAGTTGTGTCACAAGTTGCTATTCTGGCCATTTTCTTGTCCTCCGTTTCTGAATAGTTGCGTGCTGTCGTTCTGTTCAAGTTCGTAAATCAAGCGTGATACGTAATGTCTCAAGGCATTCTTTAAGCGGGCGCTCATCTTTTTTCAGCCGGGACATCATGATGCCGCCCTCAATAGTGGCGATGATGTGTTTGGCCAAAGCATCACTGCTGATGTCTGTTCTGATTTGTCCTGATTTCTGCGCCGCAGCGACAACGACTTCAACTCTGCTGATCCATTTATCAAAAACAGCATCGATAGCTCCGGCAAATCCAGGGTCAGAATCACTCATTTCCAGGGCGGTATTACCAAAAATACAGCCACCGACAAATCCCGTGCCCAAATGTTTTTCCAAGGCACATCGAAAGAAATTATCTACGCATGCACCGGGATTATCACCGCCAAGAGCATTAGTCAGAAAAGCCATGAATTCAGCAGTTGCCATACTCAAAACCTCACGGGCAATGGCATCTTTCCCCGCAAAATGAAAATATAAACTTCCTTTCTGCATCCCAGTTGCAGCAACAAGGTCACTTATCGTTGTTGCGTTAAAACCTTTGCTGTTGAAGAGTTCCCGAGCAACCTCAAGGATTTTCTCACGAGTCAATTCACCTTTGGTTTTCATGTTGCCTCCCTTAAAAACCGAACGTTTGGTTTATTATGCCATGTATTGATAATTTGTCAATTACTCTCTGAATATTGCTTTCAACCCGGAAATTTAAATAACCATGGGGAGCAGCAAGGTCAAAGGTCTGTATGGACCGGGTGCAGGCTGATTCAGGGTAAGGCGCAATTTGTAACCTCTGGTCCGGATTTTGATGTTCTCAAGACAAAATTCGATTGGCTACGTGCAACAGTGGCCGTTACTATCGACTCTGCCACTCAGACTTGGTAACATTTTTACTACAGCGCAAAACGATTTTGGTCAGTAGTTATATGGAGTGAACTTTTTATGGGCATTTATACGGTAGGGGTTTTGGTTGGTCATGTTATCGTGTGACCACGAGTGCTCCTTGGACATGAGATTTCAAAATGTGCTCCATGAGTGCTCCACAATAAAACAAAAGGGACTAGCTAATCAGCTAATCCCTTGTTTTTATTGGCGTCCCCGAGACGATTCGAACGTCCGGCCCCTTCCTTAGGAGGGAAGTGCTCTATCCTGCTGAGCTACGGGGACAAGGTTTGTGTTTATACATCAGAGGCGCTGCATTTGCAAGG
>JAQUKQ010000218.1 GCA_028718985.1 Desulfobulbaceae bacterium | reverse complement strand
GTTTGGGGCAACCCATAATGGACACCGCGATCAGAACTCACGTTCTCGCTTTCATTTTAAATTGGAACGGTCTTCAGCAAACGACCCGGTGTATAAGTTCGTTGCTTTGTTCGGGTTATTCGAATCTTAAAATTCTAGTGCTCGACAATGGCTCTGATGAGGATGAGGCAGCACTCCTAAAAGAAACCTTCGGCGATGCCATCCAAATTGTACGAAATGCGTCAAATCTAGGATTTTGCCAGGGCAACAACTACTGTCTCGAACTAACCCGGGAACGTTTGAGGCCTGACTATATTCTTTTATTCAATAACGACGCGGTCGCCACGCCGGGTTTCCTCGACGCATTAGTAAAACGCGCGGAAACAGACAAGCTAATCGCAGCAGTGAGCCCTTCCATTTTAGACAACAGTGGCCGGACATGGTTTGGCCCTTCGAGAATCTCATGGTGGACCGGCAGGATTATTCGAGTGCGCGAAACGGCTTCGGCCTGCGAAACTCAATTTATAACAGGTTGCACGGTATTGCTACGCTATAGCGTCCTGGAACGAATAGGCCTTTTCGATCCTACTTTCATCGCGTATTTTGAAGATGCCGATTGGAGCGTCCGGGCAATCAGGGAAGGATGTAAGCTCCTTTATGAACCGGCATCACTCGTTCACCATGATGTCGATCGTCAAAGCCGATTGGGCTATCGATATCACAACCAGCTTCTAGCACGAAATCGAATCTATTTTATGCGAAAACACGCCCCCGCTTTAAGAAAGCCCGTTTTCTACTTCTTTCAAGTTGTCCTGAAGGGTATCGCAAGCCTTCCTTATTCACTTGCGCGTTTGAGAAACCTCGATTTTGCCCGAGCATATCTGCGCGGTGTCCGCGAAGGCCTAAGTCTTAGTTTGGATATCCCGAAATATGGAAGTGAGGAGTAATGACCATTCAACACCGAATTATCCTCGCCATTAGTATAGCGGCAGGTCTTCTGATTTCCCTCGGCATTTTTTGGGGTCTACATCAAGAACCAGTCCTTAATGCGGCGCGTTACGGCCTCACTGGTGGATTATTATCGGGTACCATTGTCTGCATAGCAATGCTCGAGACAACCCGCGAACCACATGCAAGCAATGCTTCGCAAATTCTGCAAGATCGGGCTCCCCTGGGGGTGTTCCGGTCTCAATTATTCTGGCTCGGCACAGGCCTATTGTTCTTGTATTTTGTCTTTGCTGTTGCGATGCCGCTAACCCTGAGCGTGTCCCTTTTGCATGAACCATTCAGCTGGCTCTTACACCTAGTTGCTCTTATCGGGTTTAGTTTATGTTCTGCGGTGTTGGTTTCCGATGACTGGAACATTAGAGAGAAGTCAAAACACGTTGGAGAAGTCCTGATTTTGACTGTGACAATGGGATTTGTTTCAGGATTGTTCTTGATTGCATATACCTACTATTTCCGGGCGCCATCGAGTACTCTTTGGCCTTCCATATCAAAATTATTCTTGATCGGAATTGTCGGTGCATCTATAGGTATGCTCTTCAACCGCAAAAAGAGGGAATCAAATGCATCGACAAGACCGAGCCGGGAAGACGCGGTCAAACGGGGTTTAGTTCATAAAGACTGAACACTCTCTCCATCCTTACTCGCTCTTGGGGCCGCTTTTCGAAGCTTGCCTCCAGCGTTTCTTCGCTTTCGGAAAAATCGCCTATTAGCCTTACCCTAAATGCTGTCAATTCTCTCAATGTTTGGGTGTTATCCCAAAGCAAATAGAGGGGCCCCTGATGGGCAACTTGTTTCAGGAGAGTAGGCAGCTCAGGGTTATACACCGTTTCATAAGAGATGAGGCGAGCCGTCTCGATGCCATTGAAGTAGCGGAGCGTAGGACCAGCGAGGTTGCCTAGCCAAGGTGAAATCAGCACCACACTGTCCGATGGAAGGATAGAGGCGATTTGCCGGGTTAGGGGAAGCTCTGGCCCACCCTCACTGAGCCCGTAGACCGGGCGGGACGACATCGCGAAGAATACCAGCAGTGGAATGATCAATGCTACCATCACGACCCAGCCCGCGCCGGGAACCTTGAGCCACCTTCGGGAGAACCGCTCTCCCAGATCCCGTAGATAGGAAAGTGCGTAACAGATCATCAAGACAGCAATGGGAAAGATGACCGGTATTATCCTTCGCATGACCAAGATATGCAACGGGATGTTTCTCATATTCAGAACGTAGACTACAGTAAAGAACATCCCTACGCTCCAGGGCACTGCCGCCACAAAGTGCCGCTCCCGTATCAGCCAGATAGCGTAACCGGTCACCGCGAGCAATAATCCCAACCAGGAGAAATACCAACCCCACCTCACAAAAGTATCTTTGATAAAGGAAGGGCCCCAAACGTCCAACTCCTCCACGTATGACATAACCGTGTTTGCGCCATGCGGCCTAATGAAATAGAGATAGGCCCCGGCAAGCACGAGCAGCCCTGCCATGAGCAGGGAAGCGAAGCGGGCATGTTGAGCAATCCATTTGAGCACCACCCGTACGCGGTGCCGGAAAATCACAGCCACCGAGATCAATACCAGAGAGAATAAGAGCCAGGGTACCCACGCGACTAGCCTGCCGTCGAGCTGGCCCGCCAGCATAGTAGCCGTGTAAGGACGGGAGAAGAGAAAGCCGTAACCCAATCCAGCAGCTATGCCCAGTCCGAGCATACCGAGAAAGGCGTAATCGCCGCGTTGAGCCGATC
>JAQUKQ010000217.1 GCA_028718985.1 Desulfobulbaceae bacterium | reverse complement strand
AGGCTATATTCTTGAAACTGGGCGGATAGCCCTTTCGGGCCCTGCTACGGAGTTAAGGAAAAATCCAGATGTAGCAAGAGCGTATCTCGGTATGGCGTAAGCACATTTGTCGGTTTATTTGTAGTGTAAAAAATAAAAGGCTTAGAACCTAAAAAATCGAAAGAATGGGGGCAGGTAATGATGACGATTCGAAACGAAGCCACGATTAAAGACCAACATGTGGAGGATATGAGAAATGCCATTGAACATAGGGCAACCTGGTTTTATTTCCTCCTCGACGAGGCACGTAAGCGCGGCCTCGATTGGGATGATTTTGCCAGGGCTGCTATCTTTCGCACGGGTTGCTTTCATGGAGACGTCAAGTTTACAAAGATCGAAGACCTGAAGCAATTTGCTCGAGAATTTGCTAACGATCTAGTTAGGCAGATCTTTGAAATGGACGTTGTAGAGTCCACTGACGACCGTTTTGTGGTCGAATTCCACTTCTGTCCTTTGGTTAGAGCGTGGACGAAGTTGACTGATAACGAAGAGGAGATCGCCCATTTGTGCGATATAGCCATGGATGGCGACAGAGGCATCGTGAGTCGCTTTCCAGACTTTCGGATGGAACTCAAAGACACTATAGCCTCAGGCGGTAAAGTCTGTAGATTGGTCATTACGCGAAAGAAAAACTCTTAGCGAATGGGATTGGGGTAGGAGGAGGCAAGTGTAAGATGAAAAAGCTTATAAATTCCCCAGAAGATGTAGTTTCAGAGTCAGTTGAAGGGTTGGTGTTTGCCCATGAGAGTCTTTTGGAACTCCATCCGAGTGCCCGCGTAGTTATGAGAAGAGATCGCCGAAGGGAAAAGGTTGCTCTTATATCAGGCGGAGGTAGCGGGCACGAGCCACTTCACGTTGGATATGTGGGCTACGGCATGCTCGATGCGGCATGCCCTGGGGAGATCTTCACCTCGCCTACCCCTGATCAAATGTATGAGGCTGCTAAGGCGACAGATCGAGGGCAAGGAATACTCTTTATAGTGAAAAATTATACGGGAGACACGATGAATTTCAGCATCGCCGTAGATTTATTAACCGCAGAGGATTACTCGGTTGAACAAGTAGTGATAGCCGATGACGTGGCAGTACAAGACTCGCTTTACACGGCGGGAAGGCGCGGTGTTGGGGGGACCGTATTTGCCGAGAAGATTGTAGGAGCCAAGGCGGAGGAAGGAGCTTCGCTTGAGGAACTCAAAGAACTTTGCGAGAAGGTAAGCAACGATGTCCGCTCTATGGGCGTTGCGCTCACGTCGCCTACGGTGCCCGCTTCTGGCAAACCCACATTTGAAATTGCTACAGACGAGATGGAAATCGGCATAGGAATTCACGGTGAGCCTGGCCGCGAGAGAGTCAAGCTACGAACGGCCAAGGAAATAGTTGAGGTTATGGCTAAAGCTATAGTGGAAGACCTCCCCTTTGTGGCTGGTGATCAAGTTGCAGTCATGGTAAACGGTATGGGAGGCTCTCCTTTAATTGAACTATATTTGGTTTATAGGGAGCTCAAAAATTACCTTGATAAAATAGGCATAGGAATTTCCAGATCTTTGGTGGGAAATTACATTACCAGCCTCGAAATGCAGGGGGTTTCGATTACATTGCTCAGGTTGGACGAAGAATTAAAACGGCTTTGGGACGCCCCGGTGTTCACCCCTGCATTGAGATGGGGGATGTAATTTTGGTAATTTCTGTGGAAAACTTCATAAAGAGCTTACTTAGCTCCGCCAACGCCGTTTTCGCATCAAAAGATATGTTGACTGAACTGGATGCGGCCATCGGCGACGGCGATCATGGAATAAATCTCGATAGAGGATTTAAGACCGTTAAAGAAAAGATAGAAGGAAAGTCATATACTGCTTTTTCTGAGTTATTACGGGACGTCGCTAAAGCCTTGCTCTTTTCGGTCGGAGGGGCTTCTGGCCCTTTATATGGGCAGTTTTTCTTGAAGATGGGCATGAAATTGGGCAGCAAACCTGAAGCTACTTTAGAAGAGTTCGCCAATGCCGTTAAGGCTGGGGTTGGCGGTGTTAAGTCTATTGGTAAAGGCGAGCGATTTGACAAAACGATGTTGGACGTCCTTATTCCCTTTTCTGAGGTCTTAAGCACCTGTGTTAATGAGAAAACGCCATGTGCTGAGTGCCTTAAGCGTGCCATCGAAGCGGCCCGCGAAGGTCGGGATGAGACCATAAACTTAATAGCGAGAAAGGGCAGGGCAAGCTACTTGGGGGAGCGTTCTGTGGGTCACATGGATCCAGGGGCCGCATCGAGCTTTCTCATTTTGGAAGCTATGTGTCAGGCTTTGCTTTCTGTCGAGACAGATCGTTGAAGACTGGCATATTGATAGTCTCTCACAGCAAGCTCGCAGCGGATGGCATAAAAGAGATCGCCCTCCAGATGGCAGGCGAAGATGTGGTCGTGGAAGCGGTTGGAGGGTTTGAGGATGGATCTTTGGGAACCTCTGCACTGAAGATCATAGAAGCCCTGGACTCTATGAGAGAGCGCTGCTCCGGCGTGGCTATAATTCCGGATTTGGGAAGCGCCGTTTTGACATCCCGCTCAGCCATTGACATGGCGCAATTCGGCGCAAAGGTAGCCGTAGCCGACGGACCGATCTTGGAAGGGGCAGTATTGGGGGCCGTCGAGGCCTCGTTGGGCAGCCCATTGAGCCGCGTCTTGCAGGTTATTCATGAGGCGGCGCAGCTTCGTAAAGTAGGTTAAAGGGAAGGCTTTTCATAACCGCTCAGGTGGCTGCCTATGGCCGTTGAGGCCATTGCGTGT
>JAQUKQ010000216.1 GCA_028718985.1 Desulfobulbaceae bacterium | reverse complement strand
CGCTCTTCCGATCTTAATTGATATTGCTTATGCCGCTGACCATCAGCAATCCGACTATTATTATCGCCGGTGCGGCAGCTTCGATCGGTATCGCCATTATCAAAGGAAAGAAAAACAACGATAATAGAAACATCAGCCCGACAAATATCGCCGTGAGCCCGGTTTTCCCGCCCGCCTTTATCCCACTCGCGCTTTCCAAGAAAATGACGATGGTGGAAACCCCGAGCATCGATCCAATCATAGTACCGACGGAGTTAACGGTTATTGCATTCTGGTTGGCCACTTTTTCATCGCTCTTGCTCCAGAACCTCGGGTTGTTTCCAAGCGCGGTTATGACCCCCAATACGTCGAAGAATCCGATTATGAAGAACGTCCAGACCACTGAGAACAATTGGGGGTTCAATATCGCTCCGAAATCAATTTTGAACAGGCTTGGTTGTATGGAAGGCGGCAATTGGACGATGCCATCCGGCAAAGGCGTCAGGCCCAATGCCATCGCCACCACGGTCGCTACGAGCATCCCTATGAAGAGCGCGCCATTCCGGTTTTTGGCCAGCAAATAGGATGTGATGAAAAAACCGATAACGGATATCAGGGTCTTTGGGTCGGCCAGATTCCCCAAAGTCACTATCGTGCTTGTGTTGGGGGTTACGAAATGCGCGTTTTGCATGCCTATGAACACCAGGAACAAGCCAAGCCCGCCTATCAGCGCATGCTTGAAGCTTTCCGGGGCCGCGTTCGTGAGGTTTATCTTTGCCATCGAAACGATGAGCATCAATAAACCTGCGAAGAACACCGCAGCCAATGCGGCAGTGTATGAGAAACCCATCCCGCCTATCACAGAATACGCAAAATATGCATTGAGGCCCATCCCGCTGGCGAGCGCGAACGGCCGATCAGAGAAATACCCCATCAATATGCATGAAATGCCGGCTGCAAGCGCAGTGGCAGTGAAGATCGACCCTTCGTCCATGCCAGATGTGCCAAGGATGCTCGGATTCACGATGAGTATGTACGACATAGTAAAGAATGTCGTCAATGCCGCTATCAGTTCTTGTCTTGCGTCGATCCGTCCTTTATGGTAGCCAAACATCAAATCACTCGATAACGACAGCCACTCTATCGCCTACTGATTTTTTTAATCTTTTCACAGCCACGACCTCTATCGTGTCTGAATTGTGGTGCGTCCGTGCCGGCACGACCACGGCCGCCGTTTCAGCCCCCACAGAGCAACGATATAAATTCAATGCCCCGTATTGCCGTCCGTTCTCTTCGAATCCCTCTATTTTAAGCGGGGTCAATCCATCAAGGCCTTGCCGTGCATTGGTGCTTTCCGCATCTAATCTTATATTAAGGGTCCCGGGGTAAGGCCGTTTTCCAAGTATCCCTTTTAGCAGTTTGGAATATTTTTCCACGTAATACCGCCCCTCCCCGAATCCTTTGACCACAACGCCTTTCAATTCTATTCTGTCCTTCTTGTTTTTCCCCAATATCAAGCTAAAAGTCCGGTATTCCTCCATTATCGCCGCCCTTCCCGAAGCGGTAAGCTCTAGCCCGGATTTGGTGCGGGTTATCATCCCACCTTGTTCAAGCAGCCGCACCCTTCTCGAAGCATTCTGCTGCGACATTTTGAGCAATGACCCTATCCTTACGGTCCCTATCTTGAGCGGTGTTCTGAAGATGCCCTCTTTCAGGAGAAGGAACAGAATTTCATCCATGCATTACTCATTTATTGGTAGAAATATAAACATTCGTCTGCTGACGTAGCCTTACCGATACCTATTAAAACCTTAACTCAGTCGAATCCCTAAAGTATGAGTGTGATTATATGGCTACGGAGTTTATAGGAAACTTCCAAGATGTACCAACTGCGATTTCGGCCGGTTTGACTACGGCTTTTTTCAACCTCGGCGAGATTTTGCCCGGTATTATATTCGCAGTATTATTGGTAGTAATCGGTTGGTTGGTCGGCATTCTTGTGGCAAAGTTCTTCAAGAAATTGCTCGAAGTTATCAAACTCGAGGAATTTCTCGCTTCCCACAGGCTTGACGATGCGCTTGGTGGGGTGAAGGTCAGCAAGGTCATTACCCAATTGGTGAAATACTACGTCATTTTGATATTCGTTCAATATGCCGTCAGTCTTCTCGCACCTGGCACAATGACCGAGTTTTTGACCCAACTTCTGAACTTCGTACCTAAATTGATCGGTGCGGTTCTGATTTTGGTCTTTGCTGCGGTTATCGGTGAACTTGCGAAGGAAAAAGTTCTCGAAATCCACGAAAAGGAGCAGTACATGCGCCTTATCGGAAGCGGTGCAAAATACCTGGTCATTTATATCGGCCTGGTCATGGGTCTTGAAACGGTTGGATTCCCAACCCAGATCCTAACCGCAACCTTCGTGACAATCCTGCAGGCGCTCGGATTCGCGTTCGCTCTGGCATTCGGCCTTGCGTTCGGTTTCGGCGGTCAGGATACGGCCAAGGACTGGTTGAAAGAATGGAGAAAGAGGTTCCACCTCTAAATCCATTTCTTTTTTATTTTCTTTTCTTTAATTTTATTTTATGGAATTCGAAGGGTTAGCAATTTCTGTTTCTTCCGATGTCTACGAACCGGCAGAGGATAGCTTCCTTCTCGCCAAGCACGCCAAGGTGCTGAAAGGGCGCATTCTTGAAGTCGGTTGCGGTTCAGGCATAGTTTCGCTGGTGAATGCCAAGGCAAACCCAACCAATGAGGCCTTAGGTGCGGATATCAATCCAGAAGCCATTCGTTGCGCCGCTGCGAACGCGAAAAACAACAAGATCCCGAACATCAAATTCATGGAAAGCG
>JAQUKQ010000215.1 GCA_028718985.1 Desulfobulbaceae bacterium | reverse complement strand
CCGGACTATTTGCTTGCGCAGAGCATACTGTACGTCTTGACTGAGTTTCCGTGCATCTGTCTTTTCCATGCACAAACCATAACACACATTGCCACTAAATAGAAGTATTTAATCGCCGAGTTAATAACCAAACGCTGACAGGTTTCGCTATCGGAGAACCCATATGAACACCAGCGAAAAATTACAGACGCAACTTAACGAACTCCAAGAGGTGGTAAAAGCCATCGAGAACAAATTGGTCAAAAGCGAGAAGATCAAGAGGGCTCTCATGGATAAGGTGGAGAAAAGCGTTGATTATGCTGGTGATTCCTATTCGGTATTCGAACGTAATATCTTTAGGGATTTCCTTCTGCGGCAACAGATAGAAAAACATACTAAAGACCTGGCTGATGTCAACAAGAGGTTGGTCGCAGAAATCGAAGAACGGAAGCAGATTGAAAAGGAACTGGAAAAGGCTCGAGACACCGCCGAGGCCGGCACTCAGGCGAAAAGTCAGTTTTTAGCCAACATGAGTCACGAGATCAGGACTCCGATGAACGCCATTATCGGTCTGAGCCATTTGGTGTTGAAGACCACATTGACCCCAAGGCAGCGTGACTATATAAGAAAGATATCGTTATCAGGCGACTCTCTTCTCAGAATTATTAATGACATCCTTGATTTTTCCAAAATTGAGGCAGGCAAACTGACCATGGAGTCAATAAAGTTTAATTTGGAGGATGTTCTAATAAACTTTTCCAATCTGCTTGGTATGAAAGTTGGAGAAAAAGGCCTTGAATTCCTGCTGAAGACTGACCCGAAAATCCCCCTATGTTTGGTAGGCGATCCGTTACGACTTGGGCAAATCCTGCTCAATCTGACCGACAACGCAATTAAATTTACTGATACGGGAGAGATCGTAGTCAGCACGGAACTGGCGATCGATGCAAGGGACAAAGAATCCAAACAGGTGATGCTCCAGTTTTCCGTCAGAGATACAGGCATCGGGATGACACAGGAGCAAATTGATAGACTATTTAAGTCTTTTAATCAGGCAGATCTTTCAACTACCAGGAAGTATGGGGGAACCGGACTGGGGCTGGCGATATCCAGCCGATTGGCTAACATGATGGGCGGAAAGAGTTGGGTAAAAAGCGAACAGGGAAAGGGGAGCACCTTTTACTTCACAGCGGTGTTTGGTCTTCAGGCTGATGCCCAGGAAAAGCGTTATGCAGTGCCGGACAGGGTTTCAGGGCTTCGGGTTTTGATTTGTGATGACAGTTCAACCGCACGGAATGTTCTTCAAGATATGTGCTCTTCATTTTCTTTTGAAGCGACAGCGGTGGCATCCGGTCAGGAAGCGGTTTCAGAGTTGGAAAAAGCCGGGAGCGTGAGTCCATATGACCTGGTGCTCATGGATTGGAAAATGCCGGAGATGGACGGATTAGAGACGACAAGACGAATAAAACAAAACCCAAAGCTATCAAAGATTCCTGCCGTACTCATGGTGACTGCCTATGGGCGGGAAGAGATCAAGCGGCACGCGGAAAATGCGCTACTGGAAGGCTTTCTCCTCAAGCCGGTAAGTCGATCCTTGTTTTATGATACAATTATGGACATATTCGGAGAAGAAATAAGCTCAGCATCCTGCCCGCCACAAACTAACGAAAAATACGAAGCATTAAAATCTATTGAGGGGGCCAGGATCCTCCTGGTTGAGGACAACGCAATCAATCAGCAGGTTGCCACTGAATTGCTGGAACAGTCAGGTTTTGTCGTAACTGTTGCCAAGAATGGCAAACAGGCCATTCAGGCAGTAAGGGCATCAGAATTTGACCTGGTTCTGATGGATATCATGATGCCGGAAATGGACGGACATGAGGCAACGCGGATTATCCGCGAAGATCCCCGTTTTGACTTGTTGCCGATTGTTGCTTTAACTGCTCACGCCATGGCAGGAGAACGCGAAAAATGCCTGAACACGGGCATGAGTGACTATCTGTCAAAACCGATAAAGACTGAAGAGTTGTACGCTGTTCTGGCAAAATGGATAAAGCCCGACGAGCGAAGTGCTCCCGTCAGCAAAGGGCCGTTGCTCTCTGAATCAGGCCCCGACGAGCTTCCTGCTGAGCTTCCAGGCATTGACACGAGCGAAGGCCTGAAAAACGTCGGAGGGAAAAAGGTTTTTTTTAAGAAACTGCTCCTTGAATTCCATGATGATTACCGGACTGCGGCTGGAGAGATGATGCAGGCGCTCATGAATGGGCAAACAGAATATGTTCAGTTGAGGGCACATACAATTAAAGGCGTTGCTGCTACCATTGGGGCTAAAGATTTAATGAAAAACGCTTCAGCTCTTGAAGGTGTGTGTCATCCCAATGCCAAGGAAGACAGAAGAGGCCTTCTGGTTGAATTGACAAAATCGCTAAATGAGGTGCTGGAATCAATTGAGGCGTTTGCTCCGGCCAAAGCGTATCAAGAGGAAGGGCCCGAGCCGGAGGATCGCCGGAATGACGATCCACAAAAGATCAGGGCTATTGTGCTGGCATTGATGGATCTTTTGCGGGAAGGAGATGCAGGTTCCGAAGAATGTTTTGAGGAGCTTCGGGACAATATCAAAATGTCAAAGTACGGTGAATATGTTTCTAAACTCCAGGAGCAGATCAACAGTTATGATTTTGAAGAAGCCCAGAACTCACTTATGCAACTTGCAGTATCTCTGAACATTCCATGGTACTGTCAACTTTTATGTGTAAATTTTTTATAGGCCAATTCTCTGAAGAATGGCAGGTTTTTACGCACTTTTCCTACAGGGTTTGATCTCCAATGTAATTCCATCTTTAATGAGATAAAGGC
>JAQUKQ010000214.1 GCA_028718985.1 Desulfobulbaceae bacterium | reverse complement strand
CAATACATGAAAAAACCATCGTCCAATAAACCAATCTGATTCAATGCAGCCATTGACAAAAGGATGCTGGCCCCGGTTATATAATTTAATTGACCAGGGCTTGAACGGTGCCTGCTTATGCCACTCCATAAACTTACACAACCACCACCCCATGCCTGAACCACGGTGGGGGCGTCCATAAAATATAATACAGAACCAACCGCTCCAATTTTGGCATCGGAAATTGCCATATCTACCATAGCAGATAGAGCATTGTTTGTTACCACAGTGTCGTTGTTTAAAACCCAGACAAATTCAGCTCCACTCTCAAGTGCATAGCGAATCCCAACATTATTACCACCTGAAAACCCTAAATTACCTCCTGCTGCCAGCAAAGTGACTGCAGGGTGAGCATTCCGAATGCTCGCAACTGATTCATCAGTGGAGCCGTTATCAACAACAATAACCTTGAAGTCGGGATAGGTCAGGTTCCCGAGAGAGTCTAAACAGGCAATTGTGTCACGCCAGCCATTCCAGTTTAGTAGTATTATGTAAACTAATGGCATGATTGGAGGGCATCCTTTTTAGGACATATTCTACTTTTTAGCAATCGAAACACCATCCCAAAAAAACCACTGAAAAAAGAGATCCATCCGGCTAGTTTGGTACATTCCCACAACCTTAAACCATGAAATTCCGGTACGTCTCTGCCCATTAAACGCATGGCCAGTATTCGGGCCAGGATCTGGCTTTTGCGGGTTACCTGATAAGGTTGCATCTTTTCGATGCTGAGTAAATCGGTCGCATCACACTGGAGGGTGCCTGCGTTCATGGCCTGCGTTATCAGGTGCTCGCCATGTACGGTTCTGGAGAGAATAAGGCTGCGACCTTCTCTCTCCTGAAAGTCAGGATACCCATCATGGCTACTCCAGGCATCTGCACAGGAAATATCGGCAAACTCACCACAACCGTCAGGGCATATTTTACATCTAAATTGAAGAGAACGATTGAGAATGGTTCCCCAAGAGGTCTCATAATCCATCTCATGGGAACTTCCGTCCTTGAGGTGAGCTACCGTCTTCCCTGGCCACCCGCAGCCGCGATACTGAAAATGCAAAACATCGTCAGGGTGGATGCCCAAAGTCTTCAAAATCTGATAAGTGCCAAATATGCTCGGTACACCTGCGCAAAAAAACGCAATATAACACACGATGCGTTCCTTCAGAAGTCGATCGCTTGCCGCTAAACTACGCAGGGCTGCAATATCGCAAGGTTTCCCTACGAAAACGACCAGTCCAGGGTTGTCAGCCAATATTTGAAGGACTTCAACCAGTGGTGCTGCAGGAGCATATCGCGATCCGGCTGCTTTCAGTACATCGGCACGATCGCGACTGATGACTACCTCATTTGCTAGAGGGTCCATCCTGCTGGCAGCAATATGAACAACATAATCAGCACGGCCGGTCTCCAATAAAAATAGAAGAATTGCTGAAATAGCTCCTCCGGAAGCCCCCTGAAACCGCATTTCAGGGTCAGCAGCATTACCGGTGCGAGCTTCAATAAGAGGCCCCCACAGAGTATTCGAGGAGGCACCATTTGTCTCGAGATTGAGATTTATGCCGGGACAAAACTTTAAAATTTCCGCATCAAGAGTCGGAGACAGGCTTTTCAGCACGTACGGACGCAAATACCCTCTGTCATCCATTGTCATCCCTAAATACTCTGGTGCGAGAGATATGCATAGACCGCAACCGGTGCATAAATCTGCTTTAAGGATCTTCTCTAATGTAGTCATTTTAGTGACCTAGTTCGATGAACCGCTGGCATAAAAAATCTTCATAACAGATCAGTCGCTTATCTGCGATAAGATTACCTTCTTGAACGTACCCTTTAATTTGCTCGCGATTCGCAATGCCATCACGGATAAGAGTCATTAATTCCTGGGCGCCTGAAGTTCTGCATTCCCCAACATAGTTGTAACCAAGAGAAGAGAAAAGCCCGGAAAACTTACGACTATAGGCAATCGGGATGACAGGTACCCCGCTAGAGAATGCCGCAATACAGGCATGCATTCGTGCTCCTATGAAAAAATCAAGCCCGGAAATGTATGACTTGGCAACGCTCGGATCGGTGAATCTCTCCGGGAGGATGACTCCAGAATAACAGGTAGCAAGTTGAACTCCTAGAGCGTAGTCGTCCTCTATCGGCAAGTGGCTTGGGACCACATGGGGAACAAGGTGCACTTCACAGTCATCCCGTCTGGTTAATTCGTCCAGCAGATCATGCGTGAACGATTTGTAATCCAATTTGAGGCCGAACTGGTTGGAACGATTGTAGCCGCCATTGTACATCAACGCTGAAACATTAATTCCAATGCGCATCTTGCCCGACTGGCTTGGTTGGTCTGACGGTTGATATGGCAGGCGAAACGCAACGTCAATCGATTCCTGGGCGTTTTTTGATACTCCCAATTCATGAAGATAGTTCATCGATTGGCCGTCTCTGGCAAAAACTTTGTTGCAGTGGCGCATGACCAAACAAGCAAACTGACGGCAGAACATGTTCTCAAAAGGGCCTATGGTTTGTGGGCTTAACACTAAAGGACGATTGTGCAGTTGGACGATAGCCTTAGGAACAAAATGCATTAAAAATCGTTTCAAACCGTAAATATCTGAAAAACTGTCGCCCTCACTAATATCTAGGACGACATCACATGCGTTGATCTTAGCCGCAAATTGGCGGTAATTGAGTACAACCTCTTTGGTTCCCCAATAGGCAACTACTTCATGAGGCGCTGCAATAGGTAATGGCGGTAGACTGCCCTTGGCACCAAAAATTTTATAGTTAACTTCCACGCCGGCACGTAGTGA
>JAQUKQ010000213.1 GCA_028718985.1 Desulfobulbaceae bacterium | reverse complement strand
CGGTGTAGTTGACTTCTATACGGGCCCATGCGGCTCGTATGGGGGGACATGCGACTTTGGTAATGTTGCGGTGGTAGTTGCGGCAATCGACTCGCAAGGTGCACGTACCGAGCAGTCGTTTATTGTCACTATCAGCCCCAACGCTGTTACAGTACCCAACGTGCAGGGCCTTACATTCAATGGGGCTCTGGATGCTCTGCAGAATGCCACCCTACGCCCGCGATTACTGCAGGAACAATATGCAGCGCAACCCGCCGGAACAGTGATCGCACAATTGCCGGAAGCGGGGGGGGCGGGTATCGCTCGTGGCACCTCTGTGGACCTCACCGTATCCAAAGGCCCACAACCGGTTGTGGTGCCAAACGTAGTGACGCGGTCGGAATCATCAGCCGCCGGGACGCTAAGCGCGCTGGGGTTCGTGGTACAGGTGACACACCAATATAGCAACACCATACCAGCAGGTCAGGTGATAACACAAAATCCATCTGCGGGTAACGAAGTGCCTCCTGGCAATGCCACCATCATGGTATCCCTGGGCTCGGGGTTAATTGTTCGTTTGCACAGCGGTTATACCACTGCTGATCAAGCGCTCAGTTTTGAAGTTGTTTCCGTTGATCAGGATGGGGTGGAGTCGCCGTTTCTTGGCGCTACCTTGGCGATCACTCCGTCCGCCGAGCCTTATTTGGGGGCGCTACCAGGCGTTGGTGACGCATCAATCACTCCTGGTCAAGATACGCGTGGTGCGTTCCGTATTACAGCTACTGATGGCACCATGGGTCGCAGCGCCAGCGCGGAATTTGTGGTAGCACCGCCCGTGGCTAGTGGAGATGTCGATCCATTCGCACAGCTCGCCGAAACCATTAGTGGCGTGTCCACATTGCTGCTCGAGGCAAAGCAAGCCAATCTTGCCGGTGACGATATCACTATGACTGCGAAGGCCCGTGCAGCAGTACTTCTATGGCGTTCTTTCGACCAAACTCTGTTGAGACTGTCGGCACCCGGGACGCCGGAACTTGGCTTTATGCCGCGAATAGCAGATATGGCTGGTTTTGGTGTAACCCAGACACCGGACGATCTGCTTAATTACACCTCGTTCAAAACAGCGTCAGAAAAATTGGATGCCTTAGTGATGGGGCTGCGTAAAAGCAATACATCGGCTATCGAAATCAGTGCATTATTCGCCGAAGTATCAACCGCCGCTGAACCGCTGGCATCATTGACACCAAGCGAATATGGTTTGATTCGGTCGCGATCAAAACATACAGTGATTGTTGCCCATTTGCTTCCAGACTGGATGGACGCCCTCATGAATGATCTTGGAGGGACACTGGGAATGGCACCAGCACCTGCAGCAGCTGATGCTCCACCACTCGAAACAACGGCAGCGGTTGGTTCATTTGACATCTCTACACCGAATTTTAGTCGTTTGGCAGGGTACGTTAATGACATCAGTGATTGGTTCATCAAACCTGCGGTTGCCTCAACCCTTGCGGAACAGTTAACGATAGTTGCGATAGATGAGGTGCTTGATCAGGTCAACATTCTGAAAAAGATTCAAGATGCTGCCATGAAACAGGCATATCAAGTGGGTGCGATGGTGGCTCTGGCAAGCCACATAAAAGAGAGTCTTTATGGCCAGGAGTTGGTAGAGGTTGTAGCCGGAGCCTCCTTATCGATACGCCTCTTCCATTCACCTTACTCGATGATAGAAGGATTCAATCTTGATTCGGAAGATCCAAGAATTAATAACGTTATGGTTATTGGTCCCGATGTTGTGGGAGCGGTTTTCGACATTGTTGATCTGGCCAAAAAATCGTCACAGCTTAACTTCAAGTTGTGGTTTAAATCTGGGTGGGATGCGGCTAAATTAATTTATAATGATAACGACAAGATTAAAACGCTTTTGGAACAGGCAGATAAACCTGTCGACGGTAGTTGGCGTCAATACACTCATACCGCCGAGAATGGCTGTATTTTCTCTAGTGCACCTAGCTGTGTAGGACTGATCTGGCCCAGTGGATTTGCCTCTGTCTACGATGAAGACGCAAGTATTCCTTCATATTTGAGAGGGATACCCTCGCCGATTATCTTCTTGGTGCATAGCCCGTTGGATGGGCAGTTATCTTTCGCCACCCCACCGTTCGTTCCATACAGAGCGGCGGGGGATCAATGACCACAGGCTAGATTTTTTATTGACCCTTTATCTCACCCCCCCCAAGCCTGTATCCGCGAGAGGGGGGTTCGCCCTTTCCTGAAGTTGCTCGTCCTCCTCGGCCAGGGCCAAGATTCATTTTGGCCCTGGCTGAGGAGCTGAGAGTTCTGTAACTGTCTTAGAATTTCGAGATTTCGGCGCAACTTCTCAATAGCTCAAAGCAATATACAGGAAACAGAGCCGTTGCAAATGATTACTGGCAATGGTGGGATAGTATTGGTAATACGATACGCGATTCAGCAAAATTCTATCAGAAAAAGATGCTTTACTTCGGCCGTGTTTTTTTAGGAGGACAAAGGGGTTGCGGCATTAAGTGCCCAATTTACGACATGCACAACAGGTAACTCTTTTTTAAAGAACTCACAGATAATATAGGCAACCCAGATACAAACCTTTGTCAATTACAACAATTGGCTCATGCACACCCTTCGTGCTTCTTCACTGAAGATGCCAAAATCACATCTTCAGTCCCACCAAAAACACAGGCTGACTGGACATCATAAGCAATCAACTCCTCCCCCAAACTGAAGATTGCGTATATGCCGACTCAGCATTGCTATTTTTATGCCTGCCAACAACTCATCATCAGACTAGAAGCATAGTCATTCCTTTGGCCCGACAGTGAGTTTTTCAACACTGGAAACAATTCCCAAAAACGAAG
>JAQUKQ010000212.1 GCA_028718985.1 Desulfobulbaceae bacterium | reverse complement strand
GTTCCCTGACATCTGCCGGCTCTTTGACTATGTCATGCCCAGCCACAGTAGCCTGGCCTGAGGTCGGTCGGAGCAATGTGCACAGCATGCGGATGGTAGTCGACTTGCCTGCTCCGTTCGGTCCCAAGAAGCCGAAAACCTCACCCTTTTTTACGTAGAAAGAAAGGTCATCAACCGCCCGAAAGCCGTTGAATTCCTTGATTAAATTTTTTACCTCGATGATGTTTTCCATTTTTTGAGTTCCTCTATTCCTTTAGACATCTTATTAGTTAATTTATCGATAAGCTCATCAACCGCCTCATTTTTCATTAGGCCGAGCACCTTGCCCTGCCAACACAAGACCAGCATACGATCCCCCTCCTTCAAATTAAGGTCAGATCTGGCTTGGGCCGGGATGACGACTTGGCCCCTGGCGCCGATAGTTGTTGCACCGTAGGAAATGCCGTGATGGTGTCTAAAATGCATATTTTTTAGGTTAATAATCACAAAGTATGAAAAATCATACTTATCGTACTCCCCTTCTAAACCGACGTCAAGACTGCCAGTGTGGATAACTGGCAATGAAACCACTAGCAATCAACGCTGAATGCGTATCTTGGTTACCCACTTTATGTAGGCCATACCTGATGATTCTCCGAGGGTAAAAAACTGTAATAAAAAAAGGGGCCGCGCGTGTAGGCCGGCCCGTGGGTGACAGCTAACTCATGACGACGCTTTCGACTGGCAGACCGAGCTCGGTCAATACCGCCGAAAGCCGCTCGGTCAATCCCGCTTTCGCAAAAATTGTGATGTATGGGCTTTCTTCAACGCTGTCGAAGTTGCCCAGGCAATCATCCAGTGTTTGCCGCGGAACCATTATCCAGAAATCAATTACCGTCTCAGGATGTGGATCAAGGAGACCGGTGTTGGTTCCATAAGTTGTTGCCAGCTGAAGGGTCAGCAGAAAGTGAGTCGTTTTTTCCGTCAGAAGTCCGTTGGTGGTATAAATCTGAATACCGATTTCACTGCCATTATAAGATTTGTATAGATCTAGGAAAAACTCCAACTCCAATCCCTTGAACTTCAAGACGAATAAAGAACGCTTATTGTGGCGAGGTAGCGCATCCTCATGATGGACTTTACTGTGCCAATGAGCCCAGCATCTTTCTTCCCTTACCCTATCCTTTAAGAGCAGACTGCGGTAGTAGGTACGCAAACCTGCATCCGGACAAGAGTAGTCCAGCATCGCTTTCACTACACCATCCCCGAGGCGTTGTCCTTCTCTTGGTACCTGGCCGCCCCAGAGCCTTTGCCAAAATTCGCAAAGCTTAACAAGCTCTTTTCTGGGCAGCTGGCAATCTTCCCTTAACAAAGAGTGGAGATGCTCGAGATCCCTCGCGCTCCGCGCCAGAGCCAGGATCAAACGAAACGGCTCCCCCATGCCGAACTGCTTCAAATAGCCGAACTCTTTCGGCCACCCGATATTGAACTGTAAAGGTTCCATATCATTTCCTCCGGTCAGGTTGGAATTATCACCATACCTTCTCTTGAAGGCACGCTGCCGTTGACCAGTCGACAGCGTGGTGATTCCCAGCGCTCTTGCGCTGCATCCGGGCACTTCCGTTTTTAAAGCCCGCTGCTCTTGCAGCGTTTTAGCCGTTGGCGGCCAGGCTCCGTATGCGCTCTTGCGCACTTCTTCAGGATGATATGAAGAAGAAGCAGATAGCCGTGAAATTTATCACCTACTCCCTGCTCCCTTTCCACATCGGCGATGCGCCATCTTATCACCCCTTATTATTTGTGTCAAACACACCATTAAATTCTGAAATCTAGACTCCAGCCTCGACTTGCGAGGCAAGGCGGGTGGACCAGGATCACTGCATTAACCATGCAACAAGGTTAAAAAGCATTGATCTATCCTGTGCATAAGTTTACTTGACAACTTTATGCCACTACTATTAACTTACTAATAGTAACTTAATAGTACCCTCTTTGGCAAGATAATTTCCACCAATTATAGCAAAAAATGACCATATGACTGACAATAACGCCTTAGACAAAAAATTCCAAAAAGAGCTCAATGCGGGCATCATAGCGCTCATCCTGTTGAGTATCCTGGATAAATCGAAAAATCCCCAATACGGCTATCAAATCGCCAAAAAGATGGAAACGGCAAGCGCTGGGACCATTTCAAAATTAGGGACGCTATATCCCGTACTCCGGTCTCTGGAATCCGGCGACCTTCTCAAAAGCAATGTCAGCCCGTCAGTATCCGGCCCCCCTCGCCGTTACTATACTATTACTTCGGAGGGACGTGACACGCTCAAAAGATGGCTGAAAATCTGGGATCAAATTAAGAATAACTTATATACTATTTTGAAAGGGAAATACCATGATTAATAGCATTACGGACTATCTTAAGGAATTGAAAGAAAATCTAGCCGGCTGCGATCCGGCCATGATTCAGGATGCTCTGTCGGATGCCGAGGAATACTTGAGGAGCGAACTGGAGTATGCCCAAAAAAATAGTCCACAAGCGGATCCGAACCAGTTACTCCCTGGGATAATCGAAAAATACGGAGCGCCAGCGGAAATCGCCGCCTCATACAAAGACACTGAATCACGGCTATTGTCCACCGCTATCCCCCATCCTCGTACTTCTAACGATGGCATGCTGTCACGGTTTTTCAATATTTATTCCGACCCGAGAGCCTGGAGCGGTCTGCTCTATGGAATCTTATCAGTCGTGACAGGAACAATTTATTTCTCATGGGTAGTTACCGGCATTTCCCTGTCGGTCGGCATGCTTATTCTGATAATTGGGCTGCAGATCACCTGGTTGTTCCTGCTCTCGGTAAAAGGCATCTCTTTTGTTGAAGGCCGTGTTATTGAAGCG
>JAQUKQ010000211.1 GCA_028718985.1 Desulfobulbaceae bacterium | reverse complement strand
ACTTTTAAGGCCACGCAATTGATCTGGCTGATGTTCGGCATCCTGGAGGCCCTCATTGCGCTTCGCATCGGGCTAAAGCTGATCGCGGCGAATCCGGACAGTCCAATCGTTGCCCTGATCTACGGGTTTACCAATCTGTTCCTTTTCCCCTTTGCAGGAATGACTGCAACACCATCTGCCGGTGGCATGGTATTGGAGCTCTCATCCTTCTTTGCAATGGCGATCTATGCCCTGATCGCGTGGGCCATAGAAAGAATAGTTTGGGTGCTTTTTTACCGTCCGCGCGGCCCGGTGGTGGATGTTACTGAAACCATCACCAAAGAGCACCGTAACAACCCTTAACCAAAGAGGCAGGCATGGATGATTCCCTCCGTCAACAAGGCTCAGACACACAACAACCGAAGAGTTCTTTGGTTAGTCTGCAGGTTTTTAATAACATCCTAAATTGGCTGGCTGGTTTCATTCGGTTGACGGAAGAGGAACAAAAGGATGCTGGTATCTGGCTCGGTGATCAACGCTACAAGTGATACCCGGTCAGGTGATTTGCCCTGCGTATTCAGCACGAAAATCGTAACCAACACTCACCACACTCAGATGATAAGGAGAAAACATAATGGTCAAAGAGAATCAAGAACCCGAATACCACAATAACAATATTTTAAGCGTTTTAGCGGGGCTGTTGATCGGCGGCCTGGCTGGCGCTGTGACGATGCTATTGCTGGCACCGCAATCTGGAAAAGATACTAGAATGCAAATCCAGGAAAAAGGCATCGAGCTGCGCGATCGAACCACCGGAATGCTGGAAGATGCCATGGCACAGGTGCGTTCGGATGGCAAAAAAATCACCAGAGATGGAAGCCGGAAGGCCAAAGAATTATTGCATCACGGTCAAGCGCTGGTGGTCGAGCAATTAGAGCACGTGTCCGAGGCCGCACAAGCCGGGAAAAAGGCAATCCAAAGTTCCTAAGGCTGATACCCTCAGCTTCGACGTTGCAAAGGCTGAAAAATCAAGGCGATGCGATAAGGTAATTCGATCCTTGTAGATGGCAATTCCGGTTAGGTTTAACTCAAAGGAGATCAAAATGAACATGGAAAAATTAAAATGGATTCTGCTGGGCGTTTTCTTGATCCTGGATGGCCTGATAATGGTAGGTGTAAGTCTCGCAGGTCTTCCACTTGCGGTAATCGCGGGAATCTGCGCCATTGTTGCCGGCATTCTGTTCCTGATCAACCGCTAACCCCAATATCTTTATGGAGCACAGCCTGCTAATGTGAGGCTGTGCTCCATAAAGAAGGCTTCCTTGCTGGAGTTGACTATCTCGGGATTGACCATGCAATGGTTGCTCAGTTTCTTTGGTCAGTCAATCGCTCCCGCATCCCGCACACAGGTGGTTTCGTCTACATGCTATCCGTTGCCATTGTTGTTCTGATTTTTATTGAATTCTTGCCGTAGTTGTAATACCTGCGCTTTCATTCTTCTGACAGTCGTCGCCATCTTCAGCAAAAGCATAATGTCTTGACGGCTTGTTGATTGAAAATATCCAGGCCATTGAACCATAGGAGTACATTATGTTCCCGGCACAAATATCACAGACCGATCCCAATGAATTATTAAGATGCAGAGATTCAAGCCAATTAATGGTGGAAGATCAGCAGGGTCACAACGAAAACGCCAAGGCAGATGCAGCCCTGGCACATGAAGTTGATCACGCATTATGGAAAGATGCTGCTTTCAGAGCCACAGACCATGACAATATCGATGTGCGGGTAAGTGGCGGGATCGTCTACCTGTATGGTCACGTAAGTAGTTTGACAAACCAGCATCGAGCTGAAAATGCAATTCAAAGTGTTGATGGCATTCTAAGTATTAAAAATTACCTGATTCCTGATGACGGGTTGGTGACAGAAGTGGCTACGGCATTAGGTCAGCTCGAAAGTGCCTATGACTGCAAATTTTTTACAGGAGTTTCACACGGAGTGGTGTTGTTGAGCGGGAATGTAGACAATACAAATATAAAATTGTTGGCAGAGAAGTGCGCAGCCAGTAATCCAAATGTCCGTGGTGTAATTAATAGTGTGCGTGTCCGGGGGAGTGGTTTGGATTTACAAGGCCAGCCATTTTTACAACCCTCCATAGGTGTGGAGATCTTTTTCCTTGACGGGATCTCGGGCAGGGTTAGGCAAGTAATTATTAACCCGGATAATCGGCGCGTCGTTGCAATGACCATCCAGGGACGATTTGCGGATCAGCGGCAGGAGTCCAAATCCTTGAACAACGGTGAAGCCCGGCCGCCAGAACGGATCCTTGTTCTTCCCATGAGGGCAGTTCGTTATCTGACACCAGTCTCAGGATTTCTAAATATCCATAGCAACGAGAGAAAACAATATATGGATTTCGATCCCAGCCACTTTTTTATCCCCAAAAAGGATTGGAAGGCTCCTTATCCGTATTGTCCTGATGATGTGCTGTTCCCTGTTGAACAACAGGATGTAGAGAATCAAATTTTACAGCAGCTTCCTCGATCTCCATTTACATTGGAGCTGAAAGATCAGATAGCTGGGGAACAACCAACCGCCAATGACAGCCTCGGTGGATAGGCATAGAGAACAAATTATGCAACTGCAAATTACGCTGTTTCGCACGCAACAAATTTATGGCAAGGACTCAGACAACATGCCTGAATTGATGAAGCCTCAATTGAAAAGAACCGAAACTGAATTCACAAATATCCTGCGCTGGGAGGATGACGGTGGAAAAATCATTGAAACCGCCAAAGCTGTCAGCTAGTCGGATTCGAAATTGATGAGTCAGGAACACAAAGAATTTATGCCGGGTCGTACCACAATGATTTTGGTGAAAGGGAACCTGGGATTTTAGTGTTGAATAAATTGGACTAATC
>JAQUKQ010000210.1 GCA_028718985.1 Desulfobulbaceae bacterium | reverse complement strand
AACTTAAACGGTGTAGAAAACGCCTGGTGTTTGGATGTCAGAGAACGAGAAAATAAAAAAAGGATTGTGCCCTGCTTGTGATTCTAATCTTACCTTCCAGGAAGGATGTAAGGTATGCTACTCGTGCGGATGGGGCGGCTGCGACTCTGGCTGAGTTCGACATCAATGCGAGTATTTAAAAACCCTTTTTACCATATTATATAACATGAAACACCTATTACTCAGTACTAGTGCTAGAACATATCCACTGAGTCTCAAAAGGTTGGGTGAAAGCTACCAAAAAGTTCTGGACAGGATAGAGAGGGAGAGAAACCGCCTGAGGCACATAAAAGATGGCCTAGGATATGTAGTTTCTGGCCTGGAAACCCAAACAATCAAATTGAAACCGAGTGTAAAAAGCACTGATCCTCTCGAAACCGCGGACCGTTACACCGCCTGTGCCATCGCAAGGATGAGGGCCAATGATATCGACTATTCGCTTGCCGATTCCTGGTATGCTATGACCGAAGCTAGAGGCAGGACGGCCCCGGAAATAGTCGCCAGACTGAAAAAAATGGCAAGAGTTCGTGACGACCTCACCAGAATGGCTAGAGAATCCGACGAAGGCATAGACGCAAGATTGATCCGCATCGCCCTGGGGACCAGCAATGATCACCTGCGCTGCATTGTCTGCGCTTATTTGGACGAAAGAGGCGTGAGGCTTCCGCACCGCGGCTGAATGGACCCATGCCCGAAATCTAATTTTGGGCACGGATGGGATTCTGGCTGAAATTGGCACCAATAAAAGTATTTAAAAACCCTTATTACCATATTGTATAACATGACTAACGCACATTTACAACAAGGTAGACCGAACGCTGGCAATGATAACCTTGCTTATTTAAGACAACGACACGCCCAGTTTGCGGCAAGAGCAACCGGCGTAGGAACGAACAGTCTGGGTAGAAAAAAGCTTTCTAGGACCCATGAAGGGCTTGTGCTTTTAAGAGATGCATTGATAAACCCCGAAAACCTGGTCTCAGGTGAGCTCACCGCTGAAAAAAGAGCTAGCATCGAAGCAATCCGAAGAATCGTAGCATATAGGATAGAAGAAGTGCAGACCTTGAGAGTTGATGCATTCAACGATGCCTGTGAACCATTGCTTGAAACAGCTGCGGCAACCGAAATCGGAAGGAGAATCGGAAATCTCAGAAGGAACGATCTTGAACTAAGAAATGCGGCTACCGCGTTATATGAAGGAGTTCCCGACTTGCTTACCAGGGTCGTACTGACTACAAAAGATGCGGATTTGGAAACCACAATTCGTGGATTCCTTAATTTCCCTAGGCCAGATACTCACCCATTAATGCAAACCAAGCCAGTTCAATTGTAAAATCAGGGCTGAACCCACTCGACCGAGAGAAACCGCAGATTCTCGAGGGTTGTGGGTACGACCCATCAGGGTTGGACCCACTCTATCTCGAAATATTCATACTCGCTACCAGGCAGGTCAATCCTTTTTATCGCATAATAGGTGACTGAGCTTTCCCTATCCGCGATAGCCATTATCAGCTCAAGCCCGTAGTGCTTGCACTCGAACAATGCTTCAGCCAGCTCTTCGCCGCCGATATATTCGTCTTCGGTCAGCGAAAGCATCAGGTATTTGGGCTTGCCATCTTTAGGCGTCTCGATGCCGTCCCGTTTCCGGTGATACAGCAAAAAGTCGAGCCTTGGCTTCTTCCGGTTCACTTTTATCTCCAGTTTCTTGCCAGGAATCGAAAGGATGAACGTTTTCTTCACAGAATGCGCAACGCGGATAGTCCGCGCCCATTCCGAGATGAGCATCTTGCTCTTACGGGAGAACACGTGAACCACGTGCTTGGAATGCATCCACTCGTCGCCTTCGCGTATAGGGGAAGCGCCGGGGAAATAGATGCGGAAATGGGTCCCGAACTTGAATCCGGTCTTCATAACATAGCCGAGCAGGCGCCAATCCTCATACACCGCGTACATATCCTCGAAGAATTTGATGCGCTCGCAGGCCGCATCCCAGACATCATCGCGTTTCGCGTTCTTCAGGCGAAGCGCGCCATGCTTCATCAAAAACAGGGTTTCGTAAACATCCAGCTTGCCGATTTTTCCGCGATGCGCCGCTTTGTAGGTGCCGAACTGGCCGAACCAGTATTTCTCATACAGGTCTTTGGCCGTAGCTTCGTCATCGATAACGGTCTGCAGGTCATCCGGGAAAAACAGCCCGTCCAAGGAATAGGAATCGAACTTGAATTCGGATTTCTTGTATTGCTTCGGGGTCATCCGGCCGTAATGCTCTTCCACTTCGTCCATGTGGCGGAGCACCAATCCTTTGTCCCGCCAGTCCTTATACGTCAGGTAGCGGGCAAGGATCTTTTTCTGCTTCAAGAACAGCGAGGCGACGTCATTGAACGTATACGTGTTCCCGCTTTCGTCAAATGCCTTGCCGTTGCGGATGTCCAAGATATAGAGCGTCTCCTCGGGTTTGAGGGTGATTATGCCTTTTTTCATAATGCCGTAATGGCCATTCTGCAATGAGGATACATCCTCTGGCTCCTTAGCCCTTATATCGCCGGTTTTACGGTCCAATTCCAATCTTATCAAAGTATTCACCTTCTGCGCTAATGCGAAAAATCGGTCCCTAGCGCAGAAATTGGGAACTCGTTATAGTCATGGATTATCGGCACCTTGTATTTTAACCCTATTTCCTTGGACTTCGGGGACGTGGCAACGCACCAAGTCTGCATGCCCGCGCCTAAAGCGGATTGGATGCCGCTCTCCGAATCCTCGAACGCTAAGCAGTTAGCGGGTGGCGTGCGCAATCCGATGGCAGCCTTGAGGAACGGCTCCGGATCCGGTTTCTTATGGGCAAAGTCCTCTGCGCCGATTATAACCGAAAAGTCGTTCCTGAGCTTAAGGCG
>JAQUKQ010000209.1 GCA_028718985.1 Desulfobulbaceae bacterium | reverse complement strand
GGATCTAATGCTTGTTTGGGAGAATGGTCCTCCAGGCGCAGACCTAGGAGTGCCAAGTTCAGCGGTACTGACAATTCTCGATAACGATTGAACCTGTTACAGATACTCTGTTCAGCAAAAATAGTTAACCCTCCCTTCTGGATCACTACTTCCGTTCCCCGTAGATAAAAGGGTTGATTGCTCTTTCCTGAGTGATATCAATAAATTATTTTAGTTTTTGGTTAAAAAAATCGATACATGGAACGACATTCAGTCCATACGCTCAGAAAAACGCCATTTTCTAGCAGGGCAACAGACTTTAATAAGTGAATAATATTAGTAACACCCCTGTCTTTTTACTGGACTCAAACAGGTATAGCACTTGCGGAAAATGCAATGAGCCCGGCATGGATGCGAACGCATTTTTAGAGCCCGCCTACGATACCCCGTCCTTCAACAGAATCGTCGTGCCAGCAAACGCCCAAATCGGTGAACCGGCAAGCGTGGTCTTAGCTGCCACAACCCGATCAGTTCCCGTCTTCTCCAGCCTTGCCCCGGCGACCATCAGCCCCTCGGCAACAGACACTGTCAAGGTGAAGAGTGGCACCGCAAGAATAATCCAAAATTTCACCGCCTTACATATCACCGAAGACACATAAATCTCAGTCCATCCCAGCAATGGGGTGTCACTACCAATTCCTGGGTGTTATCACCATTTTCTGGGGGATATAACCCAGAAATTCCGCTTACCGCAGCGGGGAGGGATTGATGTTTTCCGCCAAGACACCCCAACGATCTTGATGACAAGATATCGAATAATACTAAAATATTACACCTAATACTATCTTGGTGCTTTTTTATGTTTTATCCCTGGCCTGTTCTTTGCAGTCAACAAACCAACGAATCTTTATTTAGGAAAAAGCCAAAACCGTTGTAAGGCGGGGACGGAAAGCCATGGATCTTTGCATAAAGAACTGGATAGCCGGGTTGCCTGGAATTCAAAAGCTGAGCAACCCAGCTTTTTTTGCCAAAGGACATTGATAGGGGCAGAAACTGCTGGCACTCAGCGGCCTGAACTCGTAAAATACCAAGAAAATGAACCAGTAAATGACCAAAAGAGACGCACAAGGGATGAACCAATCAAAACAACAAAGAGAGCTGCTATGAAAAAAAGCATCATTTGTCTCCTCCTGGTCTTGCTGGCCCGTACCGCAACTGCGGCGGTACTTGATGCCCCACACAACGACACGAACAACATCAGCTGCAGTCGCTGCCACAGCTATTCAGTTTGGTGGCAATACTCGCCGGTACAAAGTGATTCGACTCCCGGCCACGGGAGAACAGAGCAGGTCAACACCATCTGCCTTAGCTGTCATGGCGACACAGGGCCGGAAATCAGCGCCGCTCCTCACTCAAGCTCAGGAATGACCAGTTTACACCGCGACACCTTGGATCCCTGGTCCCGTATCTGTACCGATTGCCATGACCCGCACTTCCAAGCGCAAATCGACTGGCAGACACAAATCCCCGCCACCGTCACCGGCACTGGCCCCTACCTGATCACCGGCGACCTGGCCTCTACCCCCGAGGTGACCCCGGCGCCACCCTATTTTAGCACCTTTCAGTTCACCAACCTTTCCGTCAAGTATAACTCCATCACGGACAACTGGCAGAACGCCACCCGTCCGTGGGCTGCCAAGAGCGGCACCACCGGTCGCGGTCTGATCCTGGTCTTGCCCGATGGACCCGGTCGCCGCACCTATGAAATCACGGAGGTCAATGAGAGCGCGGGGCAAATCACGGTCAACGGCAACATCCCCAACACCTTCACCAGCGGCGTCCATTTCGGTCTGGTCTACGGCCAGTTAATTCGCAATTCGATTGTTGGCGCGGCTGGACTCCACAACGTCAAGTTCTTTGACCCAAACGGTGGTTTTGTCGACACCAGCACCAGCAACAACGGCCTCTGCCAGGTTTGTCACACCCTGACGAACCACTTTCAATACAACGCCACCGATGCCGCAACTGACCATCAAAACAAGATTGACGACACCGGGGCTTCCGGTGCCAATACTCGCTGCACCCATTGCCACAAGCATGGTCGCGGCTTCGCAGCAGGCAGCGACTCCGGCAAGCACCCGGAGCATCTCGCCATGGGGGTCAGTTGCGAGGTTTGCCATATCCCAGGCGGCGGAATCATGGATCCCCTCACCGCTACCGGCTGCAACAGCTGCCATAATGACGGCAAAGGTGGCCCACCTAATGATGGAGGAGCCTACCGCACTCACTGGCTGGATCTTGACCCCAACTACGCGCTGACCTGTAACTCCTGTCATAAGGGACGATTGCTGCTCGCCGATGCCGTCAACACCGCCAAATACAGCCATACCGCCGCCGACAGCAAATGTGACCGCTGCCATGACGGCCGCCAGACCCTCGCCGCTGCAACCAACACCACCTACGCCCACCAACCTGCCGACACCAACTGCGAGAGCTGCCATGATGGGCCAGGGGCAAACCCCTTGACCGATTTCAGAGAAGCTGCGGTCGGCATGCAGAGCAACGGCCACACCCGGCTGGCAAGTTCTCAGTGGATCCGCCAATACGCCTGTTACTACTGTCACACCGACAGCGTTGATACCGCAGGCAATTGGAAAGCAGCCCATCTCAACCACAGCATCGACGTAAAGATCGATAGCCAGTGGGCCATTGTCGGCATGCCACAACCCCAATACCTCCCCTCCAGCAAGACCTGCCAGAATGTCTATTGCCATAGCGACGGCACTACCTTGAATCCAGAGATGAGAGACTATGCCTGGACCGGAGGTCATCAAGAGTGCAATTCCTGCCATGGTCATCAACCGTCGGCCGGGGGCTGTAACGCCTCCGGTTGTCTCAGCGATGGTCGTGATGGCTCCTATTGGAATAAGTTCCCCGAGAAGAAGTGGCTCTCCGCCATGCCCATGTACCAAAA
>JAQUKQ010000208.1 GCA_028718985.1 Desulfobulbaceae bacterium | reverse complement strand
GCATTACTCTTACCTTACCTTGAAGGAATTGAAAAAAAGAGCGCTTTCCCTTTGCCAAGACATCGGTCAAGCGTCCCAGCGTCTCTTTGAATCAAAAATAGCATAAGTGCCGATCATTGTCGATAGCAGGGAATCTTGTGGCAGATGTTATGTTATGCAAAAAATGCCCTTGACAAATACGCAAAAGACAATGGGTTTGAAAATCTGAAGTTCCTCTATGACGATGGCTTTTCGGGTACCAATTTTCAGCGGCCGGCGTGGACGGAGCTCATGGCGCTCATGGAAAACGGTGAGGTAGCAGCTCTCATCGTGAAGGATATGAGCAGGCTTGGCAGAGAGTATTTAGAGGTTAGCAGGCTGACCGAAATTGTGTTTCCCATCTACGATATTCGGTTCATCGCACTTCTATTTTGAGAAGTATGGAGTTGGGCTGACAAACCATTCTCAGGAGAAAAAACCTGAAATCCACCACACTGTCTTACAAGAACAAGAAGAAGGTCACTCGCCCCGAGTCGGAGCAGCTGCGGTTCGAAAACACTTATCAAACTATCATCGACAAGGCTACTTGGGAGATTGTGCAGGACATTCGTGGCCGTAAGCGGCGCAGAGCCAACATGGCGGAGCAGAATATCTTCTCTGGGCTTATCTACTGTAAGGACTGCGCGGCACCATGGTGTTGCGCCGAGCCCATACCACGGATGCCGTAGAAAACAACTTTATGTGCTCTACTTACAAGAAAAAGGGCAAGGAACACTGCACCGCCCATCAAGTTGGGGAAAATCAGCTCGCTGAAATTCTGCTGGATGATTTACGCAGGGTTACCCCCTTTGCACGGCAAAATCAGGTCGCATTCGCAAAGCACATCACCCAAAAGAACGGTGCGGAAATCCGCAGGGAGATCACTCAGACAGAGCGAGAGCTGGAGGGGCTAAAGCGCAGGGACACCGAACTGACCGCCTTATTCAAAAGGCTCTATGAAGATAACGTCCTTGGCAAAATCCCCAATGTGAGTGCGTTTTTAGAGAAAGCGAAGCAATACACCAAGCTCGATACCCTGACTGCTGAGATTCTAAACTTATTTATCGAGCGTGTGGAAGTGGGCGAGCGTGAAGAGCGGTACTCCCGCACAGCATCGCAGGCCATCGGTATTTATTACCGTGACATCGGTCTGTTGGATAACTTTGCGGAGACAGACGCTGCCACAGAGCAAGCGCCTACGCCACAGGAAGTCGCATAAAAGGCAATCGGCAGGCAGTGATTTGCCACTGTCTGTCGATGCATGCCCCGCCATTAGCCACATTTCAAATGTTCCCCTATGGGAATGTGGCTCGAGTTCCCCCTCTTTTTTCTTGCTCTCTTGAAGTATGACGCCTTAAGGGTTGATCTCCTCTTCAAGGATTCTCTTGAGGTAGTCCACACACTCGTCAACAATTTTGGCATCTTCAGATTCTACCATGATCCTCACGACCGGTTCTGTTCCAGAAGCCCTTACAAGCACCCGCCCTACCCCTGACAATTCGTTGCCTACTTTTTCGACAGCTTCTCGCACTCTCGGAAGATTAACTATATGACCCGGAAACGGGGCCCTCACGTTTACCAGCACTTGGGGAATTTCCCTGACAACTGAAGCAAGTTCCGAAAAGGTAGACTCCGTGCTAGCCAAAATCTCACCGATACAAAGTGAGGTGACAATGCCGTCTCCAGCATGTAGGATGTCTGCCACGATTATGTGGCCTGACTGTTCGCCGCCTAGGCTATAGCCTCCTCGAAGCATTTCTTCGAGGACAAACCTGTCACCCACTTGTGTTCTAACCAACCTGATACCGTAGGAAGAAAGACATCGCTCCAGACCATAGTTGGACATGACTGTACCTACAACCGTGTTATGCGCCAAACGACCGCTCTGAGCCATGTAAAGGCCTATTACGCCCATCAACTTATCGCCATTTATCACATTGCCCTGCTCATCTACGGCAATACATCTATCGCCGTCACCGTCGTAAGCAAACCCAGCATCATAGCCACCTTCTATTACATGTGATGCCAATGAACCAGGGTGTGTGCATCCGCATTCCAGGTTTATATTGAATCCGTCAGGGGAAAAGTTCATAAAATCAGCATTTGGGCAGAGGGACCGCCACACATCGCGAGCAATCGCAGACGTCGAACCATTTGCGGTATCAACAAGGATTCGGAGATCCGACAAATCTACCCCAGGCAGGGACTTCAAGAAATCACTATAGGAACGCACCAGATGGTTACCGCGTATAACTCTGCCTATTTTTTCCCCAGTAGGCCATGGACCTTCATCTTCTGAGCTCATGATCCTTTCAGAGTAAAGCATCTCGGTTTCATCAGGAATCTTGGTCCCATCCGCGCCGAACACCTTCAGGCCATTGTACTCGAACGAGTTGTGGGACGCGGAAATCATCACGCCTCCGCCCAGGTCAAAGTGCTTAATGATGTATGAAAGGCCTGGCGTAGTGATGACGCCTAATTCGACCACATTTCTTCCGGTTGAAGCAATTCCGGCTGTCAAGGCAGCTTCTAACATGTCGCTAGAAACTCTAGTATCTTTACCAACGCCGATAGGCTTATCAGACGGCAAAAGCAAGCCGACTGCCCTACCCAGCCTAAAGGCTTTTTCACAGCTCAAGTCCTGATTGGCAATACCGCGAATGCCATCAGTTCCAAATAGGTTCATGATAAGACCTCCGTCATTCAGTGATGGCAAGTACCAAGACTATCTTTTGGTCAAAGTCAACTTGACTTTCGGCGGTTTTATGTCTACCTGGAGGTTATCCACTGTAACTCCTTCAGGAGCCTGGATCTTGTACGCCACTACGAGGTCGTGGGTGCCCTCACTTCTTCCCTGGGCGTCTATATAGACCGTTACATTCTCGCCCTGCACCTTGCGAACGAGATCGCTCCTGCCAGTAAGGACCACGCTCACTGTA
>JAQUKQ010000207.1 GCA_028718985.1 Desulfobulbaceae bacterium | reverse complement strand
GTGTTCTATAGTTTTGCGATATGCACCCTTCAAAGTTAGCAGTGTATTCTCGATATCTCGCTGATAATGCCTGATGTCACCCTGAGAAATTCCTTGCTCGAAAGGATGGACGCTCACACGAATATTGTCATTCCGGTTTTCCTTCCGCATACGTTCCTTATCTTTTATACCTGCTTTGTGGTATATCTCTCTAGTATCCGGCTGGGAACGTATAAATTCTACTATCTTATCGGCTGCCCTTTGGGAAACTTTATCATTTTTTGGCCAGCCTGCTGTGGTTACATGAACGCTTTTAAGAGTAGCAGGGACCGAGGCTATAAAGACATCACCATAGTCTGCCGGACTACCGTCGTCATGGAGGAACGTTGTATCTCTATAATCGAACGGATCACTGTCATAATAATGTTCCATTTGCTTAGGTTTATATTGTTCCGGAAAATCTTCCCAGATTTTTCGGCTCGGGGAGCCGAGGTACGGCTCGAGGACCCTTATTTTTTCCAAAAAGCTGATTCGCTCAGGAAGCCTTTCGCAAATCCTCTGGTATAAGTCCTGTGCCTTTTTGCGTAGGATGGTCATCTCTTCTCTGATTATCGGTTCCACATCCTTAAAACTTTCGATCCTCCAATCGCTAAGCTTAGCCAATCCCAGGTAAATATCCTTTTCAATAAGGGCATTCCTAGCTTCATTGACGAGCCATACTTCCATCCCTTTGAAAGATGATGGTTGAGAGATGAACTTTTCAACACCCTTCTTTAACGTTTCCCACGCATCCTTCTCGGGGCCATTGGACATCTGTTCGACGACTAGTGCATGCCAGTCCTTGAAAAAATTAGCCCTTTCAGCCTCAACCTCCTTAATTTTTTGCATTATTTTCATTACAGCAGCGAAAGGCATCATCTCGACGTTTTTTTCGGCATCGGCTGCGCAATGCGCACATTGATGACGGCAGCCTTTTGTAACCTGAACGGCCTCAAGTTGCGGCCCAAAGACGGCCAGTTCATCTTCTTTTTTAAGTTCGAAATCTTTGAATAATTCTAAGCGGGGTTTCTCGACTGTCGGGAGTTTGTGTCCCAATTCCTCTAATGGTTTCGGATCGCCTAACTTGGCTTGTCCGACCGCTTTTTTAACCTGCTCTCGCAGTTTTTCGCCCTTCTCGCTCAAAGGATAGGGGTTAGCCAAAAATGCCCTGGCTATCTTTAGCCTTAGTTCCGGTACTTGTTCGTGTTCGACGTTTCCTTTAGGGGCATACTCCTCGATTGTCTCTTTTGGAGTCTCTATAATCGGCAGATGGTATCTTTCTGACATATGTTTCTTGCAGTATACATTATCGGTTCATTCAGATGAAAGGTGGTCAAGTCTGCCAAGTTCTGTTAAAAAAAGCCGGTGAATCGAGTCCGATTACCGGTTGGAGTTGAGGTCGTCGATCGTGCTCGTGCTGATGATGCTCCTGAACTCCCAGTTCATCTTGGGTCCGAGAACCTTGGCGTAGTACACGGCTAAGTCATCAAGTTTACGCATTTGCTGTTCCCGATGAGCACGCTCTTCGGGCGGCAAGTTATTCCAAGCTTGCCTCTCGGCCTCTATTTCCTTGTCGATTTCTCTCAAGCGGTCGCTGTGTTGGCGAAGCTCGGTTAGAGAGATTCTGATAGTCATGGCAGCCTCCTTGGAAGTTGCGTCACTGGGTCGATAGAGTCCTTCTCAAGGGATTCCAGGGCTTCTTCTGTGGCGCTCGGCTTTTTCTTTTTGTTCTTTGCGATATCCATGGGGCGGATCGGCGTAGTGGCGATGTACTCTGACACCACGGCGTGGACATAGGCCGTGCCGGTCAGCTTGGGACTTTGCGGAGGAACTGATTTTTCCGCCATGATAATCTCCTAATGTGCGGTTTGCGTTTAGTATATCAAGCCGACAACATCTGACAAACCTTGCTGTTTTCACTTATTAGCTGGTAAAATCCAGTCATAATCAATTAATGAACTAATATGCGCGAGTTTCCTTCACCTGAGATGCCTAGAACTGAGGCAAAGGATAAAGCCACAGAGCAGCGAGAAAGAGAGCTAAAGAATGCCAAAGAAATATTAAAGCTCATTTCAACAGATATTTTGGGGACTGAAAACAGCATCCATGGTAAGTTTTGTGAATTATCGAATTCTGGTAAACTTAAGCGACAAGACAAACTAGAAGCAATTTATCAGCAAGTTCTTCATTTTCACGATTCAGCAGAGGCACTTATTAGAAGGCAGCTGGGAATAAAAGGAAACCCAGAATGGGATTGTTTTCGTTACGGCAATTGGGAAGATTATGTATCTCGTTATGTTGATAAAAGCAGTCCCGATTATATCGATCCTCGTTTTCGACCTCTGAAGAATTGGGATGACTAATATTTTTGGTAGATTCAATTATAAAATTAGATATGTCTCACACTTGTTCTACGCTATTAATGCAGTGCATTGATTTCCGCTTTGGCAAAAAGATGAAGGAGTTCATGGAGCAGAACAACCTGTTGGGCGATGCTGATTTGGTTTCGATTGCCGGAGCTGCCAAAAATATCGTTAATCCAGAAACTCAGGCTTTTGCCTTACGCCAGATAGAGATTTCCAAAGATCTCCATGGCATGAAGCAGGTGATTTTGATGAATCATACTGATTGCGGGGCTTATGGAGGCAGAAAATCTTTTGCCGACGATAAGGTTGAATACGAAAAACTGACAGCTGACCTGAAGGAAGCCAGGGAAATCGTCAAAACCAAGTGGCCTGAGCTGGAGGTCAAACTCTGGCTGGCCCATATTGATGAGTCTGAGCACGAGCCGGCTATTAGCTTTGAATCAATCGCTTGACATAGGCCATATTTTTTGCTAGATTATTTGTGGATAGTACGTGCGATCTGCCATCCTGTTCCGCTGAAAAGTGGGACCGCAAAGTGTCGAGGGAAGTGGTCAAGCGCAAACGACGTCCGTG
>JAQUKQ010000206.1 GCA_028718985.1 Desulfobulbaceae bacterium | reverse complement strand
CGGAGATGAGTTGCATTCAAAACTCCCGAGGCCGGATCGAACGCCCACCGTTTGATCAAGGAAAATTCTCGGATCATAAGCCGCGTCCGCTCCAACAGCCAATCTTCGGAATAGCGGCCATACAAATCCCGACTCCCGCCAGATAACACTGCTACCACCAGCAGATCCGCATCACTCCAAACCGGCAGAAACAAAACTGCGGCCTCGGCATCGACCACCGATTTCCTCTGCTGCCGAACTAAATTAACCCCCGCCAGCACAATTGCCGAAAGGCCTGTTGGCGAGGATGCATGCAGATTTCCCATGCGCTCCGCCCCTTGGCCTGAAGGGCCTTCACTAATAAAGTACACGCTTTCACAAGGAAAAAAATCAAGCGTCGTCCGGGTAAATTGTCGTTCAAAACGAAAGAAATCGTGGAGGGTCAGCGCCTCTGCGCTGATAACGGATGGAAATCCCATAGCTACCCCTTTTCTGCAGACAACGTGCTGAAAAAATCCAATACCCCATGGGCCAATGGCTGAATCTCCAGATCAGATACCGTCCGCAGATCAAGCAACATCGCCTCGTTTTCGATGCGGCCAATGATCGGCAGTGACAAACGCCGAAGTCCTTCCTCGAGGGCATTGACGGAAACAGTCAATGGTCTGAGGGACAAGGCCCTAGAGGGCAAAGCCTGCTCCGGCAAGGCCCCGCCACCTACTCTCGACTCTGTGTCACACAACTCAACCAGACACTTTCCGGCCAAGGGTTTTTGCACTAAACGCTTCAGTCGAGCGGCACGCTTGCCAATCTCCTGGCGTGTCGCACTCAACATGGCAAGGGTGGGGATGGACCGCATCGCTTGCCGTTCATCGCCGTAAAGCCGCAAAACCCCCTCTAAGCCGGCCAAAGTAAACTTATCGATCCGCAAAGCCCGATTCAATGGGTTCTTCTTGATCCGGTCAATAATCGCCTTCCGTCCAATAATCAATCCCGCTTGCGGGCCTCCCAAAAGCTTATCGCCGCTGAAGGTCACCACATCCGCTCCACTAGCCACCACCTCGCGCACCGTCGGCTCTTTGGCCAGACCGCACCGCGTCAGATCCACCAACGAACCGCTGCCTAAATCTTCCATGACCGGGATACCATGCTTGGCACCAAGGGCCACCATCTCGGACAACGGCACCTCGGAGGTAAAACCGATCATCCGGTAGTTACTCGTGTGAACTTTCAGGAGCAGCGCCGTATCGGCAGAAATCGCCCCCTCGTAATCGCGCAAATGCGTGCGATTCGTGGCGCCAACCTCAACCAAGCACGCTCCGCTTTTCTTCATCACCTCTGGAATCCGAAACGATCCACCAATCTCAACCAACTGCCCACGAGAAACAATTACTTCGCGTCCCTCAGCCAAGGTACCTAGAACCAAAAGTACCGCAGCCGCATTATTATTGACCACCAGCGCAGCCTCAGCCCCAGTCAACTCACAGAGGATCTCCTCCACCAACGAGTAACGGCTGCCTCGTTTGCCGGTCTTAAGATCAAACTCCAAATTAGAATAGCACCTGCCAACCTGTAAAATGCCTTGCATGGCTGACTCAGGCAACAGCGAACGACCCATGTTCGTATGAATCACGACACCGCTGGCGTTGATCAAGGTCCGGAAATTTGGCTGCATCATCAGCGCCAAGCGCCGCTGCAAATCGGCAAACAACGCATCATGCGTCAACGTTGCGACATCGCTCACCTTGCCGTCGAGAACGGCTTGCCGACTAGCGGCGACCGTCTCCCGCACCGCCTTCTTAACGAGAAATAACGGCGCTTTTTCGCAGTCAGCGGAGAGCCATTGGCGCTTGTGCATCTCTGCGGAGATGCCCCCATCATCAAAGAGCAACCAGCGCAAAAACTCGTCAACTTTGGGAAGAGCACGTAACAGCATCTGTTTGTCGTTTACAGTATCCATGAAATAGTCCTGTTTAGTCCCCGGGCAAGAGGAAAGTCCCTTCCCCAACGTAACAGCCGAGCCCGCACCCTGCACCCATCACTCCACACGATGTACTGTTTTGCAAATCCCCTGTCAAGTCATGTAAAGACGATACGATTCCGCTACTCGCCAAAGCGTGAACGGTAAAACGCCGCCACCTCCTGACTGTATTGACCGCCTGGGCGATCGTACACATACAATGGCGGCAGTACCGTCAACTCTTCGCCCCCTGCTTTCACCGCCTCAACCAGAAGCAAGCCCCCAGCGGCACCTGGATAGGAGTGCACCACCTGCAGCCGCTTCGGCTCAAGTCGATATTGCCGTAACGTCAAAAGCAGGGCAACACCGCGTGTTGCGGGATAAATCATGACCAATCGCCCTTTGGTTCGCAGGGAAAACGCCGCCGCTTTTGCAAAATCAGCCAAGCCGGCTTCCAGCTCGTGACGGGCCACAGCCTGCTCATTGTTCGGGCTTTGACGTCCTCTGCCTGGCGAATAATAAGGAGGATTGCAGACCACCGAATCAAAACTGCCCGCCGCAAACATCGTATCGACAGAGCGCAAATCTCCTCGCAACAAGGAGATGCGATCGGCAAAACCATTCTGCCCGATATTATGCGAGATCAGTGCCACCAAAGAATCCTGAATTTCAAGACAGGTCAAAACAATGGAGGGGTGGCGATAGGCCAGAATCAGAGAGATCACCCCGCAACCAGCACCCAGATCAAGAACCTGGTCCTCTGGGCGGGGCGTTAGGAAATGGGCGAGGAGAATGGCATCGATGGAGAATCGATAGCCACTCAAAGACTGGGAGCAAAAAAGCTTGCCGTCAAAGAGGGTGTCGTGGCTGAGTGCCGGCGCCACCATAAGCCAAATCAGCCGACTTTTTCAGCCGCAACCAGTGGATTGAGCAACAGACCGGTCAGCACCTTAGGGTAGAAATAGGTCGACTTGTGGGGCATGACCAATCCCTCGTCCGCCACCCTTTGCACCTGACTGACCAGGGTCGGGTTCATCAAGAATAGCACGGGCGTAGTCAGACGAGCATCGAGGCTCTCT
>JAQUKQ010000205.1 GCA_028718985.1 Desulfobulbaceae bacterium | reverse complement strand
TTTCACGGCTCCAACTTCTGGCCGATCGCAACAACGCTCAAGGCCTGAAATTTTACAAAAAACTTGGCTGGCAGACCACAGAACTTATCTGCCTGCGAAAAACAAAGGCATGCAGCTAAGGTGCCTTGAAGTTCACAGGTTGGCTAGACGGGTCTTGGCCCGCTTTGCGTCCTGTTAGCATGCGTTGACCGAAGGACACAGCTTTTCCAATTAACGACAAGATACTCTTTCGTCAACCGGCTTGATCAAAATAATTGACCGATTCAAGCAGCTCCCTGCCGACTTCTGACAGGCGTTCGGCGCTCACTTTGACGCTCGATGCCGCATCCTTTACTTCACTCACATGGCTGTTCACGTTACTGACCCCATCGGCGATCAGCCGTGTGGTCTCGGCCGCCTGCACAAAGCCACGTGTCATATCCCTGGTCTGTAAAGCGGCCTGGGCCACATTCTCGGCAATATCGCGACTGGTGACGCTCTGCTCTTCCACTGCGGCGGCGATGCTACCGACAATTTCCCTGACATTGGCGATACTGCCATTGATTTTGTTAATCTCAACAATGGTCAGGCCGGTCGAACTCTGCATAGCCTCGATCCTGGCCCTGATGTCAACGGTTGCATCGTTGGTCTGTTTAGCCAGGTCTTTGACTTCACTGGCCACCACCGCAAACCCCTTGCCGGCCTCGCCGGCGCGCGCCGCCTCAATGGTCGCGTTCAACGCCAGCAGTTTGGTCTGTTCGGCAATTTCGACGATGGTCTCAATAACCGTGGTGATTTCCTCGTTCACCTTATTAAGAGCATCAACCCGCAGGGTGGCTTTTTCTGCGCATTTCACCGCCTCATCGGTGATAGAACGTCCCTGTTCGGCATTCCTCGCTATTTCACATATGGTGGTGGTCATCTCCTCAATTGCCGCGGCAATAGAGGCAATATTGGCCTGCGACAGCTCGGCGGCCTGAGAAACGGAACTCATATTGGCCGACATCTGCTCGGTGGCAGCGGCGCCGCTGCTTGATTTTTCGGCAATGCTCGTCGCCTGATTGTCCATTTCATTCGCCATGAGGGCCAGTTCCGTCACCGCTCCCTGGACTTTTTCGGCATTGGCCTTGACCGACTGCTGCACCTGACGCTGAGACGAGATACTGTGCTCCTGCCGCTTCATGGACTGTTGTAGTTCCCGGCTCATCTCCTGAAGCGACTTGGCAAGCTGACCCACCTCGTCATTGGAGGTTGTGTCAAAGCGGGCCTCAAAATCGCCGCTGCCGATCTGCTTGGCAATTCTTGCGCAATCCGTTAACGGGCCACTGATCTTGCCGGCCACAACCCATAAAATAAGAATAGCAATCGCCGAAACCGTTAGTGCGACCAAACCGATATTGACCAGCATCCTCTTGATCTGTTTATCCACGGCTTGGACTTTGGCCTGGACGGCCGCATTAATGGAATCGATATAGACACCAGTGCCAATCACCCAGTGCAGGGGTTCATAGAGGCGCACATAGGAAAGCTTGGGCTGCTCGGCCGTCAAGCCGTCTTTGGTCGGCTTGGGCCAGAGATAATCGACAAAACCCTCGCCCTTTTTCTTGCAAACCTCGGCAAAGGCGAGAAAGAGGTTTTCCCCTTTGCCGAGTGCGCAATTGTATTTCGCATCGCTCAATACCGTGCCGTCCAAGGCCGGAACGGTCGGGTGCATGACCATTTTCGGGTAGGGCGTGCCCATGTCATTAATCCAGAAATAGCCGGTGCCGTTATCGTAACGCATCTTCTTGATGTCCTGCTTTGTCTTGGCTATGGCGTCGGTCAGGGCATCATCGATATAAATTCCGGTGCCGATAATCCAGTTCCATTCCGGGATCAACCGCACGTAGGAAAGTTTCGGCTGGTCAACCGTTAAGCCGTCTTTGGTCGGCTTGGGCCAGAGATAATCGACAAACCCCTCGCCATTTTTTCGACAGACTTCAGCAAAGGCGACAAAAAGGTTTTCCCCTTTACCGAGTGCGCAATTGTATTTCGGATCGCTCAACACCTTGCCGTCCAGGGCCGGGACGGTCGGATGCATGACCATCTTCGGGTAGGGGGCACCAGTATCATTGATCCAGATGTAGCCGGTGCCTCCGTCATAGCGAATTTTCCTGATATCGTCCATGGCGCGCTGTTGGGCCTCGGTCGTGGACAGAGTCCCGTTTTTCACCTCAACAATTGAGTCCTCAACAACTTTCGTGGCCACATCGATGATAGACCGCAGCTGATGGCCATACCGGTCCTGAAGATATCCCATATCCTGAGAGAGCTTATAGTCGGAGTCAACGGTCCCATAGGCAATATCGACATAATTTTTCAGAATGGCTTTCACCTGTTCGGTCTCGGTGAGACGAAAAGACTCGATCTCACGCATGGCATTCTTTTTCATGGTCAAAGCACTGAAAAAGGAAATGACCATTACCGCGGTCAAAAGGGTAACCATGAACGCAATGACGATTTTCCAGCGGATCTTTAAATTTCCCAACATAATTGCTCCTCATCGGTTGATCACACACGTAGGCGGTACGCATGTGCTGCAGATGGTTGCCTGGCCCTATGGGCGGAACGAATATTGAAAGATGCTAACGCCCAAACCGCTCCCCGAAGGATTCTATCTGGTTAATTCTAGCACACCTGGATCGATCAAATTCAAATACTATTTTCAACAATCAAAAAAAATAGGGCAATAGGCATAAATACTGAGATGTTAAAGTTTCGGTTTGCTCCTCGTTAATCTTACTGATTTTGAAAAATATACCACCTCTCGCCCGCCCACCAATTCTTCCCTTGCTGAGAGCCATCAATCCCTCCTTTTTAAGCCAATCGTTGCGAAGTGAGACAAAAATGTAGGTATCGCGACCTTTTTGTCTCACTTCCGACCAACAGGCCACGCACAGGGCGACAAGATGCATTAATTACAATCTAACATGTTGATATGATAATAAAAAATACTATGGCACGCGGGTTGCTATATATCCCGATGAAGACCAACACAAAGGAGAATATCATGCAGGCAGCCATACTAGATGAACGAAAAGGACAGATCTACCGCACAGGTGACACCC
>JAQUKQ010000204.1 GCA_028718985.1 Desulfobulbaceae bacterium | reverse complement strand
ATCCGGACTCTCTCATCGCCCTTACCAGCTTCCGCCAATAGTTTGTTCGCGAATTTGACCCGCATAGCCGCGCGCACATTGCCTTCAAGAAACTGACACCGGCCCTCGGGACAACCGACAACCATGGCCATATCCGCTCCGCCTTCAATGGCCTTGAGTATGTGGAGCACATCGGTCCGACCTGAACAAGGCAGTCGTGATAACTTTAAATCCACATCCTGCTCGGACATGACCTTACCCACGTGCTCCTCGGGCACAGGTGTTGAATTTGCACAGCAGAAGATTACGATCTGAGGCTTCATTGATTCTCCTTAAACAACTTTCTAGAAACGCCTGCGCAAAGACCGGTTTTCAAAACAAACATAAGCAGTCTAAAGACGATTTGCCTGATATCTCGGTAAGAAAAGCATTAAGGACAAAACCAGCAAACCGATAGTCCAAAAGGGCAAACTTCATCACTTGAAGGCCTAGAGCGTTTTACCGTGGCGTAATCTCCACGGACTACTCGCCCTTCAAAGCCCGCATAGCATTGTACCTGTTGCCGGATGCTCCTCTGGTGAGAAGAGACAAGGGTTCCCTTGATGCAGCTCCTGAAAGCCACAGCTCTTTCGGTCAAACTTTCCGTGTAGGCCAAGGCAGCGATAAGCTCAGATAAAAAGCAGACCACCCCCTCTAACTACAGCAGTAGTTTAAAACCAAATCCGATTTACCCTTTTCCGTGTTCCCAATTCTCACATCAAGACGACAAGTGTATCAGAGGCAATCGTCTCATTGACAATAGCTCTAAAAAAATAATAAACTTTCTTATCGATTTCAAGTGCAAAAAAATGTGTTGATCATCTCACGTTTAGAAAGATAAATACATGTGTCAAAACCTAAGCGTATCGTCCGGCGTCAGACAGTTGGATCGTTTGTTGGGAGGGCTATACATTGGAGACAACGTCATTTGGCATGACGACTCCGGCAGCCTTGCATCCGTATATTGCCTCAATTTTCTTCAAGCTTCGGCTGAAGAACGGAAGCCCCTCATCTATGCAAGCTTCGACAGGTCCCCTCGTAACCTTCTGGAAAAACTCGGTTCATTAGCTCATAATCCTTACCTGACTATTCTGGATTGCTTCACCTCAGGAAAAGGCGCTAACTCACCGACATTTCTGCGATTCTATGATGAGCCCGAATCCGACTACCCATGCCGTATTATTAGGGTTGAAGAACCTTCCCAAATCGATCAATTCACCAAGATCCTTTACGACGTTCATGGAACCATGCAGGGTGATGTTCGTTTTATATTCGAGAGTATCACGGGCATGCAAGAGCTGTGGGGAGGGGAAGACCAGATACTCTCATTCTATGCTCATTCTTGTCCGCGGTTATATGAACTCAATACTATCGCCTACTGGATTATGGAAAAACAAGCGCACTCGCCTCGCTTGAGGGCGCAATTAAGCCAGATTGCCCAGGTCGTAATCGAGCTCGCCATCAAACGCGGGGCAACATCCCTGACCATTATCAAGGCCGAAAAACGTGACATGGATAACCTTCACAGCCCATTCAATTATTGGACAAGAGATCTAACTATTACCTTTGATGAAGAAAAGCGCACCAAGGGAGGTATCGACCTCGCACTACGCCTCAAGGAATTACGCACAAAACGAGGGCTTTCCCAAACGGAACTGGCCAGACTTGTCGGAGTCACGCCGAGCACCATTTCACAGGTCGAGAGCAACCTGATTTACCCTTCGTTGCCGGCCCTTCTCAAAATGGCCGAGGTGCTTTCCGTTGAAGTAAACTCTTTCTTTCAGGATAAAGAAGATCTCAGGAAACGTGTCATTTTTTCGGCAACTGAATCGCTTGAAATAAAACTGCCCGAGGTCGAGGAAGGCAACCTTCACGCAAGGCTCCTCACCCCTGTCGATTTCGATCCCAAGGCGGAACCATACCTTATCGAAATCCCCCCCCAAAAGAGCATTCCCAGGCATTTCTTTGCCCACAAAGGCGAAGAGCTCGGCTATCTGGTCTCTGGCAAGTTGCAACTTAAGCTTGCAGGGAACACTCACACCATAAATACCGGCGACCTGGTCTATTTAACATCCGAAATACCTGGCGAATGGACTAATCCAGGGTCTCGCGCTGCAAAACTTTTGTGGATAAAGATAAAATAACAATGACGGAGGGGGGATCTGTCAGATGTATTTATTTTGGCAGCCAGGCAGACTGCCCCACCGATTGTGGGGCAGTCTTTTCAGACCGTAATACTGGACTTGCGTCTAGCCGTTCAGAATAGCCTCAGCTTCGGCCCTGTAAGCATCCATGACATAGGGAATGCCCGTAACTTTGGAGCATTCTTCCGTAAGAGACATGAGCTCCTTGCGGGTGACCACACTTAGATTGAAACATCTTGCGCCAGCCATGAGCTGCTGCAGGCCAACCTTTATCTTATCCGAGTAGCTGTAGATGCCGATGGCCCCAAGAGGTATATCCTTAATTGCTCCGTTACCCACAAGATCTCTGACCGTCTCATAGCCAACAAAAATTTCTTCAGGAGTCGATCCGTATTGGCTAACGGTCTTTGGTAGATCGTTCTTTTTTATCCACTCGGCAATATTCTTTCCCACCATGCCTGGTATCATGAGAGCACGCCCCATACAAACCGCCTTCACATAAGGGGCGCCCATAGCAATCGCCTTAAAGACACCGTCTTCACTCGAAAAACCGCCCGCAAAAGCAAGATCGGGAACTCTTTCGCCTTTCTTCGTAAGCATATCGCAGAATTCATAGGCAGCCGAATGCAGATAAATACTCGGAACCCCCCATTCTTCCATCATGCGCCATGGACTCATGCCCGTGCCGCCGGGAGCGCCGTCAATGGTCAAAAGGTCGATTTTCGCCTTCGAGCCCCACTTTATAGCCATTGCCAGTTCCCTCAGACTATAGGCGCCCGTCTTGAGGGTAACTCTCTTAAAACCTAATTTCCGCAGCCGGTCGACTTCGTTAAGAAAGCCCTCTTCGCTTACGAACCCCAAGCGGCTGTGCCGTTCAAATTCCTTGATTGCTCCGGCCTTATAAGCTGCCTGAACGACCGGGCTCGAAGGATCCGGAGTTACTATGTACCCTCT
>JAQUKQ010000203.1 GCA_028718985.1 Desulfobulbaceae bacterium | reverse complement strand
TCGCCTGTTATCGGATCCTGGCTTACATCTCTTTGAAAATGGAGATGCATTGGAGGTCAAGCCCTGTAGGAAAAGTGCGTAAGAACCTGCCTTTCTTCAAAGAACTGGCCTATGAATATTTTACACAAAAAACTTGACACCGCCCAAATATTCAATATGCTTTGGATAGTGAAGTCATTGATCTCAAGGGAGGTAGGGCAGACGACTGGAAAGGAGGACAGGGTAAATGGCTAGGAGAGTTGGTATTGTTGGGGCAGCGGTAACGCCCTTTAAAGCAAGGTGGGTTGAAAAGACGTATTATGAACTGGCTCAGTGGGCAACCCGGGAAGCAATAAAAGATGCCCAGATTCATGTCAATGACGTCGATGCAGCCTTTTATGCAATCTATAACGACGTTTTCGAAAGAACGGCCATTCCGGAACATGCCATTCACGGATTGTGCGGCATGCAGAATAAATTCGGCCTTCGGGTCACTACCGGCGGTGCCACAGGTGCCTACACCATTTCCGCAGCCCACGCCTATTTGGCCGCCGGCCGATTCAAAACTGCCATGGTTCTTGGCGTGGAAAAGTGCACAGACTGTTTTGACTTTTCATCCATGTCGGCCACGCCGGAGGTAATCAAGGCCATCGGATGGTCCGGGGATAGTTTTTTCGAGCAGCCTATCGGTTGGACCGCAGCGGACAGTTACGCCGAGATCGTTCTGGCCTACATGGACAAATACCCTGATGATCTGAAGCCGGAAATTACTGCCAAGATATCCGCCCAGCTCAGCCAATATGTCAAGACGAACCCTTTCGCTCAGCGTCAGTTCGATCAGGTTACAGCCGAGGAGGTTATGAACTCACGCCTAGTTGTCTATCCCTTCAAGGAACTTGAAATCTGTGTATATACCGAAGGAGCAGCGGCTCTGATCCTGGCCGAGGAAGAAACTGCGCTTGCCATTTCAAAAAACACCGGCAAGCCTGTGGTCTGGATCACGGGTGTGGGCGAGTCCAATGAGCATTCCTTTGCCGGCAAGAATCAAAAAGATATGTCTCGCATCATGTCTGACTATTATGGTGCGCATAGGGCCTATGAGATGGCGGGCATCAAGGACCCCACCAAGTCGGTTCAGATCGTCGAACTCCATGATGCCTTTGTGCATCAGTTGGAAGTCTCCATGACAGAGTTCGGCCTGGTTCCCTACGGACATGCTGATTCGTTGATTGAGGATGGGCTTATGTTGCCTGGCGGAAAGTACCTCGTTAACCCTTGCGGCGGATTGATATACAGTGGTCATGCCGTGGGGGCAAGCAACATTATGTCGGCATGGTCGGCCCGGGAAGAACTCATCAAGCGCGGGTTGAAAACCGCGCTGGTACACGGCACGGGCAGCACCATCGCCCAGTACACGGCCTGTCTGATTCTGGAAAATCAATAACGATTGGAGGGACAACCATGCGTAAACTTAGTGAAAAAGTCATTCCGGATATATATAATCCCAATGTGGGATCAGAGGTCGAAACCGTTGATGGCCAGGCCTATCTGGTTGCCAATGATGCCATGTATACGTTCTACAAAAGGACCAAGGGAGAGTTTTCACCCTTTTTCCTTGCCCTGCGTGACGAAAAGAAGGTTCTCGGTTGCAAGTGCCAGGAGTGTGGACTGGTACGCGTGCCACCTTTTCTCACCCACTGTCCAGACTGCAACTTCGCTCCAACCGAATTTGTGGAGGTCGAGCAGGTCGGCGTTATGATCAGTACCCCGCCCATCACCTACTTTGCCACCTCACTCTTCGCTGACATGGCTCCCTATGGTCGGGGCCGCGTCCTCCTCAATGGCGCCGATACGGCATTGAGTGTCAATCTCTATACCACCTCCGGGATATTGGTGCCTGGCATCATCAAGAAAGACACCGAGGTAAAAATCGTGTTCCGGGACGAACGGATCGGCGAGGTTTCCGATATCTTCTGTGTGCCCACGTCGGAATTGACTCCGGCACAGGTAGCCAAGAAAGGGTTGTTAGAATCAGAGATAGACTGGGAACATCCTCAAGAACCAGATGTTTCCCAAGCATCGATTGAGGACAAAGCCGTTTTCAAGAAAGCCCTGACCGAAATAAAGTCAATCATCAGTGAAATGAATGGAAATGCCCGGGCAAGGAAGGATATCACTGGTTGGAAACGAGATATCCTGGTGAAATCGTGTGGCGGACAGTTCGGCATATTTATCAATGACGGCGATATCACGCTGAAAGACAAGGGGACTGACTCTCCTGACTTTGTCATCGTCAGCCAAGATCTGCGAGCATTGCTCGACGGCCTGGCTTATCGTGGGGCGATTACTGACATGGTCATTACAAAGAAAATTTGGATCAGCAAGAATTTGGAATTTGTGACCATCTTCAAGTTGGACCGGATGGCCCGCTCCATTGCGAAATCCAAGAAAACCTAGTCGCAAATGATTAGAAATGAAGAACTATGAAAGTGGCTTGATTGACGGCCTCGTAAAAAGTCAGTTCAGTGTAACATCTTAAAATAATTTACAATATTGCAATATTTTCCTTGACATCCGTTCTTTGAAATGGTATGAATCATGTAAAATATCAATTGCTTGCAGGGGAATTACATGATTCATGCGCGCGATCACCAAACACCTTGCCTTTTCGATCCCTGGGACTATTTGGGACCGAAAAGGAGGAAGCTTCTGACCGAACCCTGGGCCGACGTTTTTCAGGAGCATATCCTCCGGGAGCTGCCTGTTGACAAGTGGGGTCGGTCGTCAATAGTGGACACCAAACTTTTATGCTGCGAGCTGTTTTTCATAGAACCATCGTTCAAAGGCCGCAGGAGAAAGGAAACCCAGTCTGGCCTGTTTTCGTTGCCTGTTGTAGAAAATCTCAATGTACTCTGTGATATCCCGTATGGCCTCTTGTCTGGTTTCATGGCGGCAGTGGTAGATCAGTTCACTTTTCAGGATGCCCCAGAAGCTTTCCATTGGGGCGTTGTCGTAGCAATTCCCCTTTCTGCTCATGGATGCCGTCATTCCGCTGTGATCAAGCAATGAAGCATACTCCAGGGCACAATACTGACTGCCCCGATCCGAATGATGAATAATCCGGGCAAAGGGCGTTTC
>JAQUKQ010000202.1 GCA_028718985.1 Desulfobulbaceae bacterium | reverse complement strand
GTTAGTGACCGACGTTATTGCGGACATGCTTTGGACACCATCGAAAGATGGTTCGGAAAACTTGCTCAGAGAAGGAATATCCCCGGACAAGATTCATCTGGTGGGGAATATCATGATAGATTCCCTCGAAATGCTGAGGAAAAAGATTGAAGAACAGGATACGTATCATAGCTTCGGTTTGGAAGCGGGCAGTTATGGGATTGTTACCCTGCATCGCCCGTCTAACGTGGATGATCCGGTTCTCCTAAAGGAGATATGCGATATCGTCAGGGACATAGCGGAAAAGGTACCTCTTATTTTTCCAATTCACCCCAGAACCAGGAAAAAGATGGAGGAGAATCATCTACTGTCAGGTTTGGAAAGGTCTAAAGAATTGTTTCTGCCAGAGCCCCTTAATTACGTGCGTTTTATGAATCTGGTTTTTAACTGTCGTTTTGCTATAACAGACTCCGGCGGACTGCAAGAGGAAACAAGCTATCTCGGCATTCCATGCCTGACGATCAGGAAAAATACCGAGAGGCCGATCACCATTACCCATGGCACAAATCAACTTTGCGAATTAAGGAATTTACAACGTAAAACTGATGAGATTATTCAAGGATGCGTTCAGAAAAAGAACACTATCGAGCTTTGGGATGGCAAGACATCTGAAAGAATCGTGGATATATTGCGGAAACTCTGTTGTTGAAACGAGTAATAAATGGATAAAATAATGCGGTCAAATACTGACATTTCGGGCAGGATTGAAGGAACAACACTCTCGCTTTTTGAGTACTGCAAAAAGAATGACTGGTCTGGGTTCGATCCCTATGATGCCTTGAACAGCCGTGTATTTGCTCGTACACCGTTCTCGAACAGCAGAATCTGCAGGATAGCAATTACCCAAATCTTGAAGAGACTACCAATCAATATCAGGCCCCTTCTCCTTGTATCCAAAGAACAAAATCCTAAAGCGATTGCGCTCTTTCTTATGGCAATATTAAAACTCTCAAAACTCAGGCTGTCCGGGCAGGATGACCTCGTCGGGACGATGGTGGAGAAGTTGGTTGCCCTCAGGTCACAAGATACTCCTTACTGGTGCTGGGGATATAGTTTCCCCTGGCAGACACGGACAATAATAGTTCCACGGGGTGCGCCGAATGTTGTCTGCACAACCTTTGTGGCAAATGCATTGCTGGATGCATACGAAAGCAGGCAGGAATCACGCTGCCTCAGCATGGCGGTCAGTGCTGCTGACTACATCTATAATGAGCTCTATTGGTCGGAAGGCAGCTCCATTGCGGGTTTCAGCTACCCCCTTCCAGGGTTGCGGACCAGAGTCCATAATGCTAATTTTCTGGGAGCAGCTCTTTTTTGCAGGATATATAAACACTCTGGTGAGAAGAAGTTCCTTGAGCCGGCACTGAAGGTTACGCGATACTCAGCGGCCAAGCAACACGACGATGGTTCGTGGGACTATGGCGAGCTGTCCAAACAAAGTTGGGTGGATAATTTTCACACGGGTTATAATCTATGCGCTTTAAGGTCAATTGGCGAAAATGCCGGGACGTCTGAATTTGAGCCGCATCTAATTCATGGTTTTGAATTTTATCGCAAATACTTTTTCAGGGAAGATAGTGCACCCAGGTATTTTCACAATCGCACATATCCCATTGACATTCATTCGGTAGCACAAAGTATCATCACGTTTTTGATTCTGAAAGACCTTGCTGAGGATGGTGTTGACGCAGCCCATTCTATCTTCGAGTGGACTATGAAAAACATGTGGGATGAGCAAGGATATTTCTACTATCAGGCGCGTCCTCTCTATAAAAACAAAATTTCCTATATGAGGTGGTCGCAGGCCTGGATGCTCCTGGCTCTTGCCACCCTTTTGGAAGAATGTAAACAGGGTTATCAGGCAAGGGTGTTGAGATAAAAGGCGATACAAGGGGATACATGATATCCGATAGGGAGAAAGAAAAAAAAAGTCTGCCATCATACGTTCTGATAACCCCGGCTCGGAACGAGGCGGCGTTTATTGAGTTGACAATAGAGTCAATGATCAAACAGACTGTATTGCCGATCAAGTGGGTGATCGTCAGTGATGGGTCAACTGATGGCACCGACGATATTGTCAGGAAATACACCACGGAGCATAAATGGATAGAACTTGTTAGGATGCCTGAGCGCGCTGAGCGCCATTTTGCCGGCAAGGTACACGCGTTTAATGCCGGATACGCGAGGGTCAGGGACCTGAAGTACGATGTCATCGGCAGTCTGGATGCCGACATATCATTTGATGAGGACTACTTCTTCTACCTGATGGGCAGGTTTGCTGAGAATCCACAACTGGGAGTCGCAGGCACGCCTTTCAGGGAAGGTACACATCAGTATGATTACCGGTTTACAAGCATTGAACATGTTTCGGGTGCGTGTCAGTTATTTAGACGGGAGTGTTTTGAGGGTATTGGAGGATACGTTCCAATACAAGGTGGTGGGATTGATTGGCTGGCAGTGCTTACTGCTAGGATGAAAGGCTGGAAAACTATGACATTCACGGAAAAGTTTTGCGTACATCATAGGACTATGGGGACGGGGATGTATAGTGGATTGATGGTCAAATTCAGGGGCGGCTATCATGATTACCTAATGGGGGTGAATGCTGTTTGGCAATTACTGCGGTCAGTTTACCAGATGCGTAAGAGACCTTTTCTGGTCGGAGGCTGCACTCTTTTTGCAGGATATTCCTGGGCCATGGTGACTCGAGCTGAACGGCTTGTGACCAAAGAAGTGATAGAGTTCCAAAGAAAAGAGGAGATGCATAGGTTGAGGGATTTTTTCACGAAATTATTTGTTCCGACAAGATTTCGGCAGCTATAGTGGAATTCTTTGCGGTGCCGGGTAAGCTGGTTATGTGCTGTTGTTTTTCCAAACTGCTAACTTACAGGGCATAAAAAAGTGGGACACAATGTTTGCAGGGTTTTGCTTCAGTATGATAGAATGTATCTTCACAATTGATTATGAGATATACGGAAACGGCGAAGGTTCACTGAGGGAGCTGGTTTATGAGCCGACGGAGATACTGAGAGCCATCTTCCTAAAATGGAATGCGCGATTTGTGACTTTTGTTGAAGCAGCTGAATT
>JAQUKQ010000201.1 GCA_028718985.1 Desulfobulbaceae bacterium | reverse complement strand
TTTCAAAACACTATCAGAGAATCAGATATTGCATTTAGGATTGGTGGTGACGAATTCATTATTGTAATGCATGAATGCTGTGACAATAAAAGTTATGCTGAATCACTAGCCTCCAGGATTGACACCAAAATAGATCGTCTGGTTGAGAATAATGATATTGGATTTCATATTTCTTTAAGCTATGGATTTAGCATATTGACAAAATCTGTAAGCAATATTCAGAGTTGTCTTGATGAAGCAGATATGAAGATGTATGAGGACAAAAGGAACAAAAAAAGTCAGCAGTCGAGTAAAGACGGATTGTTCTGCTGTGAGACAACAAAATAAGATGGCTATCTCCCACCAGGAACCTAAAATGGAAGCAGTAAATCCCACCTCAGTCCTGATTGTTGATGATGACGAAAACATATGTGCCTTGCTCCAACGAATTCTTGAGGCGGCGGGCCATTCATGCAAGAAGGCGACAACCGGAGAAAAGGCGCTTGATATTCTAGCCCAGGAATCCTTTGCAGTCGTACTCTGCGATATTAACCTGCCCGGGCTCTCCGGACTTGAGATGCTCTCCCGGGGACGACAGCGCCCTGAACCTCCAGCCTTTGTCATGGTGACTGCATTACGGGATCGAGAGGTCGCCGTCAATGCCCTCAACAAAGGGGCCTGCGGATATATCGTAAAGCCGTTTTCTTCAGATGAGGTGTTGATCCAAATCGAAGTTGCTCTTCACCTACGGACCATGGAGCTGGAAAATTGCCATATCCAGCAGAACTTAGAAGAACTTGTAAATGAGCGCACCGCTGAACTTTCTCTCCTGATTGCTGAACAGCGTGAAACTGAAAAAAGCCTGCTGGCAACTCTTGAAAAGCTTAAAATCTCCGAAACGGCAAACAGGATAAATCTAACCCACCTCCAGACGATCATCCAGTCCATCCCTTATCCCTTTTATGTGGTGGACGTCAGTAACTATTCACTTTTGATGGCAAATATCGCCGCCTCCCCCGACGGAGCATGGCTAGGGAAAACATGCCATGCCCTAACTCATCATCAAGACACCCCGTGTAATTCTGATAAACATGCCTGCCCACTGCAAGAGGTAGTTGCGACTGGCAAACCGGTACTAGTCGAACATCTCCACGCTCGGGGGGATGGATCTGAAGCGTACTACGAGGTGCACGGCTACCCACTCTTCGATGAAAAAGGTAAGGTAATCCAGCTGATTGAGTTCTCAATCGATATCAATGATCGAAAAAAGGCAGAACGTGTTCTCAAAGAGAATGAGCAACGACTAAAGGATATCCTAGATGGGGTGCAGACCGGTGTCATGATAATCGACCCGGCAACGCACCGGATTGTCGAAATTAATCCGGCGGCCTGCAGGATGTTTATGTCTGAACGGCATACAGTGACTGGTCAATTATGTCACCGTTTTATATGCCCGGCTGAGGAAGGCCAATGCCCGGTGACTGATCTGGGCCGGCAGGTGGACAATTCCGAACGGGTACTGCTTACCAAAAACGGCGGGAAACTACCCATCCTGAAAACAGTGACCCAAATCAGTCTCGGAGGGAGTCCCTATCTCCTTGAAAGCTTTGTTGACATCTCAGGTCAAAAAGCTGCTGAAGAACAACTCAAAAAGGCCCTTGGCGAATCCCAAAGACTTGCCGCCGAACTGGAACATGCTTACTCCGATCTGAAGACGTCTCAGGCCAAAATTTTGCAGCAGGAAAAGATGGCCACAATCGGTCAGCTAGCCGCTGGCGTCGCACACGAGATTAATAACCCTATGGGATTTATTACGAGTAATTTGAACACCCTGGTCAAATATCTCGATAAGCTCACTGGTTTCATCAACCGCCAGCAAGAGGTGGTTCATCTTTTGGGTGCAGACTCGGAACTGGCCAAAACTCTTCATGAAGAACGAAAGAAATTAAAAATCGATATCATCCTTGAGGATCTCCCCTATCTCATAGATGAATCGCTCGATGGAGCCAGCCGGGTCCGAACCATCGTCCAGAACCTAAAAAATTTCTCAAGAGTCAATGAGACCGCCATGACTATGGCCGACCTCAATGAATGCATTGAGACAACCTTAACTATCGTCTGGAACGAGCTTAAATACAAGGCGACTGTCGAGAAAGAATACGGTAATCTGCCACTCACCTACTGCAATCCCCATCAGCTCAATCAGGTGTTCATGAATCTTTTAGTTAATGCCGCCCAAGCCATTGAGAAAAAAGGAAAAATCAAGATTACAACTGCGGTGGAAGGCAACTGGATAAAAACAACCATTACCGACGATGGCACTGGTATGACCCAAGAGACCTCTAGGCACATTTTCGATCCATTTTTCACGACCAAGGAAATTGGCAAAGGCACCGGACTTGGCCTCAGCATCGTCTACGACATCGTCAAGGCACACAATGGCGATATTTCAGTTGCAAGTAAAATGGGAGAGGGGACGACTTTTACCGTTACAATTCCTATTGTGGAGAGCGATATTACGTCAGAACAGTAGCGACTCACACCGCGTGCGGCGGGTTATGATGAAACTAACTTTTCGGCATATACTGCCATGGCGACGGCTAAAATAGAACATTGTGAAAATCCTAAGCATTCGGCCCACGCTTCAGTGTTAGGCTTGCGTATATCCCGGGTCAACAGGGCCATTTTTATGCCTGCCAACCTTTATCGTCAGTTCCTCGAAGGCTGTCAAGTTCCGCTAAATCAGTGCGCAACAGCATGCCTTGTGACCATTTACTGTCGCATAAAATATCACTTGGCAGAAGAAGGGGCGTGCCACTAAGAGGTACAGATAGTATTTTTGCTTCGCAAGACAAAGGTGAACGCTGATGGATGAAAAAATATTAATCGTCGAAGATGAGTACAAGATTGCTGCCTTACTGCAGGACTATCTGCAGCGGGCCGGCATGTCCACTGTTTGCTTGGCTGACGGTTTGGAGGTTGTCCCCTGGCTGAAAGCGAACCGAGTGGATCTGGTTGTCCTCGACCTGATGCTCCCGGGTCAGGATGGGATGGAGGTGTGTAGGGAAATCCGCTCATTTTCCCAGGTGCCTATAATCATGCTCACCGCCCGTATCGAAAAGGTTGACCGTATCCTCGGCCTGGAAAGAGGGGCGGATGATTACATC
>JAQUKQ010000200.1 GCA_028718985.1 Desulfobulbaceae bacterium | reverse complement strand
TCGACTTAGCCGTCGACCTCACTAAATAGTTTTGTTTGGTGAGGCCGGTGGCCTAAGCGAAGGGGTCACACCTGTTCCCATTCCGAACACAGCAGTTAAGCCCTTCAGCAGCGATGGTACTTGGACCTAACCCGGTCCTGGAAGAGTAGCCCGCTGCCGGACTTTGCAGATAACCCTCCTTTACTGGAGGGTTTTTGCTTTTATTGACTCATTTTTTCGGCTACCTGTTGGATTATTGGCGACTCGGAAAGGGTGCGTTTGATGACCGCATTGCCCACCTGTTGCCCAAACTTTTCAATTTCTCGCTTTTCTAGCCGTTCGAAGACGGCCACAGCTTCGTTAAGTTTGGATGGGGAGAGGTGGGCGTAGCGCATGGTCATGACAATGCTTGCGTGGCCGAGTAGCTGCTGGACTACCGGGATCGGTACGCCTTCCATGGCGAGGTGTGAGGCAAAGGTATGCCGCAGGATGTGCCAACATGTTTTTCTGACTCCGGTCCGCTTGCAGATTCGATGGATCGCGTTTGAAGCCACGCGATGCGTGAATTCGCCAAGCGGCCGTTCAAAGACTAAGCCATGGAGTTTTCGCCGATCGGCTAACGCTTCGCAAAGTTCGTCTGTCATTGGGATGTGTCGGATCTTTCCGCTTTTAGGCGTTCCCATGACCCCGCGTACAAAAGATTGCTTGACCGTGATCTGTTTTCTTTCCCAATCAATATCCGACCACTCTAGCCCAAGGAGTTCACCGAAGCGCATGCCAGTGCGCAACGCGACTAGGATCATGCAATTCCATGTCGGCTCGCTATGATCCTGTAATAGCTGCCAGGTTTCGACAGGGGAGAGGAAGTCGATCCGGTGGAAGTTGGACTTTAACTTTTTGATCTTGGGCGGTGCCGTCTTAAGTCGACCCCATTCGTATGCGCAATTGAGGCACTTGCTTAGAGAGGCTAAATGATTGTTGATGGTCTTCGGCGACAATCCTTTTTTGTTTTTCTCTGCTTTGTATTGCTCAATGTCCAAGGTCTGGATATCCCGCAGTTCTTTATTACCGAACCACGGCACTAGGTGCAGCTTGAGAGTTCCTTGTTTATTCAGAATCTCTGAATGCTTGCAATTGGCTTTAACGTAAGTCTCGAACCACTCTTGAGTAAACTTTTCAAAGGTTAGGCTTTCGGGCTTTTCTTGTTTTTTAGGCAAGATTGATTCGCCTCGAGCAACTCTCTGCCTGATGGTTGCTTCATAAGCCTGTGCTCCGGCCTTGGTGTTGTCTGGGCTTCGTTTGCGGTATCGATCCCGGTTGAACCGGATATCGACCCACCACGAAGCTCCTATGCGTCTTACGCTCATATACATTCTCATCGCATCGGCTCAACACAGCCTTGCTGGATAAAAGCTAGAATATCGTTTTGATCAAAACGCAGGACGCCTGAGATTTTGTAGAACCTAACAGAACGTCGCTCAACCAGTCGGTAAACGCCCGTCTTAGAGATGCGCAATAAAGCGGCAACCTCGTCAGGCGTTAAAAATCGGATATTCAGCCCTCCAGCTTGGGAGTGTGAGCCGGTGTCAGTCATTGTTTAGGTTGTCGATGAGCGATGTTGGACGGTTAGGCTCTAAAGCCTCCCCATTCGTGGGCAATGGATACACCATATCGCCATTGCCTCGTTTTAGGCGAGGCTTGTCTTTAAAATAGGCTATAGCAGCCTGTCGGGCAGCCGTGCCTCGTAAATTACCGAAGCAAAAAATCTCTTCATCGCCACCCCCATAGTCTACCCATTGGCCCGTATGGGTTTTGATACGAATTTCGCCATTAGGCATGACCGAGGCTAGATCTTTTCCATGAAATAAACAGCGGCCGCTCTCTGGTTTATAATTATGGTTATATGATTCTGGTTGGAGACGCTTATGCGCCATTATCTCTTCCGCATGACTGCGGGTAGGTCGTCGCTCAAGAGCGTCTGGTATAGCCGCATCAGTGCGGGTATGTTCATATTTATTGTCCCTGAACTGATAGGCATTAGCGAATCCACTGCAACCTTTTTTATGGCTGATGTGACCGGATTTTTCCAATCGTTTAATAGCCCGATCAACTGTATCGGGAGAGCAGCCAAGTCTCTTTGCTATAGTTGCCTTTGATGGATATACAGGCACTTGTGTTTTCTCATTACGATATGAGCGCAGTGCAAGATAGATAGCCCTGTCGCCGAGGCCAAGCGATACATCAAAGACCACCTCGTTCGGGGTCATGGTGAATTGGTTTTTCTTGGTTGTGCTCATGTTCATCTTCATTGACTTTATTGATTCGCGTGGAGCTGCCATTTGAGACTACGTAAGGAGGCAAAGAGTGCCTGCGGCTCTATGGTCAGATCTCTTTGCCAAAATGCCTCAACATTCGTCTGAAGCTCGGGCGTATTTTTAAAGATAAACCGACAACGGCTTGTTTCGGATCGGTCAATTCCGATGACAGGATGGTCCAGGGCACTGAGTGAGGCGGCGAGATATACGTCGCTAGTTGAGAAAAGTGGAGAATTGTCTTGCATATTCATAGTTATGTTTAATCATAAAAATACGATCTTGTTTGATCGTATCTTGGAGGTATTTCACCGTATAACTACCTTTTAGTTATAGCCATGGGGTAGTCATTTATCTCCAGTATCGTAATTTTCGGATGTATCCTTCAGATAGAGAAATACCTCTTTTTTTTAAAACTTTTTGAATTAGTCTATCTTTGTATTTAGTGTCATTTAAATCTGCTAGCTTTTGTAGTTCCTTAGTGGAACAGAGCCAGAGCTGCTTCACAAGTCGGTTTCTATCCTTGTTGATTGTTTTTCTGATTTTTTTAGGGCGAGTCCATCCTTGCTCTTTTAAGATGTCTTCGATTTTATCCCAATTGTTTTCGATATATTTTAGAACGTCGCTCTTGTGACCATCGCCCGATATCAAAAGTTTGGCATATGGTTCGCCCCTCCTTTGATAATATCCTTCATGATCAGGGTCGAATGGTTCAAAAGTATGTTTAGTCGGCTGTCCAATTGTCACGAATGATACATCGTGGTCAGGGAAGGTTCTGCTATAGGAGATGTAGTCATGTAAATAAAAAGCATATGCAAATGGGATTCTATATTTTTTGCAGAGGCGATCCCATGTATCCGCGGTTG
>JAQUKQ010000199.1 GCA_028718985.1 Desulfobulbaceae bacterium | reverse complement strand
CAAGATTGCCGCGTCAGCGCCGCCGCGCGCTTTTTGCTTTCTGGTGAATGCTTTGGCTCGGCGTTTTTTAGATTCAATTCATGGTTGGCGAGGAATCGAAAAAAACATCGGCCCGAAATCATTTTGTGCAGTCTAGAATCTTGCGGAGCGCCAGCGCAAGATCTTCTGTACTTACGGGCTTCATAAGGTAACTGGCAATGCCCAGTGCCCTTGCTTTTTCCTCGTTAAAATCCTCACTATATCCGGTGCATAAAACAATTGGCATCCCCGGACGAATGGCCAAAACTTGCTGGGCAAGTTTCTCGCCTGTCATGTTAGGCATTGTCATGTCGGTGAGGATAAGGTCAAACTCTTCTGGATTTTGCTTAAAGAGTAGTAGCGTTTCCAGTGAATTTGTCAGGCCCGTCACTTTATAGCCAAGTTTTGTGAGTACCTTCTGAGTTAACTGGACAATATCGGCATCATCATCAACAAGTAAAATCCGTTCATGCCCCTTCGGAAGTGGTACGCAAACTTTTTCCTGCTTCATTCCCATGGGGGCTGAAATTGTTGGTAGATATACACTGATTGTCGTGCCCTTCCCAGGCTCGCTATCCACCGAAATGTGGCCATGTAGACGGGAGATTATACCATGCACAACGGCAAGGCCCAGGCCGGTGCCTTCTCCTTTTTCTTTTGTTGTGTAATATGGTTCGAAAATTCTTTGCAGAACATTTCTGGGGATACCAATTCCGGAGTCACTTACTGAAAGCAGTATGTACGATCCTGGTTCGATATTTATTTTTTCAGAGATATCCTCAATCCCCAATTGAATGTTTTGCATGGAAATCTCAAGTACCCCACCTGATTTTCTCATGGCATGGTAAGCATTGGTACAAAGATTCATAACTATTTGATGAACCTGGGAAGGATCTGCCAGAATTGTTTCACAATCAGGATCAATATTGTGTTTGATTTCAATGGTTGTCGGAATAGATGAGCGTAATAGTTTCAGCGCTTCTTTGACAATCAATTGAGCCCGAAGTGGTCTCAACTCCTGGTCGCCCTTCCGACTAAAGGTGAGTATCTGTTGCACTAACTCTTTGGCGCGCAAGCTCCCCTTCTGGACCTCTTCAAGATCTTTTTTCAATATCTCCGGCTTGTCAATGTCATCCAACGCGAGTTCCGTGTACCCCATAATTGCAGACAGGATATTGTTGAAATCATGGGCAATGCCACCGGCCAAGGTCCCGATTGATTCCATCTTTTGTGACTGGCTGAGCTGATTTTCCAGTTCCCGCTGGTGAGTGAGATCATGTAATCTCATGAAAATACTCACAGGCTGCTTCGCTTCATTTTCAACTATGGTTACCGTAACCTCGATAGGACTTCCAGATGAATTGTAAGGGTGATCGGCTTCCATTATGATAACTTCATTTCGCAGTTTTTTTTGTGCTTGGCAGACAGAACACGGGACAAGTTCACCCTGGGGGTGGACAATCTTCTCTATGTGCCTTCCTAACGCAGTTTCCGGAGTACTTCGTGTCATAAGATAAAAGATTTTATTGGCCCGAAGAATATGGCGGTTGGTATCAAGGAGATAAATAGCATCCTATGAAGCATCCATCGCAGCAGACCATTCCAAGGCGGCTTTCTTTGCGGAATCCTCTGCTTGCTTGCGTCTTGTGATATCCTCTGCAATACCGGCAATACGAATAATCGTCTTTTGTTCGTCTTTAATGGGATAGGCTCTTGCGGAAATCCAACGGACCGAGCCGTCCGGTCGTCTGATTCGATATTCAGGGATTTTCCCATCGTTCAGCTCGCCAGTACTTTTTTTTCGGATATCGGTCAGCACTGATTCTCTGTCTTCTTCCAAAACAGCTTCCAGCCATGATAATGGCTGGGCATAGAGACTCTCCGTGCTTCTTCCCCAAATCTGTTCATAGGCGGGGCTTATATAAATGACTTCTTGCCAGTCTGGAGATCCCAGCCAAAACACCTCCTGAATGTTTTCGGTGAGTTGGCGGAAACGTTTTTCACTCGCCCGTAATGCATCTTCTTTTTGCTGTATCTCTGTGAGGTCAATTGCCTGGGATATTAGGTTAGTAACCCTTCCTGCTTTATCCACAACGGGCGTAAGGACTGATCGTACGATCTTGTGGGTAGGTTTTTTTACCTCAACATGGCCAACGGCTCCGAAATCGTAATCAAGCACGAAGCTTGCCGCCTTGCCTTTTTCGAACACCTGTTTAATAACCGGCATTAGTCCATTATTTTCAACAACATTATCTTGCAATATGTTGTACTTCCCGATCACTTCCTCCTCGGTAGTTCCGAAGAATTGCAGGCAGGCAGGGTTTGCCCTTATGGCCGTGCCTTTCTCATCAGAAATCCACATGCTCAGAGCTGAAGAATCTATGATCTTGTCGAGGAAATCGGTTCGTTCTTTAAGTTTTTCCTCAGCCTGTTTGCGCCCTGTGATGTCCTGAAACACTGCCATCCACACCTCACCATGGACAGGGTGTGTGAAAGTGGAAAACGTTCCCAGGAACCAGAATGGGGAGCCATCTTTTTTTAGGTTTCTGATTTCACCTTGCCAATTACCATGTTGAGCCAGGTCACTCGTAATCCGGCTGATGGTTTCCTCCTGGCCTTTATCGGATGGGGCCAGAAGAAATGAGAGGTGTTGGCCGCTCAGTTCCCCTTTTTTACAATCGAATAATCTTTCTCCTCCACCGTTGGCATATATGATGGTTCCGTTTTGGGCGTTGAAAAGAAACACCCCTTCGGACATCTGTTCGAGCATTCTGGCCTGCAGCCGGATGTCTTCCTCCATGGTCGCCTGATGACTGATTTGTTGGTGGCTATAACGCTCAGGGATGACAGGGGCAATCGAACCAAAGCTTTTGATGATAGGAAAAGAGCCATCAGCCCGGCAGCGGGCAAGATATGTATTGACTTTGGCGTGATGTGTCTCCGAGCACATGGACACCTCACCTTGGGGACCTTTTAGGCTGATAGCTTCCAAAGCCTCGACCAGGGCCTCGGAATCAAGGGTCCCCGCCATGTTGGCTGCTTTGGCAAACGCCTTGACACAAAGATAGGTGCCTTCACCGAAATTGGTCAAGATCCCATTGCCCCGGGGCCAGATGCCGCTCACTGCCGGCAAGGCCGCCAATCGGTTCAGATAATTTGTATTTTCAGG
>JAQUKQ010000198.1 GCA_028718985.1 Desulfobulbaceae bacterium | reverse complement strand
TCCTGAGAGACGGCCTCGGGCGAGGGAACTTGCCTTGTCGCCGAGGGACCAGGTGGCCCGGGCTACATAACACCCGGACGATCTTCACCGACCCTGACACCATCAGCCGTTTCCAGGCAGAGTTGATAGCAGATCATATGGCCGCACAGGCCAAACAGGCGGCACCAAGGAAATGAGCACAGGGTGTCAGGAGAGACGGTGGGAAAGCAGTAGCGGCTCAAACCGCGGAACAGTCAGCAAGATCATGAAAAGCGGCAATAAAGGACTTTTCAAAACCTGCATCTCAAGTGGAACTCCGGCATGAAATATATCGTAATAGCCCTGCTTACCTTCTCACTCTATGGCTGTGCGGCTCTTTCCGTTAACGATGTTAATGATCGCCCTATTCGAGCCACCTTGTGATCGCCGTAATCGAGCCACCTCCAGTGATCGTGATCGCCTCAAGAGAGCCACTTCGTGATCGGCCTAATGGAGCCACCCTGCGATCGCCCTAAAGGAGCCATCTAAAAACCAAAACGGGTCTCGGACTTTTCCTATTAACTGGTGTACTCTCCCTGATTTTTTATTTTCGCAGAAGGGAGCACCAATGACCAACAGGAGGTTCGAGATGTATGAGTTTCGTCAAATTCTTTCACATATGCGACTGGGGGCATCTGACCGGCAAATCGCTAAAGCCGGGCTCATTGGCCGGGTCAAGGCCGGAGAAGTCCGGACTGTCGCCCAAAGCCATGGCTGGTTGAATCCGCTAATTCCCCTCCCAGACGACAGTGCCTTGGCTGTCGCCTTTCAGCGCCAAAGCAGCCTGCCTCAGCAAGATTCCCTTGCCAAACCCTATGAGGACCAACTTCGAGCCTGGCAGGCAGAAGGCATCCAAGCAACCACCATCCATCAGGCATTGGTTCGCAGTTATCAATTCCAGGGGAGCTACTCTTCCGTTCGCCGTCTTCTCCAGAAGATCGCCAGCAACGCGCCGCAAGCCACGGTGATGCTCGACTTTGATCCTGGCGAAACAGCACAGGTCGATTTTGGTTCCGGTCCCAAGATCATCGACACGACAACCGGCGAACAGTATTCGACCTGGTTCTTTGTTATGACCCTGGCCTTCAGCCGTCATCAATACGCGGAAGTGGTCAAAGACCAGAAAATCGCTACCTGGTTGGGATGCCATCGACGGGCTTTCGAGTTCTTCGCCGGAGTACCAGCCAAGGTAATGATCGATAACTTGAAAGCAGCCATCACCAAGGCCTGCTGGCACGACCCCGAGGTGCAACGCTCCTATGCCGAGTGTGCGGAAGGCTACGGATTTCTGATCTCACCATGCCCACCCCGAGACCCCAAGAAAAAAGGCCGTGTCGAATCCGGCGTGAAATACATCAAGCGTAATTTCATGCCCTTGCGGGAGTTTCGGAATCTGACCGATGCCAACCGTCAACTCAAGGAATGGATCCTTGAAACGGCCGGAACCAGAGTTCATGGCACCACCAAGCAGCAGCCGACAACCCTCTTCGCCGACATTGAAAAAAAGTTGCTCAAAACTTTGCCCGATGTCCCGCCAGAACTGACCATCTGGGCCAAACACAAACTGCATGGTAATTGCCATCTTCAGTTCGAGAAGGCCTTTTACTCAGCCCCATTCCGGCTGGTGCATTACGAGCTCTGGGTCAGGGCCTCGGAAACCACGGTCAAGATCTTCAAAAATCATGAACTTCAGGCCATCCACCCCCGGCTTTACAAACCAGGGGCCAAGTCGACCATTCAAGACCATCTGCCACCCGAAGCGGTCGCCTACCTCATGCACGATCCGCAGTGGTGTCTGCAACAGGCAGAAACCATAGGCGCATGCTGCCATTCTCTGATCAAGCAACTCTTTGCCCATCGGGTGCTCGACAATCTCCGCGCCGCTCAAGGCATCGTCGGATTTGTCAAATCGTTCGGGGCAAAACGGCTCGAAGCCGCCTGCGAACGAGCTTTATTCTACGACAACCCCAGATACCAGACGGTTAAAACAATTCTGGCCAAAGGGCTTGACCAGTTACAGAGCGATCCGGCAATCGCCATCCTGCCCGCCGCCTACACCGGCTCTAGCCGTTTCTGTCGCCCTCGGAAGCAAAATACTATTCAATAACACACGGAGACACCCAATGAATCCAATGCCAGAACTGATCCCCATGCTCAAACAACTGCGACTTTCGGGAATACTGGACTCCCTGGAACTGAGAAACCGCCAGGCTATCGCAGAAAAATTCGCCTACACCGACTTCCTGGCCATGCTCATTCAGGACGAGGTGGCCAGACGCACCCAGAGAAAACTAACCATGGCCGTACGCCGCGCCAATTTCCGCAACCACAAGACGATTGAGGACTTCGATTTCTCCTTCAACCCGAAGATCAATCGCGCTCAAGTGTTGGATCTATCAACGTGCCGGTTCATGGAAGAAAAGGCCTGCATCTTGATCGCCGGACCCTGCGGCACCGGCAAAAGCCACCTGGCCCAAGCCCTTGGCCATTGCGCCATCCGCCTTGGCTATGACGTGTTGTTTTTCTCACCGACCAAGATGTTCGGACAACTACATGCCGCTCGCGCCACCAACTCCTATGATCGTCGCTTGGCGGCCTTGGCCAAAGTCGATCTCCTGATAATTGATGACTTTGGACTAAAACCGCTTCGTTCTCCTCAGGACGAGGACTTCCACGACCTGATCGCCGAACGGTACGAACGGAAAGGGACGATTATCACCAGCAACTTGGATCTCTCCGAGTGGGGCGATGCTTTCCCCAACAAACTCCTCGGCGCGGCAACCATTGACCGTGTTCGCCACGGCGCCTACAATGTTATTCTGGACGGGAAAAGTTTCCGATCAGAAAAAACACTGCCCCAAACACCAAAATTAATCCTTGAAAAAGGAGGAAAAAACATCTAAATCTTTACCACCCCGAGACCCAAAGTCGGCCACCTCAGGTGGCTCGATTACGGCGATCACGGACTGGCTCCATTAGGCCGATCATTGACACCAAGCTCGTTGGATTCATGCTTTCATGAAAATGGCTTTTAAACTTACCTGAAACAGTCTGGTAATCACAGATGGATGTTACTCGATTGATTGAAAAGAAAAATATTTGTTGTGCTTTATGTGGTAGTGACCAATATGATTTTTTGTTTGAGGGCGTGGATCGACTGCATGGGTTTGCTGGCACTTTCTTCTA
>JAQUKQ010000197.1 GCA_028718985.1 Desulfobulbaceae bacterium | reverse complement strand
ATCGCCCACGCGCGATGCTCCTCGAGGTGCGGCGTTTTTTTTAATCAAAAAACCTCCAATTAGGAGGCTTTTGAATTGGACTCATTTATTTGTCCAACAGATTCGCCTCAGCCAAAGCTTTGTAGATCAAAGTGAGCATCGTGTTCGGATTGCCCTGCTCGGCCTCGCCATTGTTGACCGCGAGCACCATAGTCATATCCTTTTCAGGCATGTAACCGATGAAAGTCACGTAACCAAAGATTTGCCCTGCATGGCCGATAAATCCTTGGATGTTCATCAGCCCGGCTCCGTAGCCAATCTTGCCCGGATGTTCCTGATCGCTGACCCATTTTATATGCTCTGCCTGCATCTGCGGGCTCAATAGTTTGCCTTCCGCGTTGGATTTAACCCAGGTCTTCAAATCTTGCAGGTCAGATATCATGATGCCGGCCGTCCATGGGATAGCCGGGTTAACCTCGCTGATATCCTGGAGCCTCCAATTTTTTATCGTATAGCCGCGCATGGCTTTTTCTGGCACGGTTGCATCTTTGGGGAAGATAGTATTTTTCAAGCCACTCGGTTTGATGACGTTTTCCGTGATATAATCATCAGCCTTTTGGCCGGTAACTTTTTCAATGACCATGCCCAGCAACCAATAGTTCGTATTTGAATATTTATATTGCTTGCCCGGAACAAAATCAGGCTTGTGCCGATTCAAGACCTTCAGCAAATCGTCTGATGTGAAGGCCATGGTGGGATTATCGTAAAAATCTTTGCTGAACTGGTCGTCATAGGTGAAATCGTAAATCCCGGCCGTCATGTTCAGCACCTGCCGAATAGTGATTTTGTCTCCGTTTTTGATACCCGCCACGTATTTCGAAAGTTTATCATCCAGATTTAGCTTACCCTGATCCGCCAGAATCAAAACGGCATTGGCCGTGAAAGTTTTGGTTAAGCTCGCGATCCTAAACAGGTCATTAACATTTGCCAGCCTACCTGTTTTCAAGTCAGCATACCCTTGCGCATGCACCCAATTACCTTTGGGCGACCAGATGCCGACCAGCGCGCCCGGCGTTTTGTTCAAGAGCATGCCCTCAGTCATGGCCATTTCCAGTTTTTTATTGATGTCAGGACTAAAAGTCGCAGTTTCTTGTAAGTCCTGCGGGACTTTTTTTATCCCGATGGAATTTAAATCGAAAGTGCAGCCCGTCAAAGCGAATGAAACTAATAAGAAAGCACTGACAGCGGCGATTCGCTTATAAAAAGAAAGGTTCATATGTAAGGATTATACCATCCTTGACCTGCTGCTCAAAAAATGCTAGGTTTCTTTATCCACGCATGGTGCGTGGCTTAAAAAAAGACGAGGCAAGATCATGGCACATTTGACTGACCGTAGAACCAATTCGCACGTCATTCCCCTTTGGGCTCTGATGCTCATGGTCTGTGTCGCTTGCGGCACGGGGAGTGGCTGCAGTTCCGACAATCAGACAGGCCAAAGAAACAGCTGCGACCAGGCTATCGACCACCTCGCGACCTGCGGATTCGCTCCTGACTTCCAATTCGACGATCAGGCCTCTTGCAAAGGGCAAGACTACTGCGGCGCCGAATGCATCAACAGCGCATCGTGCACGAATCTGCAAAACGACAGGCATATTGATTGCATCAACCAATGCCTTAACGAGTCGCCTGATGCTGGAGCTGATGTCAAAAACAGTGATCCTTGCCATGCCTGCAGGGCCACAAATCCCGATTGCAAGGACCTGTATGTCTATTTCTGCGCCCCAGAGGGCAGATACGAGTGTCTTTGCAACGGAGAGGGGCCATTTGTCACCTGCGTTAGCAACAAGGATTGCATGGGCTACTGTTGGCACAATATTTGCGGGGACAGCCGTCTCGACTACTGCAACCCTGATTCTCTGCAGAAGTGCCAATAGAAACCTCCGCGAAAAACTCCACCGCATCCTGCGGTTCTTTTTTTAATCGCGTTTCAGCTCCTCGGGGTGCGGTATTTTATTTCCTCCGCTTAATCTTGACATTTTCGACTTTTCTGTATAACCTCATCCTAGACCGAATAATGTACCCTTCACCCAAAAAGGTGGGCCATGGACCGAATAATGGAGTTCGTCACCGCCAATTATCCCTTTTGGTTCTTGTTCTGGATGGGCCTTTGCACGATCGGAATGCTGATCGAGCGCCGGCTTGCCAAGAACCCCAATGGAAACATCCAACATGTCGTATCAATCGCTTCGAGCCTTGCCGGCATCCTGGCCTTTGCGCCTTTCCTCTACGCGATCTACGATGCTGCTCCCACCGAGTTCAAACCCAAGCTCAGAGGTGTTGGCATCGTCCTACTGCTCGTTCTCCCGCTTCTGATCATTTACCTCGCCTTTCCTGCCATAAAGAAAATGCGGCAGAAATGAGAAAAGTCCTCACTAAGAAAGAAGGTGGCTCATGAGCCAGGATCAAGTCCTGCGTATCATTGAGGCTCGTGAAGGAGTCAACTTGATCCCTCCCGAGCGCATCCAATACAACGGTGTACAGCCTTTCGCCTCTGATGGCATCGAGCTCTGGCTAAGAGCCAAGGAAGACAGTATCGAGATCGCCATCCACCACGCCATGGGTCAGAACTTCAGAGCAGTCCTTCGCAGGAAGTACCAAGAGGAGGTCGGTTGTATAATCAAAGGCAGTATCCTGACCTTCCGAGAACGCCTTTCGTGGGCACGCTTCGAACAGATAAGCGCGGAGTATGTTGTCAGGCTCGTTGACACACTCCGACCCAAAGCTTTTAAGCCCCACAACGCACTGCGAAACCTACTAATGGAGCGCCTCGTGAGCCTCTCCATCGGTCTGGCGGCCGACAATCCGTCCGAGATCGAGTACGTCCTGCAGTTCCAAGACGGACTCGAGTTCAGGCAACGGGTCAAGCGAGAGAACGCCTCAGACATCTTTGGGCCAAGATAACTCCCCGCATTGTCTACGACCTTGCGGTCTTTTTTTATAAAAACAGGCCCAAAATATCCAATCTCTTCCGCGCTTTGTGGCAGATAAGTAAGCCGGCATAAACAAAAAATCCCCGTTAAGGGATTTTTTATTTAGTCCGGCAGCGGGCTACTCTTCCAGGACCGGGTTGGGTCCAAGTACCATCGCTGCTGAAGGGCTTAACTGCTGTGTTCGGAATGGGAACAGGTGTGACCCCTTCGCTTAGGCCACCGGCCTCACCAAACAAAACTA
>JAQUKQ010000196.1 GCA_028718985.1 Desulfobulbaceae bacterium | reverse complement strand
ACTGGCGACGCTGGTGGTGAACAAGCTCAAGGGAACGCTCAACTGTGTTGCCGTCAAAGCGCCTGGCTTCGGTGACCGTAGAAAAGAGATGCTTGAGGATATGGCCATTCTCACCGGTGGGCAGGTTATCAGCGAAGAAAAGGGCAGAAAGCTCGACGCAGTTAATGTAGAAGACCTGGGGCGCGCCCGCCGCGTTGTTTCCGATAAGGATAATACGACCATCGTTGAAGGTAAAGGCTCTCCGGATAAGATCAAAGCCAGGACCAAACAACTCAAAGCCCAGATTGATGAGACAAAATCCGATTATGATCGGGAAAAACTTCAGGAGAGGCTGGCCAAGTTGGCCGGCGGCGTCGGCGTAGTCAAGGTCGGTGCCCCCACCGAGGTCGAGCTTAAGGAGAAGAAGCGTCGTGTCGAAAACTCTCTGGCAGCAACCAAGGCGGCAGCCGAGGAAGGAACTTTACCCGGCGGTGGCGTTGCCTTCATCAATGCCATTTCGGCAATAGATAAACTTTCCCTTAAGGGCGATGAGCTAACCGGGGCCAATATCATCAAGCGAGCCCTTGAGGAGCCGCTACGCCAACTGGCGGCTAATGCCGGGCGTGACGGGGCCGTTATTCTCGAAAAGGTAAAGAGCTCCAAAGATGGCTTCGGTTTCGATGTTACCAAAGAAGAGTACGGTAATATGGAAGAGAAAGGGATTATCGATCCGCTGAAGGTCACGCGTACCGCCCTTCAAAATGCTGCCAGTACTGCGGCTATGGCATTGATTACCGAAGCCCTAGTTACCGATATTCCCGAAAAAGAGAAGAAGACCACGCCTCCGATGCCGGAATACTAATAGCGGAGGAGGATATGCCGGAATATAGGGAACCTGTTTCAAAATATCACTGCCGTCAATGCGGCAAGGAATACGAACGATGGTTCGAGACTTCTGACGGAAACACTGCACCTTGTCTATTCTGTAACAGTCCGAATGTAGAGAGATTGTATTTTCATCCGCTGGTAAAGGTAGAAGGGATGGGACCGACTACAAAATATCATTGCCGCCATTGCGGACAGGAATTCGAACGGAGATTTGAGGCTTCCGATGATGGTGTGGTAACCTGCCCGTTCTGTAAAAGCCTTGATGTGTGGAGGGGTAATTTTTCATCCCTAGTGAAAGGTAAAAAGAATTAGAAAATAACTAATGAGTTGTTAATGTGAAGGAGAAACATTACAAAAGGTATGCCAGGAATCTTTAATAAGATCATTAATGTCTTAAGTCGAGTTTTTCAAATACTTATACCTGATGAAGAAACAGCACGGCAAATGGCTGAGCGATACGCACCATACTTTAGGTCTTTAGAGATAGAGACTAAAAATGCCGAGAAGTTGGAAAGGCTTAAAAAGGATAATAAGCAGGAAGCTAAGAATTTATATCGGATAAAGCAGGAAGAAAAACGCGAGCTTGTAACAAGTAAAAAATAAACTCAGTGAAAGATACAGAAAGAAGCAAGGATCGTGACAACTCGGATTAGCCCGTCTCTGTCCGGGAAAGAGGATGTAGAAAAAGAAACAGGCATAATTCCTTGTTTCCGTTGCGGCGTGTGCTGTACCGGTCGACAGGTGCATCTTGACCTCGTGGAGGCAAGGCGTCTTTGCGATGGACTGGGGCTTAACTGGTATGTATTTCTAAGCAACTATGTTGACCCAAAGTGGTCAAACTACAATAGCTTTCTTCTTCGCCAGCAAGATGGTGCATGTATCTTGTTGAAAAATACGGACGTACCGCATCGCAAAGTATGTATAGCTCATATGTTTAAACCTTCGGCATGCCGTGAATGGAGCCCGAGTCTTCATCGGCGCGAGTGCCAGCAGGGACTGGCTAAAGACTGGGGCCTTATGGTTGACACTGAAGGGAAACTCTGTGGGTCTGATGAGAAAATTCGCCTTTTTAAAATATATCTGGAGTCGCTAAATACAGCCGGATGTTCTGAGACGTATGTAGAAACAGAGGGGATAAAGCGATATGACAGCGAACGATTCGAAAACCGGCGAGAGGAGTCTATATGACTGTTTTCACGCTCGGGTAAAGAATGTGCGCATTTATTGCGATAAGGGATATCGCCTCCGTGAGAGAGCCGGTAGGAACGGAGCACTCAATATTGAACGTCTGGCAAGAGGTGAGCCCCTGATTCTGAGCGTTTGCCAGGAATGTGCTGACTTTGAAAGTATGGGGGATCCTGTATTACCAGAGGAGCGGGGCTGGCTTAGAGCAACAAGCAATTACAGACCGGACAGTAAGGAATCGAGATGGCAGAAGAACTTGGCAAGATAGAAAAACCGGCGGCGGCTGATTACAAAAAGGGACGAAAGCTTTACTTTGTCCCCTTGATCTATGGAGCTCAAGAATCCCCTGCCGAATATGTAAAAAAGTTCGACCAATATTGGAAGCAGGTCGAAGACCAAATAGGTGACCTTGAACTGAAGCTCGGGAAGGTCAGCAGAATCTACCATGAATTGATACCTTCAGGCGGAGAAGAAGGTCTTAAGGCATTGAAAGACCTGAATGAAAAGAGCCACGAAGCAGTGCAGAGCAGGGTAAAAAAGGGGGCGCAACTGGAAGCAACCGAGGATGCTGAGCTTTTAACGGAATTCATGGACTGGAGCCGGTGCCTCGCTATGGGGTTGCAGAACCCGAAAGTATTTAATACGGTATACGAAGCCTATACCGACGCAGGTAAGAAAAGGAACGAGTTCATCTCCAAACACATTGACGAGACACTTAAGACGGATGAGATTGGGATACTGTTTATGAAGGAGGGGCATCAGGTGCAGTTCCCTCCTGAAATAGAGGTGTTCTATGTTGCTCCTCCGATGCTGGATGAAATTAACCGCTGGTTGCGAGACCGGGAAGCTCAGCTCACCCAAGAGCGTAAGAACAAAGCGGCAAAAAAGGAGAGTAAGTGATGAACTGTCCGGGCAGCAACCCTCAAAAATCCTCTGGTGAAGTACAGTTTAAAGGCGAAGCTCCATCTGAAGAGGTTCAGGCAACGGCTGAAAACGTTGAGAAACAGGCCAAGAGTCCGCTTGATGAGGTTATGAGCCAAGCCGAGAAGGCTTATGCTGCCTACATGGAAGCTGAGCGTGAGGTGGCAAGGGCTTACCATGACAATGAAATGCAGGTGGCTAAAGCCTATAAGCGGGCGCAGCAGCAGGCCTACAGTAATTTTGATGCCGCTGTAGCC
>JAQUKQ010000195.1 GCA_028718985.1 Desulfobulbaceae bacterium | reverse complement strand
GGATGATATCGGATACCCTCGGTGTGCCGCGAACCGTTATCAGTAGTGAAGAATCAGTCGATAAATCGAGCATCTGCCCCTTCGGCAGCGAACACTTCTGCAACCACCGGCGAAGAGTTGAACTGGTGTGACATCTGCCGTTATAGGTGTTCAACATCATCGCCAAATCATAAAGCGCACCTTTGGCAAGCGAGGGTGCCTGACGGTCTGGGAAATAGTCATGAATGAGCAAGAGACCTCCCTCCTGTAAGAGGGATGCCGCCTTACAGAGCAACTCTTCCGCCTCTTTTTCTCCATAGACGTGCAGAAAATTACTCAGGACAATTAAGCCGTAGCGCTTCTCTAAGGAAATGACTCGAAAATCGGCCTCGACAAAGGTAATACCCTGCCAATCTTCAAGACTTGGATACAATTTGCGGGCAGCGGCCAAGACTTCGGGTAAATCAACAAGATCGATTTGGGGCGGCGTTGGCGGCTGGTCGAGGACAATGTTATTTTTTGCCTGTAACAGAGCGCGGCTTAAGGAACCCGCCGCGCCACCGACATCGAGCATTGGCATCTGCCACGCTAAAGGGTTAATCAAAGCAGCGATCTCCATCGCCTTGTGCCGCATCAGTTGGTCTGTTGCTCGAACGTAGTGATATGTGCGTTCTGCGTAATCATCTCCAGTTTGCCGCGTCGTTTTTTGCTCCCCAGTCGGACCAAGCAGTCGCGCTGGAAGTGATTGCCAGCCAGCCTGCATGTACTTGCGGTAGAGCAGAAAGTCCCCCATATAGGAGCCCCTGCCGGAAACCAGGTAACGGGTGGCGAGTTGTCCATTAAACCAGCATTCGTCAACTTCAGTAATTAATTCGAGCCGCTCAAGCACTCTCAGCAGACGGCTTAACTCATCCTGGCCCCCGCCAAGCATCTTGGCGAGCCCGACAGCCGTCTACGGTTTCAGATCAAGATGATCGAAAATCTTGAGTTCAAGCGCTGCAAAAAACGCCTCCGATAACCAGTAGGCAGTAGAAAGATCCTCCAGGAACTGAAAGGATGTGCGGGCCGGATCGGTGGTATGAGCGGGGAGTGTAACCATGGTTGCTAACAGTGTATCAAAATACAGAATCATTCATCCGTACCGCGCCTGCTGCGGTACGGATGAATGATTGCGGATCCTAAGGCTTGAACGTGCAGCACTTCGGCAGGAGTGACTCTCTCAGTCGACGACTCACTCATCTACTCTTTTTTTGCCTGGCCAGTTGAGAGATTGTCCTTGGAGCAGGAAACTTTATCCCCCTTGATGTCATTGCCAAAAACCTCCATGCCTTTTTTCATGGCACAGAAATCACCACACATGGAGCAAGTATTCTCACTGGCCGGAGTGCGGCTAGCCCGGATCTCTCGTGCAACATCCGGGAACATGAGCAACCCTTCCAAGTCCTTCCAACGCATATCTCTTCTCGCCATAGCCGCAAGCTTCTCGGCCTGCCTGCGTTCCGGATACTTGGCGATATCACCAACCCGGGCGGCAAGGCGGGTGGCGCGTACCCCCTCGCGAACATCCTGTTCATTCGGCAAAGCCAGATGTTCAGCCGGGGTTATATAGCAGATTAAATCAGCCCCATAGCGAGCTGAACTTGCGGCACCGATTGCCGCACCAATATGGTCATAACCGGCACCGGTATCCAGGGGGATTGGTCCTAAAACATAATACGGGGCATTGCCGCTCATCCTTTTTTCTAACATGATATTGCCGGCGATTTCGTCAAGCGGCACATGGCCCGGACCTTCCACCATCATCTGGCAGCCCATCTCTCTGCCCAATTCGGCAAGCTCACAATTGATGATCATCTCGGACATTTGGGCTCGATCGTGGCTGTCGTGAATAGCTCCTGCTCGAATACCATTACCAAGCGAAAGCACGGCATCATATTTTTTCATCAAACCACACACCCGGTCGAACTGTTCATAAAGAGGGTTCTCACGGCCATTGATGTCCATCCAGGCCACCATAAAGGTTCCACCTTTAGAGACCAACCCCCCGTAGCGATAGCCTTGTTTTCGGAGGCGTTCGACGCTATGCTGATTGATCCCGCAGTGAATCGCCATGAAACTGATGCCATCATCTAGTTGCTGCTCAATGAGATCGAAAAGGTACTCTGGATCGAGTTTTCCTGGGTTGGCATAACGCCGGGTCGTCTCTTTAAACGCCTGATAAAGAGGGACATTGCCCACCGGCAGATTGGTGCTGGCCAGGACGGCTCGTCTGACGGCATCAAGATCCCCTCCGGCCGAGAGTTCCATCAGGGTATCGGCCCCCTCTTCCTCGGCAGCTTTCGCCTTGCGGCACTCCATCTCGATATCGCAGATATCGGAGGAGGTGCCGATCGAGGCGTTGACTTTGGTGCGGAGACCAGTACCGATACCGACAATCTTCTGATGGGGCCTTTTGGGATGACTGGCGATGACAATTTCCCCTAACGCCACCCGCTCCCTGATTAGCTCTGGCGACAGGCCCTCGGCTACGGCAACCTTGTTCATAGGTTCAGTGACAATCCCTTCTCTGGCAAGTTCAAGCTGTGTTTTCATGTGACACTCCTTTTGCAAACGCTGCTCTGTACCGCCAAAATAAAAAAGGGCTCCGACAGAGCATTACTGCCCATCAGAACCCTTTACCATCGTGTTCCACAGATAAGAGCTGTTTTGTTCGTCTTCTGGCTTCCCCCTCTTTCAACAGCCTTCCCATTCCCTTGTTGCGGAACAGTGACTCGTATCGTCAAAAGAACATCCTTTAAAAATATCAGCGGGGGTTACAGCGTTGGGAGCGCCACGGAATTTCACCGTGTTCCGTTAACAAAACAACAATCCAAAAATTTTATGACAGCTTGTGTATCAAGGCTGCCAGAAAGTGTCAATAGGTACTATTTGCTACTGACCAAGAAAACTTCACGAATAGACGACCCTCTCTGGGCAAGTATATATATTCAAGCCATCCCCACGAGCAAAACCGATAACCGTGATGTGCAAATCTTCGGCAATAGCCAGGGCCAAATCGGTCGGGGCCGACCGAGCTACGAGAATGGCAATGTTCATCTTAGCCACTTTCAAAAGAATCTCCGAAGACACCCGCCCACTGACAAAGAGAACATGATCGGTGAGATCGAGGTCAAGCAGGTACGCCCTTCCTAGGATTTTGTCGAGAACATGATGTCGGCCGATATCATAGCAAGTAAAAAGTACCACCCCGTC
>JAQUKQ010000194.1 GCA_028718985.1 Desulfobulbaceae bacterium | reverse complement strand
ATTATATCGGCAGCTACTGCAAAAGGGACTTTCCGCTTATCGGTTGTGTCCAGGAGGCGGATGTCTATTGCGTTTTCAATTCAAAGATGGGCCGGATCATTCAGGAGCAGGGGCGGCTTCAGCTTCAGCGGTTTGCGCCGGGCGGGAAATGGGGTTCAGCGAAGTCTCCGAACTGCGGGGGCTTTTCGCCGGAAGAGTTTCAGATGCTCGATTTCTCGCAGATAGACCTGTCGGAGATGTTCGGCGACATTGCGCCGCTATCGACGGCCAAGGTGCAGGGCAATGTCAAGAATGCGGTCAATGTGTTTCAGGGGAAGGTAAAATGATTAAGTCATGGACATGAACTATCTGAAAAACCTGGAAGAATTTGCCATCTCTCTTCTATCTCAACCAGCATAGGCCGTCGGTTTGTTGCAGTACCATGACCATAGATTCACGGGGGTCGAGGAGCGCATCATGGAGGGCCTCCCCAGGAGAGAGGACTTAGGCTTTTTGGCTTCGATAAGATTTAATTGAAACCTTTCCCCTGCGAACTGTTAGGATTTGATTTCAGAATCATCCCTCCCTCAAATCAGTTTCCCATTGAAAGCCACCAGCAGAACTGATCGGAGATAAAAGATATACGTAAGTTCATCGAAGCTTTGAATAGATGTTGATGGGATTACAAGACATTAAAACATCAGCTCCGCCTTTGCTGATGAAGCATCAGAACGAAGCTTTAATGTCACCTCCATATCCGCCTTGTCAGCGGCCTCACAGAAAAAGCCAACAAAATTGCCACAGATCCCCATTCTAACCAAATTGGCATGACCTCAGCCGTCTGAGCAACTACAGCCTCGGCCTTGACGCCCAAGGACAAATACAGCCAATCTAACGCCAAACCACAGGTGACACCGACCACGGCAACAGAGCCTAGATAGAGAGCCGTTGCCCGCTTGCCAAGGAGTCCGGTGAGAACAATTAGTGAGGCGATGTTAGTGGCTGGGCCGGTAAGCAGAAAGACAAGCACCGCGCCGGGACTGACTCCTTTCAAGATCAGGGCGGCAGCAATTGGGGTGGACGAGGAGGCACAGATGTTAAGAGGGATACTAAAGATGAGCATCAAAAGCATGGCAGTCATTCCGCCGCCCAAGTACGATGTCATCAATGATTCCGGCACTAGGACGATGATCAACCCGGCAAGCAGGTCCTTTTTAACAGATGTTTCCTATCCTGGCGTAGGCTTGGATGAAGAATATTTCGGATGTCCCTGATTTCTAGTGCGTTGGTCGGGCAGGCGACTACACAACGTGCACATCCCATGCACTCTTCGATCATGTTTACCTTCCCGCCCTCACGCCCCTGACTTCCGACGGGAATACCCATATCGCAGACCTTTTCACACAGTCCACAGGAGGTGCATTTCTGCTGATCCATCTTGATCCCAAAGAAGCCGATTTTGTTTAAAAGGCCGAAGGTAGAACCATAAGGACAAATGAAACGACAATAGGAACGGTTGCCAAGCCAGGGACTGAGCAGAAGCGAGAGAAAATAGGGTACGGTGATCAGTCCGAGGAAAGTTTTGTAAAATATGGAAACCTGATTTGAGTAGCTGATAATCAAGATGAATGAAGCCAGATATAGGGCGAAAAAAATCCATTTGATATGCCGGTAATACTTGCGACTGGCACCCGTGCGAATCGTATTGATCCGAAAAGGGAAGGCCACCGTTTCCCTGATGCCCACGCAGGGACAGCACCAACCACATATAATTCGACGTCCGAAGAGCAATACTAGGATGAGAACCAAGAAAAAGGTCAAGGTTCCCGGAGTGTGCAAACTTGGGAACATCGGGGGCTTTGGCAGGTTGCCTATGTATGGCTCAGGAATTGTCAGGTAGGCAGGAACCAACCACCAAAGGAAACCTACAGAGGCTGTCAGTACAATCAAGCGCTTGCGGGTATAAGGATTCTTCTCCGCCACGGCACGCCAGACTCCAAACAGAACAATAATAAAATATTCCGTCCAATGACTGAGCCAAAAGGGAAAAGAACCGTTTGGTCCAATTGTGCAACAGGGTATGTGCAGGAACGAAAAAGGTGCAAGTTGCCCTGGTTGCCAATGGAGCGTTGATTCATTCAGGAAGGCAATGATCGCATATAGAATTGCGACCATTGACAGGAGTTTGACACCCAACGAGTAGTTGCCCGGCTGTGAATCCTGAATGTTGGCTTTTTGTATTTTTATAATACGTGCCATTATTTGCCGAACAATTTCCCGAGAAGTCCTCGTCCGCTTGTCGATTCCTGTTCTGGTTCTGGCAGACCTAAATGCCGACAGATAGCAGCTTCGACCGTATGGTCATCAATATCCTTGCCTTCAGTGATGATTTCATCTCCAACCATGATCGCCGGGGCTACAGGGAGATCGAGAGCGAAATACTCATCAGTGAGATACTCGGCCTTGGGCCGGGACGTTATCTCGATGTCAATTTCGTACTTGCCGCCCAACCTGGGCAGCATCTTGTTGAAATGCTTTCAAGGTCCACCGTTTGGTTCGTTCAGGAAAAAACAGATTTTCAGCATGGGATCCTCCTTGTCTGTTCGTTAATTTGAAGAGAAACATTCACCTTGCTACCGCAGTCAACACCGAAAATCCAATACGCACCGCAGCAATGGCGATACAGAATGCGAGCAGCATTCTTAACCTGGCAACTGGCACACGGCGACTTAATAAACCACCAATTTGGGCCGCTGGGATCACAGCAACGACAATAGGTAGGGTTAATGACCAGACGATTTGACCGGTAATAGCCTTGCCGATGAAGCCTGCGAGGGAGGCGAGAAAAACGATGCCCAAGTTGCTGCCAATAGCAATTCGGGTTGGAACCTGCATAAAAGAGGTCATGAGTGGTATGAGAATAAAGGAGCCGCCCTGGCCCACTAACCCTCCCAGAAGACCTACCGTCCCGGCAACGGTAACTGACTTCGGACGACTGAAGTCGAATTGCGCCAAGTCAGGCACATCACTGTCGGTACGGGTTGGCACCAGCAAAAGCAACGCGGCAACAAAAGCCATCAAGGCAAAGATGATCAGAAGCACTTGGTTTTCGACGTGTTTAGCACCGGCACCACCTATGAGGGCGGTAAGGAAGATGGTGCCGCCCATCCAGGCAGTAAGTCCACCCGATACGAAGTTAAACCGCCTATGAGCCATCACTCCTGAAAGACAGGCTGCAAGACCCTGGACGATGGTGAGCCCCGCCACCACTTTCATGGATAGAGGCTCACATCCAA
>JAQUKQ010000193.1:1181-3344 GCA_028718985.1 Desulfobulbaceae bacterium | reverse complement strand
CGAAGGTATCAAGATCAAGACAGGAGGACGGTTGGGTGGCGCTGAGATTGCGCGTGTTGAGTGGTACAAAGAGGGCAAAATTCCTTTGCATACGTTGCGCGCCAATATTGACTATGGATTTACAGAAGCCAAAACAGCGGCTGGATTAATAGGGATAAAAGTCTGGATATGCAAGAAAGAGGAGCCGAAGGAGAATAAAGAAAGAGGGAGTAGTACCGATGCCATTAATGCCTAAAAGAGTAAAGCACCGTAATATGCATAAGGGCAGTCGCAAGGGGATTGCCCAGTGCTGTACGACGCTGGCATTTGGCGAGTACGGTTTAAAGTCGCTTTCTCGCGGATGGATCTCAAACATAGAGATTGAGGCTTGCCGTGTAGCCGTGAACAGGCATTTGAAGCGGAGAGGTAAATTGTGGGTCAGAGTATTTCCGGATAAGCCTGTTACCAAGAAGCCGATTGAAACAAGAATGGGTAAAGGAAAAGGCGCGTTGGATTGCTGGGTTGCCGTAGTAAGGCCCGGCACTGTTGTTTTTGAACTTGGTGGTATCAACGAAAGGCTGGCGCAAGAGGCTCTGAGTCTTGCTGATGCCAAGTTGAGTGTAAGTACGAAGTTGATTACCAGGCATGGCCGGTGACTACTGGTGTGCCGGAGATTATGGGTTGATTATGAAGGCTAAAGGTTTAAGAGATCAGACGCGTGAGGAGCTTCTCCAAATATGCGAGGAGACGAGCAAGCAGATTTTTGATCTGAGAGCCAAAAAAGGGCTGGGTGAGCCATCGGAGCATCCGCTCAGAATAAGGTTGCTCAGGAGAGATCTGGCAAGGGTAAAGACAATATTGAAAGAACTGGAGTTGAAAAAAAATGCCTGATATCCAGACTGCAATCAGAGGTGTACGGAAGGAGCGAAAGGGCTTTGTTATCAGCCGGAGCGGTAGCAAATCGATCGTAGTAAGGGTTGAGCGCAGATTCCGTCATCCTGTGTATGGCAAAGTGATGAAAGAATTTGAAAAGTATCATGTTCATGATGAGGAAAATGAGGCAGAAGTTGGCGATATGGTCAGGATTGTTGAGACAAGGCCAATAAGTCGCATGAAGAGATGGCGACTTGCAGAGATTATGCAAAAAGCGGCAGATCAAAAATTGGATGAAGTTGTATGATCAGGGAGTATACAAATCTTGTGGTGGCTGACAATACCGGGGCAAGACGGGCGCGATGTTTCAGAATAATAGGTCAGAACAAGCAATATGCCAGAGTGGGTGATGTTATAAAGGTTTCCATCAGGGAGGCGCAACCCACGGGAATGGTGAAGAAGGGGCAGGTTTGTACTGCGGTAGTGGTTCGGACCAAGAATCCGATCAGACGAACCGATGGATCGAGTATCCGTTTTGACAATAATGCATGTGTGATTATTGATGATGCTAAAAATCCCGTGGGAAGTAGAATTTTTGGTCCTGTGGCGAGGGAATTGCGCGAGTATGACTTTATGAAAATAATATCGCTAGCTCCGGAAGTTTTGTGATATGCGGAAGGCGTTCAGGGAAATATCATGAGTATTAGCAGGATAAAGAAAAACGACAATGTGATTGTAATCAGCGGCAGAGAAAAAGGGAAAAAAGGCAAAATCCTTGAAGTTATCGTTTCGCGCGGGCGGGCTATTGTCGAGGGTGTAAATCTTGTTAAGAAGTGTTTGCGCAAGTCTCAAGACAAGCCGCAGGGCGGAATCACTGACAAGGAGGCATCTATTGCCGTGTCGAATTTGATGCTTTTTTGCGCTGAATGTAAAAAAGGTGTAAGGGTGCGATTTGTTAGGGAAACGGGGAAGAGTGTTCGCAAGTGCGGACGATGCGGTCATGTTTTTGACACTTAAGGGAAAATTTTGATATGTCGGCTCTTAAAGAAAAATACGACAAAGAAGTTGTTGTGGGGATGATGGCCAAGCTGGGCATCAAGAACAAATACAGGGTTCCCAGACTACTGAAGATTGTAGTTAATATGGGGATAGGTGTGTCCGAGAAGGACGCACTCAAGGTTCATGGTGAAGAGCTTGCCAAGATTACAGGACAGAAGCCTTTGATAACGCGGGCCAGAAAGAGCATATCGAACTTCAAGTTACGGTCGGGAATGGAGATAGGGGCCAAGGTTACGTTGAGGGGAGAGCGCA
>JAQUKQ010000193.1:0-1171 GCA_028718985.1 Desulfobulbaceae bacterium | reverse complement strand
GCGCATGTATGAATTCCTTGAGAGGCTTATTCATGCCGCGTTACCCAGGATCAGGGATTTTCGTGGTCTGCCTTCACATTCTTTTGATGGCCGTGGCAGTTATACTCTTGGGGTAAAAGAGCAGACTATTTTTCCCGAGATAGATCCGAATGGTGTTACATCGGTTCAGGGGATGGATATTACAGTGGTGACCTCGACTTCTGACGACAAGGAAGCCTTGGAGCTTCTGAAAATGCTGGGCATGCCTTTTGCGGGCAAATAACTGGAGGGATTCTGATTTGGCAAAGAAATGTCTAATGGAGAAAGCTGCACGTGAGCCCAAGTTCAAGGTTCGCAAATATAATCGTTGTGAACGTTGCGGGAGGCGTCATGCTTTTATGCGAAAGTTTCATTTGTGCCGTATTTGTTTCAGAGAGTTGGCGTCAATTGGCCAGCTTCCTGGTGTAATGAAAGCCAGCTGGTGAGAGAGGGAAAATATGAGTGTATCTGATCCTATTGCCGACATGCTGTTGAGGATTCGTAATGCGCAGATGGCTGGACGGGAGATGGTGGAAATGCCTAGTTCCAGAATCAAGAGTGAAATTATCCGTATCCTGAAACGTGAAGGATTTATTTCTGACTATTCGATTGAGGGTGGAGATAAAAAGAAGACGCTGAGGCTTTATTTGAAATATACCGCCGATCGTCAGCCTGTTATAAAGGGGATTAGAAGGGTGAGTACCTCCGGGCTAAGGCGTTATGCGACGACCAGAGATTTACCAAGAGTGCTTGGTGGCATGGGCGTGGCGATCATCAGTACGCCGACGGGCATCATTACCGATAAAGAAGCAAGAAAGAAACATGTAGGGGGCGAAATTCTCTGTACGGTTTGGTGAGGTGTAAAGAAACTATGTCAAGAGTTGGACAAAAACCTATTGATGTTCCTTCCGGTGTTGACGTAAAGGTCGCCAGCAGGAAAGTGACGGTTAAGGGGCCGTTGGGTGAACTTATGCTGGATGTTTCCGACCGGCTGGACACCGAAGTTGCTGGCGGGAAAGTTACCGTACGTCGCAAGAGTGACAGTGCGGGGGACAAAAGTTTGCACGGACTTACACGAACACTTATCCAGAACATGATTTCAGGGGTAGTAAAAGGATTTTCCAAAGAGTTGGAGATACAGGGGGTCGGGTTC
>JAQUKQ010000192.1 GCA_028718985.1 Desulfobulbaceae bacterium | reverse complement strand
AACATTGGGAATCCATCAACACCGTCGGCAACGCCTTAATTCCGTGCGCGATACCCTCTGACTGGTTCCATGGGTGCCAAGCAAGCGCAGCTGCCGCCCGAAAACCAGGCCGATCATTAAACAGGAGGGTAGTATCCATTTCTAATCCAGCGTCTTCCTGAGCAGCCCATGTGCTGGACCAACTGAAACGCAACCAGTGTTGACGACATCTAGTGACAGGCTGGCCGACCATCTTAGCCAACCGTTCCTTTTGCTCACGAATAATTACCGGCGAATCCCAGGAATCATACGTTGGGTGCAGGCCGATGGTCCCTTGGTGCTTCACGATCAGGGCTATAAGTTGCCTGATCTTTTTGTCGGCAATGTCATAGCCGGGATCAAACAACCACCGCTTAATCGTTTTTTCTCGAACATCCGCATAAAAATTAAAATGCGCACAAATGCCAAGCTGTTGTTCCTTGTCCAACAGAGTATCAAAGGACCACCAATCCTCTGAACTGCCAAAAAAACGAACGGCAGATTTGATTTTTCCCACAGCGTTGCCAAATTCCCCTTTTGCCGCATGCCGTCCGGCATTAAACATATTGAATGCGCCCTGCTTAAGGCGAATGGGCAAAGTTTTGGCAACAGCGTCCACATCGTGAGTCATGAGTATCTCCGCTTGCGGCACGGAACCGAAAAGCTTCTCCGGCGTAGAAGCTGTCTCATGAGCTGCCCAAGCCCTTAGAAAAAGGGCGATGCGGTTAACCCAAGCACGCTCCCAGACTCGTGCGTCCCATCTGGGCAAGCGCGAATTAAAAGAATGAATCGGTCCATGTCGCTGCTCCCAATTCCTTTCGGGCCAACATTCCAGCATAAGAAAGGCGGCCAGCCACCAATCCACTTCTCTCCATTTGGGAGAAGCAGACGAAAGAGATGCGGCACGGGGAACAAGTAATGACCTATCAACTCCACACGAATTGGCCCAGCCAGGCAAAGTCACCAAAACATAATCTGGTTCGGAGGAAGATTGAGGAAAACCAGCATCCGCCACGGGCAAAGACGCAATGATCTCCCTGCCTACAGGCCAATAACGTCTTAAGGCATCTTGCACATGATCACGCAGAATCAGGACCGGAATCTCAGCCATCAATGAAGTTCTTATGCCATAATTCCAAGCACAAGGCCCCCCAGAGTCGACGTCCGCCTACACCCTGATCGGTAAACATCGCCTCCAGGGCTTCGGGCTGGTAAATACAGCGTTCCCGGCTTGCCCGACCGAGCAAAACATCACCGACAAAATCTCGCACCGGACCTTGTCGCAGCCATTCCCCGAGGGGGACAGGAAACCCCATCTTATCCTTTCTAGCAAGAATAACCGGGGGCACAATAGATCGCACCGCTTTTTTCAAAATATGTTTGCTCCGCCCGCCTTGGAATTTCAGCGGCGGCGGCATGGTAGTGACCAGATCAACAATGCGCGTATCAAGCAGCGGCACACGGGATTCGAGCGAAACCGCCATGCTGACCCGATCTTCGATCTGCAGAAGTGCTGGCAGGAGCGTCTTTTGATCAAAATGAGTCATCTTGTTGATATAGGACTGAGTATCCGGATGATTGAACACCTTCTGAAAATCGGCAAAGAGATTTTCCTTATCGAAGCCGGACCATGCCTCGGGGTGCAACACGGTGTGCAGCCCGGGGCTTCGGTCGATCAAATGGAAATACCGTGCGTCCATGTCCTCAAACAGACCTTTGCTCCAAAATTGCGAGAGCAGGGGGCGATATTGCTTGAGCAACGAAAGTTGCGGAATGATCGATTCGAGGGTAACGAGATGCTTGCCTTCTTCCCCCGTTTCAAAAATTGCCCCTTTAAGGGCTTGTTCAAGATAACCTACCAGATAGCGGGCATATCCACCAAAAATTTCATCGCCGCCTTGGCCGCCGAGTACCACCTTGACGTGCTGGCTGGCCAGTTTGCTTACCGCAAATTGCGGGAAAAGACCAGGTCCGGCAAGCGGTTCGTCCAAGGCGTAAATCAGACCGGGAAGACTGTCGACAAAGTCCTGGGCAGTGGGCACCACCTCGTAATATACACCCTTCGCATTTTCAACTACAACTTTGGCATAAGCGGATTCGTCGTACTCCGGTCCTTCAGCGAAGCGGCCATGGAACATTGACAGGGGTATTCCCAGATGCTGCGCGGCGAGCGTGCACACCAAGCTGGAGTCGAGGCCACCTGAAAGGTAGCCTCCCAAGGGGACATCGGAACGGAGTTGCAGGCGAATGCTGTCGTCAAGGGTCGTTCGTACGCGATCAACGAAGTAATCCTCGGTGTGATAATGGTCAATTTGGTAATTGGTATCCCAGTAGCAGATCTTTTTTTCGATGACCGAACCGTGACCTGTGAAATAAAAGCCGGGATTGACCTTGTTGATCCCGGAAAACAACGTCCGCTCATCAAGACAAAATTGCAGCGCCAAATATTGATGCAGTGCAGTTTCATCTCGTTTGGCTTTTATTGCAGGATGCGCAAGGAGTGCCTTGATTTCTGAAGCGAAAAGCAGCTCATCTCCACCATGTGTGTAGTAGAGGGGCTTGATCCCGAAGGGATCACGAGCGGCAATCCAATAGTTGGCATCGCGGTCATGAAAAATAAAAGCAAACATGCCATTGAGACGACTGATTGCCTGGGTGCCTTCCTGGATGAGTAGCTTCAGCAAAACCTCGGTATCGGAGAATGTTTCGAAGTGCTGTCCATTTTGGATCAGAGTTTGCCGCAGTTCCAAATAGTTGTAAATTTCTCCGTTGAAAACCAATGAGTAGCGATTATCTCTGGAGCACATTGGCTGTGCGCCATGATCAAGGTCAATAATGGCGAGCCTGCGATGACCGAGCAATACTTGGTTGGGAATATGGACTTTCCCCTCACCATCCGGGCCCCGGTGGGCGATTCGAGAAAGCATCACATCGAGAACACCTAAACGATCGTCAAGGGGCCGACCGGAGGAATGGATAGCGACTAGTCCGCACATGGCTTCTGTCGTGTTGTATAAATCATGAAACCAATGTGATCCTCCGTCATTACCCAAATCTGCTCGACGAAACCGGCAGTATCTAGATTTGCCAGTCCACGCATTGCAACTCCTCTGGCCCAAAAATCGATACCACCCACCCCAGCATGATTTGTCCCGTTGGCCGGGTGAGGGTCAAAACCGCAGGCAAAGTAATTAAGTGCTTTTCAAAAAAGGAATTTGATCCTGGCCCAAACGAAGATTCGCCCATCCACAAGGGGTTATTTTCCCAAAACAAGCGGACAGCATCAAGGCTTGTCATTTGCGATACTCCAATCACCATGCTTTTCG
>JAQUKQ010000191.1 GCA_028718985.1 Desulfobulbaceae bacterium | reverse complement strand
CTGCGTCTGCAAGGCCAACCGATCCTGCTCGGCCTTTTTCAGTTCGGAGATGTCTTTGGCGATATGAATTGTTGCCACCACCCGCCCTCTTTCGTCAAAAATCGGTGAGGCGGTAACCAGCAGGGGGCAACCGATATGCGGATCGTCAATATCACGAGTTACGGCAATGCTCTGAGCCAAGGCCGCCCGATGCGGGCAATCCAGCCAAGGATACGAGAGGCCATGAAAAACTTCATAACAGTGTTTGCCTATCAATTCCTCAGCAGGTTTTCCCACAAAATCTGCCAGGGTCTTGTTTACCTTCAGAAACCGGAAATTGCTGTCATGAATTGAGACAAAATCGGAAATGGAATCAAAGGTATGTTTCCACTCTTGTTCCGCCAAACGCAAGGCATCCTCCTGCTGCTTCAGATCAGTTATGTCCCGCGAATTGACTACGACCCCTGCAATTGTACCGTTTTCGGCATGGTAGGGGTAATAGCTCACATCCATGTATCGTCTGCCCTGCGCAGGGAGATCAAGCCAGTTGCGATAACGGACCGTGGTCCCCAGCATCGCCTGATCCAAACTGCTTACCATGGTTGCATTGAAATCCTTGTCTGCAAACAGTTCGGCAACATCGTGGCCAATGACTTTCTCCCGTGACCAATTGTAGGCCTTCAGGAAGGCGTCGTTGACTGCATGGAGCACATGGCTTGTACCGACAAAGGCCATGTGCTCCTCCGAGGCCGAAACAATCTGCCGGTACTTACGCAGTTCTTCCTGTGCCTTTTCCCGTTCGGTGATGTCACGGAAGATAATTACAGCTCCCAAATAAGTCCCATCCTCGAAAATCGGGGCACTGGTATATTCAGCCAGGAATCCGGAGCCATCCTTGCGCCAGAAAAAATCTTTCCCTGAAAAGGTCTTTTCCTCCAGCAAGGAGGTGAGGACGGGACAGGTGTCAGTGGTATAAGGAGAGCTATCCCTATGAGAATGATGCCAGAGAGCGTGACTATCACGGCCAAGGAGTTCCTCAAGGGTATAGCCAAGCATCTGCTGGGCGGCTGGGTTTGCGAAAGTATGACAGCCGTGTTTGTCCACCCCCAGGATACCATCAGCAACAGAATTTAAAACCAGTTCTCGGTAGGCATGTAGATGGGCTATCGTTTTAGCGGCCTCATTTTCCACCTTGCGAAGGCGACCTTTTTCCAACGCCTGCTTGACACTCAACGGCAGACGGACAAAATGTTTGGCTGATTTGATGACATAATCATCCAACCCCGCCTTCATGGCCTCAACAGCGATGATCTCATTGCCGGTACCTGTGAACATGATCACTGGTCGTTCCGGAAACCTCTGCTTTACAGATCGCAGTACCTCGCTGCCGGTGGTCCATTGCAGTTGATAGTCGGTGATCACCAGATCAAAGTCATCGGCGGCGAGTGCCTCCTCCAAAGCGACTGCATCCAGGATTTCGTTCACGGACACTGCAGGAAACTCTTTTTGCAGTTCTCGCAGAACAAGAGCCCGGTCGAAGCGATTATCATCAACAAGAAGTATCTTCATTTTCCACCCCTGTTTTTTTGTTAAAAACGATTACGCTGCACGATGGTGAAGGCTCTCAGGCACTACTGGCAAATCCAGCCAGAAGGTGCTTCCCTGACCTGGTATGGATTCTACCCCGCAACTTCCACCCATCCGTTCAACCCCCCGCCGAACACTGGCTAGTCCTATGCCAGTCCCCGGGTAACTATCCATTCCATGCAGACGAACAAAGACATCAAAAATCCGCTTTTGATCCTCAATCGCCACGCCAATCCCGTTATCGTTGATGAGCAGGCGTATCGTGCCGCCCTTTTTTTCAGCCCATATCCGTATGTTAGGCTGCACCCCGGTCTTGACGAATTTCACGGCATTGCTCAGAAGATTCATCGTGATTTGAGCCAGGATGCCATGATTGGCCATGACTTTGGGTAGTACCCCTTCAATAGTCACCTGGGCATCATCATGCTGTTTTTCTCCCACCATTTTGGCCACGACTTCCGCAATAAGTCGCTCTGTATCGACACTTTCAAGATGGATATCTTTAAAGGAAATCTGACTGTATGACAGAATGGCGCCGATCAAGTTGTCCATGTGATCAGCCGCTGCTGTAATATTTGCAACATGAGCACTTATTCGGGAGTCAAGACCTTGGCCATCTTCTCTGATAGCCGCAGAAAACCCCTGAATAGCCCGCAACGGTGCCCGCAGGTCATGAGAAACCGTGTAGGCAAAAGCCTTCAACTCTTCGTTGGCAGCCCGCAGTTTAGCGGTGCGTTGCTGCACCAACTCCTCTTTTTCGTTGAAATTCTGCGCAAGGGTTGTGGACATCCGGTTAAAGGCCAGGGATAGGGTGCCGATTTCATCATTGGTCCGGGGGACTACTCGGCAGGAAAAATCGCCCTGCTCCAATTTTACCGTCGCATCATGCAACTCCTTGACCGGTCGAATCATTTGCTGTTTGACAAAAAAGGCGATCAAGATGGCGGCAAAGGCTGAAACAGCCAAGATGCCAAGCCGCAGCAAATTGAAATTTTTCACCACTTGCTCATTGTGCAGAGTCAACGCGAAGACAAACTCGTCAACCTCCTTAAAATGGTTAACAAAGGCATCGTGGCAGCCAAGGCACAGTTTTCTCCCCTCTTTCCTGGCCTGAGTTGGGTCTGCCATGATCTGTAGTAAGTAAGGTTTCTGCTCCTCGTTCCACAGAAAGATCAAACCGTCCAGCTGCTTGCCAAACGCATCATGAGCTGTCGATCTACGAGGCATGTCGAGACCACATGCCGGGCAACCAAACTTCAGGCCGTGCAAGACCTGCTCATAGGCTGTGATTCCCTGGTCGAGTTCCGCTAGATGAACTGATAGGTTCACAGTCTCAATCGCATCATTGTTCAGCAAAAAATGGGCGTGGTTGGCCAGATGGAAAAAATGCATGCGCTGGCGGCCTGCAAGGTTAATCCGTCTGGCATCGCCACGAATCTCTTTGGTCAGATAATACGTGGCAGTGAACAAGCTAGTGAGCAGCAAGAAGATCGTCACGCTGATCAAGCTATACTTGCCGAGGATGGAGGTGAATATTCTCATCGGATTTTTTCTCCCGGCATATGCTCCCCTGGTGATGGATGACTCTGCTGAGCCTGAAGCCCGAAAAAGTCAGTGGCACATCGCTACTTTTTGAGCATCCCCCAGATGATAGGGGGCAACGGCTCAATGCGCCCCAATTGATTTATCATAAATCTCTGCAAACTCTCGGTGCATATCCCGGAAGACCTCATGGACGCGCGGATCAAAATGCTCGGGCATGGTTCGACCGTCACCTTCAATGAGGATCTTGCAGGTCATATCGTGATCAA
>JAQUKQ010000190.1 GCA_028718985.1 Desulfobulbaceae bacterium | reverse complement strand
GGTGATAAGGAATCGTCTCAACAACCTTTACTATTTCAATCTTTTTGGTACCACTGACCACAACATGGTAATAACCCTCTCTTTCCTTGCTGAGCTTATGGATATAGCCAACAACCCCCACCTGGTAGAGATCATTGGCGGTAAGATGCTCAACACCTTCTGGTGCTGTCTTCCGGGTGGTAACAAGCCCTATCATCCGGTCGCCGAGAAGCGCATCATCAATAAGCTGCTTGGACGACTCAGCCGCCACCTGCAAGGGAAAACCCATCCCGGGATAAAAGACAAAACCATGTAGAGGTAAAAGAGAAAGGGTTTCTGGAACTGCCAGACTGGCAGGATCTACTTTCTTTTCTACTTTCTTATCTGTTTGTTGCTGCTCTTTCTCCATATTTCAGCCCTCAACCCGAATCCTGACTATTATCTGACTCTCCACTTTCTTCTTCAGGGACACCACAAGGATTCCATCAAGACAGGAAGATGCAACCTGCTCCACATCAACGAGCACAGGCAGTACCACTGTCCGTGCAAAATCCCCCAATTCAATTTCCAACTGGTGGATACTCACAACAGGTCGTTCTTCCGTCATCCCTGGCACAAGTGACACCATGCCATCTTTGACCTTCACCTGCATCCTTGGCAATTGCCTCCTGCCACTGATATGTATTTGATGTTCTTCCACCAGAAGTTCCAGCGAATCCTTTATTACCCCAGCAACCTCGCAATAGACCGTTATTTCCTCAGCAGACTCATAAATATCCACCGGAGGCTGCCACAACCCTGATTCGATCTTGACCATTCTCGTAAAGGACATATTCCGCAACATACGACCAGTCTGCATCTGCATCTCTTGAATTTCACGAAACAATTTCTTGCCAAGGGGAGCCATCATTTCCTCCATGCTCATACAACATGCCATTTTACAATTCTTACAAAATTCCTACCAATCGAACGAATCAACAGACCTCTGATAAAAGATCAATATAATCATCTTTAAAAAAACACTTTCATACTTCTGCCATATTTTTGTATCACCACGAACAGTCAGAGCAACCGGTACGGGTAAGCCCTTTTCGTCCATGTGCTGGCCGGATACCTTTTCTGTAATTGTTCATATGCTTCTTTAAGAGGCAGAGGGTTACTGGTGTTTTTATACCGACTGACACCAATAAGGAATATGCCCTCCGGGGCAGAATCGCTCTCGGAAAATTCAGTAACTAGCTTTTCCAGATAACCAAGAGCTTCATTAAATTTATTACTGTCGTATTCTACTTTGCCCAAACCAAGCAAAAGTGAGGAAATCAATGCCTCCGCATCAAAAAAGCCAACAATCCGATGATGTTCTTTCCCTTGAGAGTCAACAATCACCATAGTCGGTGTCCAGGTTACAGCAAAATCAGAGGCCAGAGGCTGGGCGTCAAAAGCTACACGCAAAGGGATAAGATTATGTTCAATAAATAGGACAACGGACTGTTGTGAATACGTAACTGCATCCATCTGTTGACAACCGATTCAATGCGGATTGTGAAAATCAAGAAGTATCGGCTTCATCTCTGCTTTTGACCGTTGCAAAGCTTGCGCAAGTTCGGCTTCCCATTGGATTTTTTTATTCACGATATTTACCTCCTGCTCATCTTCTGAAATGATAACATCCGCGACATTGCCCAGACAGCACAACTTGCCCGTTAAAAGAATAATCTCGAAAACAAAAAGAATGATCACAGTAACTCTTTTTTATTACTTATTTTTCAAGTATGGAATAGAATCGAATAAAAAGTCAATCGAATAAAGTTCCTGACAATATCTCAGGCTAAACCTTGACGAACAGACACTATTCTTTATATATTAGCCTTAAATACAAACAGACAATCATGCACAATCTACCAAAATTGGGCAAAAGCCCTTCTATCTAACAAACTAATCCCAGCAGGAGAAATTACATGGGCCACACTCACGACAAAGAACTTATTCTCTGGTTTGATGATATCGGCATTGAAGATGTCCCCATGGTTGGCGGGAAAAATGCCTCCCTTGGTGAGATGTATCAACATCTTACCTCAAAGGGTGTTGCTGTCCCTCACGGTTTTGCCATCACCGCGTATGCCTACCAATATCTTATCAAATCAGCAGGCATTGAAGATGCTGTCCGCGCAGCCCTTGACGGTCTTGACACCCACGACCTCCACAATCTCCAAGAGCGCGGCAAAAAAGTTCGCGCCATCATCAGGGGCGCCAAGTTTCCCCAAGATCTGCAAGACGCAATCATCGATTCCTACAAAAAAATGGAGGCGGAATACGGCAAGGATGTCGATGTCGCCGTCCGGTCCTCCGCCACTGCCGAAGACCTGCCAGACGCCTCTTTTGCCGGTCAGCAGGAAACCTATCTGAATGTTCGCGGCTACGATGCCATTCTTGATTACTGCAGCCAGTGTTTTGCCAGTCTGTTTACCGACCGCGCCATCTCCTACCGGCATGACAAAGATTTTGGCCAGTTTGACGTCTATCTCTCTATAGTTATCCAAAAAATGGCCCGTTCCGATTCGGCCAGCTCCGGTGTTCTCTTTACCATTGACACCGAATCAGGCTTTAAAGATGCGGTCTTTATCACCGGCGCCTGGGGTCTCGGAGAAAACGTGGTCCAGGGTGCGGTCAATCCGGACGAATACTTCGTTTTCAAGCCCACTCTCAAAGAAGGAAAGAGACCTATTGTCTCCAAGACCATCGGATCCAAAGAGATCAAGATGATCTACGACAACGATCCCAACACCCCGCACCCGGTCAGAAACATCCCCACCACCCTGGAAGAACGCAACGCCTACGTTATCAGCGACGATGAGATCCTCCAGCTCGCCAGATGGGCCTGCATCATTGAGGACCATTACGGTAAAGCCATGGACATAGAATGGGCCAAAGACGGTGACGGGGTTAACGTCGGTACCGGCAAACTCTTCATTGTCCAGGCCAGACCCGAGACCGTCCACTCCCAGAGCGACAAGAAGGTCATGGAGACCTACAAGCTGCAGGAGAGAGGTAAAGTTCTGGCCACCGGACTGGCAGTAGGCACCAAGATCGGCCAGGGCAAGGCAAACGTCATCTCCGATGTCAAGGACATTCACTCCTTCAAAAAAGGAGAGGTCCTGGTGACTGACATGACCGATCCGGACTGGGAGCCAATCATGAAGATTGCCAGCGCCATCATCACCAACCGCGGCGGCCGGACCTGTCATGCAGCCATCATCTCACGCGAGTTGGGTATCCCTTGCGTTATCGGCACCGGTGACGGCACCGAGAAAATCACTCACGGCCAGGACATCACTGCCTCTTCGGCGGAAGGCGAGACCGGCTATGTCTATGAGGGACTTCTCAAGTTTGACATTAATCGAGTGGACCTGGGCGACCTCCCAGCCACCAAGACCAAAATCATGATGAATCTGGCCATTCCGGAGAAAGCCTTCACTGAATGCCAGATCCCCAATGATGGTGTTGGCT
>JAQUKQ010000189.1 GCA_028718985.1 Desulfobulbaceae bacterium | reverse complement strand
GAATTTGTCCAGGGGGTAATAAATCTGCGGGGCAGGGTGATTCCAGTGGTTGACCTCAGGCTCCGATTCAGGATGCACCGGATCGACTACACGGATCGAACCTGCATCATTGTGGTAGAGGTAACCCAGGCCTTGCGCCACGCACAGATGGGGATTGTGGTGGATTCGGTATCAGAGGTGTTGAACATCAAAGGTGAGGATATTGATGATACGCTGGCCTTCAGTGGCAACCTGGATACAGATTTCATCCTTGGCATGGCCAAGATGGAAGGTGGTGTAAAGATCCTGCTGGACATCGACAAGGTGCTAGGTGAGAAAGAGTTTGGCGATTTTTTAAACAATGCAGCATAGAAAACACTACAAGTTTGAGATGGAGGTAATAGTTATGTTTAAGAACATGAAATTGGGGACCAAGCTTTATCTGGGGTTTGGGGTCGTGCTATTTTTGATGCTGGCTTCCGGCCTTTATTCAGTGACCCAGATGCGTTCCGTAAGCAATGAGTATAACCACGTTATTCAACAGGACCTGGAGACAGCCTTAGAGGCCTTTGGCATGCGGTCCTGGACCGCACAAGAGATCAAGGCCACAAAGGACGCCATTGTTCGACGCGAAAACCCCAAAGACCTGGAAAAAGCTATCACAGAGTTTGAAGAAGCCCGGGCCAAGGTAAACGAGTACAGGCAAAAATTGCAGGACGCCGAAAAAGAGGGAGTGTTGAATGAGAACCAAAAAAAAGAGCTTAATAGATTTGATCAAGAACAAAAAGAACTGGTGGATGCCTGGGAGAAGGCCAAAGGCATTCTTTTGGGTGGGGGAACCGCGGCCGACGCGGATGCTGTGATGCGCGGTAAGGGAAGGGCGGCTTTGGAAGCGGTAGCAGATATGGTCAGGATTATAAGAGAAGGAGCCTTTAAGTCAGCCGATGAGGCTAGCGCCGAGGCTTCCAGAGCTAATACAGTTATGCTGATTACTATCGGAGCCATTCTCCTGTTAGGTATAGGCGCGGCCGTCTTTATCACTTCGACCACCAATCGCCATTTGCGGGGCATAATCGACGGCCTGGGTGAGGCATCTGACCAGGTAAGTGCCGCCTCTGGGCAGGTAGCATCGGCCAGCCAGCAGTTGGCCGAGGGAGCCTCCGAACAGGCGGCCGGGCTTGAGGAGACCTCTTCTTCCATGGAGGAGATGTCCTCCATGACCAAACAGAACTCGGATAATGCCGGGCAGGCGAACGGTCTCATGGAAGAGGCGGCCAGGCTTGTTAAACAGGCCGATGATTCCATGACTGAATTGACCGCCTCCATGCGAGAGATCTCCCAGGCCAGCGAGGAGACATCCAAGATCGTCAAGACGATTGACGAGATTGCCTTCCAGACCAATCTGCTGGCGTTAAATGCGGCAGTGGAGGCGGCGCGTGCGGGTGAGGCCGGTGCAGGTTTCGCCGTGGTGGCCGAAGAGGTTCGCAACCTGGCCATGCGTGCGGCGGATGCGGCCAAGAACACTGCTAATTTGATCGAGGGCACGGTAAAAAAGATAGGCGCTGGTTCAGAGCTGGTGAATAAGACCAATGAGGCATTTAAGGCGGTATCTGAGAAGAGCGGGAAGGTGAAAGATCTGGTTGGTGAGATTGCGGCCGCTTCCCAGGAGCAGGCCCAAGGTGTTGGACAGGTCAGTACGGCTGTGGCCGAGATGGATAAGGTAGTGCAGGCCAATGCCGCCTCGGCTGAGGAAAACTCCTCGGCCAGTGAAGAGATGAATGCCCAGGCCGAGAACATGAAGGACTTTGTCGGTCAACTGGTGGCCTTAGTAGGCGGGTCAGCGGCAAGTACCCAGACAGATATTCGCGAGGTACGGGCTCAGAAGGGAAACGGTAAATCTCTGGGTCTCTTACATAAGGCTTCCGGAAAAGGAAGTGGGAAGTTCCTAGGTATTCGGCCAAAATCATCCGGGAAAGAACAGCGTATCCTACCCGAACAAGTTATTCCCTTAGAGGAGGATCAAGGCAACTTCCGCGATTTCTGAAATCTAGAAGGGAGTGCAAGGAGGGGTGCACTCCCTTTGTTCGATTATTTGTACCAACAACGCATCCGCGGATATCCCGGCCCGAGGGCATGGGAGATAGGGAGAGCGGTCCATGATCGACATAGAGATCTTTGATTCAAAAGACACTGAAAGGGCGGTCAGAGACTTTGAAAAAGTCCGGACGCAGGAGCGCAAGTAGAGGAAAAAATGAAAGATCCGGAGTATATTACAACTTCAGAAGCCGGCAATATTTGTGGGGTGACCCGGATAACCATCACTCGATGGATAGACGATGGCCTACTTAATGCCTTTATAACTCCGGGCGGTCATCGTAAGATCAGAAGAGAAGATCTAGACCGTTTCCTTGCCGCCAAAAATATAATCCCGCCTGAAGCAACCAATCCGGGTAAAAAGAATATCCTGGTGGTTGATGACAATCCTTATGACCTTAAACTCTTTGAGGCTGCCTTCCTTGTAGCTAAAGATAAATACCAGGTTCATACTGCCAGCGACGGTTTCGAGGCCGTTTATAAGATTGGTGAGGTCAAACCAGGAATTGTGGTCCTGGATCTGATGATGCCTAACATGGATGGCTTTGAGGTCTGTACCAGGATTAAATCGAATGAACACACCAAACATATCAAGGTAATTGTTACTATGGCCCATGGTGAGGAGGAGAATAGAAAAAAGGCACTGGAATGCAGGACAGACGCCTTCTTCACCAAACCGCTGGACTGGACCGCTCTAATCGAAAAAATCATAGGGTTTTCACAATAATATGAAAAAGCCACCTCCAGTTACGAGACGAGGAGTATCTCCGGCTAAAAATCCTGACATGTATGCTCAAAGAGATATAAAATGACCCACTCGACTACGCGAAGACCCATAAAACTAAACTCATTCTGACAAACATTCGTTACATGCACATGGAGGCAGAATCTTCGCGAAAGTGGGGTCATCGCTGCAGCCTCCCAGCGGTAGCCCCAAAACTTTTTTACCTTGTTTTTTCCCGGTTGTTTTTGCTAATTGGCACGTACCAGACTCGGCTTATATCACCAAGCATTATTCCACAGCCGCCCGGGCCATAAATCATCTGGTGTTATCGACAGGCAAGGTTGTCTCTCATGGAAAGACACTTCTTGCTTGATTTATCTTTCAAGTGAAGATAACTTTGTATTGTATTGTGGAAACTATACTCGAAGAGCTTATAGCCGATTTTCATCGAATATTACAAGACCGAGCGGGACCGTGAGGTGGATTTTCTGTTCACCGGCCACGACGGCGACAGATCTCTCCTGCAGGTTAGTCCAGAGCTCCATGAACCCGGCACCAGGCAACGGGAACTGAAGGCCCTGACCGAGGCCATGCAGGAGTGTAAACTGCGCCAGGCCACCGTGGTGACCACGAACGACGAAGAGAAACTGGAAACCGAAGCCGGACAGATCCGCATCCTCCCTGCCTGGTTG
>JAQUKQ010000188.1 GCA_028718985.1 Desulfobulbaceae bacterium | reverse complement strand
TTATGTCATCACCCGGAGAAACGCTGGTCCTATACAAAGAGGCGCAATGGTTAACTGGGAAAGCGAGACCATCCCTAACTGTCGGCTAATTGATATTTCTGGAACAGGAATCGGCTTCTTGAAAAATGATAATCAAAAGATACAATTAGAGGACATCATCCGACTTCGTTTCAAATTAGACAATTCTGCAGAGACAGAAATCATCGAGGAGTGCGAAATAAAATACATTAAGGATAATCGTGTTGGATGCCGGATGCTTTCGAATAATCCCAAGCTTGGCTTTTACCTTCTTTCGTAGTTTGGTCATGGCGCAAAATGCACTGGCCAACTTTGAATCCCCGATTGACATCGTCAACTAAGTGGTGGCGTCTCTCATCCCGTCGGGACATACAGAGCGCAGGGTAAGGAAATCTGTTAAGTGGCAGATCTAAGGTGAATTCATGGCACGACTCATTGCTATGATTAGGGCAGGAGATCACTCATCATTTTCGTGCAAAATTTTCAAGCCCAACTTTTTCTTGAAATCATAATACATATCTCGGATGAGTGTTTCGTGTTTTAATTCTTCATCCGCTAGTACTGCAAAAACGTTACGCATCTCCTCCTTTTCAGCAATCTCTTCACCTCGTTTATAAAGGTTATGCGCCGCCTTTTCTCGAAGCATAGCCTCTTCCAAAATTCCAAGTATCTCTTTTTCGATCTTGCCGCCCATAGGTTCCTCTTCTCAAAGTCTGTTAAAAAAAACATCGGCTAAATAATTTTGTCTGCCGTAGATAGTCGCCAGTCGTCCCCAATCGGACTCCCTCTCCCTCCGTTTAGGGATCTATGGGAAGTATGATTTCATCATAGCAAAACGGTCAATGAAGACTAAAAGGAATTGATTGAGAGAAAAAATCCATGATTGCCCTGGACCCATCATCATGATGGTAAAAAAGAAGGCAGATTAAGGGAGTTACTGATTTCTATTGTTCGCCCGCCTTTTAGCGATCGAGGGAAAAGCGCGTCATGTGCCAACTAACAGCGGGAAAATTTTGAGTGTTCCTTGTAGAACGAGCCAGGCGTAGGCGCCGGCCAGGACATCGTCCAGCACGATGCCGAGTCCGCCGTTGAGATGGCGGTCAGCCCAGGAGACCGGCCAAGGTTTGGTGATATCGAAGAGGCGAAAGAGCAGAAAGGCCATGAGCCAGACAAGCGGTTGATTGGGAGCGGCGATCAGGGCGATCAGCATGCCGATAATCTCATCAATGACGATGGCGCCGGGGTCTTTTCGGTCGAGAATCTTTTCGGCGGCGCCAGCCGTGTAAATCGCTACCATAAAGATACCGAGCAGCGCAAAACCGTAGCCTCTGGCGGATAGCTGCAGCAGCAGCAGGTTGAGCGGGAGCGCGACCAGCGTTCCCCAAGTGCCGGGGGCTTTAGGGAGATAGCCCGTGTAGGCACCGGTGGCGATGAACATGATGGGTTTGACCATGGAATTAGTTCTTAGCGTTGAAGTTGTCGGCGGGCTGGATTGCCACTAGTTGATACAGTGTCGTGATCGAGATCCCTTTTTCGAGCGCAATGCGGCGGCAATCCTCGTATTCTGGAGTGATGCGCGGACCTGTCGGACTTTCGATGAGTTTGACTTTCACTCTCCCAACTGGCGTCATGACTGTGCCGAGGTGGCGTGGCAGGGTACGGCGTTCTTCCTGCCGGAAGCGCAGGCCGATGGCTGATGTTTCGCCCAGGAGGATTTGCTGGAGCGGGAAAGCCTGGGATGGTGGCGCGATTACCTGGATGGTGAAGCCGGGGCGCCCCTTTTTCATCTGGATGGGGATGAGGGTGACATCGAGTGCACCAGAGTTGAAAAGTTGTTCGCTGAGAAAGGGAAAGGTCTCTGGCGACCAGTCATCGAGGTTTGTTTCAATGACGGTCACCTGCTGGTTCTCGGTCTCAAGGCGACTCTCGCCGATAATGAGCCGCAGGAGATTTGGCTGGCCGTCCGGGCGCAATTTGCTGCCAGCACCGTAGCCTATTTGACGGATGGTCATGGTTGGCAACGGTCCAAACTCGCTGGCACAGGCCTTGACGATGGCGGCTCCGGTTGGTGTCACCAGCTCCATGTTGATGTCAACGCCATAGACAGGGGTAGTTTTGAGGATTTCGCAAACCGCCGGTGCCGGGAGGGGGAGGGAGCCATGGGCAGTCTGTACCCTGCCGGTAGACATGGGCAGGGGTGCGCAGGTGAGAGCGGAGACCTGAAAATAGTCAAGTCCAATGGCCGCGCCAACGATGTCGATGATGCTATCCACCGCCCCAACCTCATGGAAATGGACATCGTCAATCGGGCAGCCATGCACGTTGGCTTCTGCTGTTGCCAGCACCTGAAAGATGGAAAGAGCCCTGGACTTGACAGGTTCCGAGAGTCGGCTTGAGGCGATCAATGCTCGAATGGTCCGCCAATGGCGGTGAGGGGGATGGCCGGAGAGCTTGACCTGTAACTCTGTCGCCTGGATAGTCGAGTGTTTGCTCGTCTCCCGGCAGACGATTTGATAGTCGGCGAGATCAATCTGCTTGAGGGCCTCGGACAGGAGGGCAGGGGGGAGGCCCGCCGAGATCAGGGCACCGAGAAACATATCTCCACTGATGCCGGAAAAGCAATCGACGTAGGCCGTCATCTCTTTGCGGCTCAAGAGGGTCATGGCCAATTAGGTAAGGACGGTGCCGGTGCGCAGAGGGTGGCCAAGCAGGAAGGCATGGACTGGCATCCGTTTTTTGCCTTCGAACTGGATCTCGCGCACCAAAAGCTGCCCTTCGCCGCAGGCGATGAGCAGACCCTGTTTGTCGGCCCGCACGATGGTGCCGGGCTTTTCGGAACATGGCTCTTCTACGACAACTGGGCAGAAGGGTTTGAGCTGCTTTCCTTCATGTGAGGTATGCGCGAGTGGCCACGGTTCGAGAGCGCGGATCTGACAACTGATGGCAGAGGCAGAGTTCTGCCAATTGATCGGCGCATCTTCCTTGGTCAGCGGTGGTGCCAGGCTGGCTAGACTGTCGTCTTGCTTTTGCGGGACCAGGCCGTTTCTGGCTGCTGATGGGAGGACGTCCAGCAGGAGTTTTGCGCCTAGTGCCGCGAGCTTTGGAATCATGCTGACTGAGGTGTCTTGGTCGTCGATTGGCAGTGAACCCACCAGCAGCATGTCCCCGGTATCGAGGCCTGCATCCATCTGCATGATGGTGACACCGGCCGCCCTTTCGCCACGCAGAATGGCGGTTTGGATCGGCGCTGCGCCGCGGTATTTCGGCAAAATTGAGCCATGCACATTGATGCAGCCAAGGCGTGGCAGGGAGAGGATGGCCGGGGGGAGGATCCGGCCATAGGCCGCTACTAAAATAACGTCGGCATCGTAGTTGCGTAAGGTGCTGAGGAAATCCTCTGTCTTGATCTTGCTTGGTTGCAGGACGTCGATACCCGCATCTTGGGCGATACACTTCACCGGCGGTGGGGTCAGCACGCGGCCGCGCCCTTTGGGCC
>JAQUKQ010000187.1 GCA_028718985.1 Desulfobulbaceae bacterium | reverse complement strand
CAGCCCAACCCTTTGTAGACAATACCCGGGTAATCGCAGAGGTCAATGTTGTTTTCCCATGATCAATATGACCAATGGTACCGATATTGACATGTGGTTTGGTTCTTTCAAATTTTTGCTTAGCCATAATCAGTTCTCCTCAGCGAATAAAGAGTTAAAGCACTTTGAATAACGAAACAAATTGTTCCGGCATTCAGAATAGAAAAAAATGGAGCTCACGACCGGATTCGAACCGGTGACCTCTTCCTTACCAAGGAAGTGCTCTACCTACTGAGCTACGTGAGCCTTATACTGCAATCAGCTAGAAATGAAATAATGGAGCGGGAAACGAGGCTCGAACTCGCGACCCTCAGCTTGGAAGGCTGATGCTCTACCAATTGAGCTATTCCCGCAATCTATTCAATCTGCCAATACTGTGATCAAATTTGGTGGAGGGGGGAGGGTTCGAACCTCCGTAGGCATCGCCGACAGATTTACAGTCTGTTCCCTTTGGCCGCTCGGGAACCCCTCCAACGCACATCGTTACATCAACAACTACACTGGCAAAGCCAGAAAAGCCCATATGGAGCTGGCGATGGGAATCGAACCCGCAACCTATGGTTTACAAGACCATTGCTCTGCCAATTGAGCTACGCCAGCATAACTAGACATTATAACCGCTTAATAACCACAATTCAACTTATTTTTAACAAAAAAAGCCACCGGTACGACGCATCCTGCGTGCACCGGTGGCCAAAAATCAGCCCATGTCCCTGATCAGTTTTTATTCAGGACATAATTGCTTACACGGTAGCGTTCGAAAGCCATGGCAAATGTACGGTAGACGAGGTGTGCAAATTTTGTATACGGCATATACAAGAAAAGCATCATTATTGCAACAAGATGTATATAATAAAAAAGGTAGGCCAAGGAACCAATACCGGCAAGCCTGGTCAATTCGGCCAAAAGTCCAGACACACCAACAGCAGCGATCTCATAAATCAAAAACCAATCATAAAAGGTTGCCTGTGTGCCACTGACACTTTCATCGTTAGAGCGTTTTCCCCACAGCAGAAAAACTCCATAAATCATTGCAACTGCGCTCACGTTGGCCAATATCTTTATTGGATCCCATAGAGGAATCGGGCCATGCATGGACGGGTTAATAATGCCAATCAAATCCTTACGGATAAATCCGTAAGTAGTAACAATCAAAAGCCCTATAAAAGCGAGCATCAATGGCTTGTGCCCTTTGGCTCTATCCTTATTGGCACCACACTCATTAAAACGGTTGTGTGAAATAATCTCCTGTACTGCAGGCCACAGAAACTCCATCACAAACTGTACTGCAGAAGGCCGAAAATCAGGTTTGGTGTCCAAGCCCTCCGCCATTTTCTTCCACATGGTGCTCACGCCCATATATGAAGAGAAAATAGCAAGCCCAGCTGCAGGCAGCATGATCGCATCAATAAAAAACACGGTCTTGGAAAGGTACTTAAAATCCCAATGACCAAAAAATCCACCGAAATCGATGTGGCCTCCGGCAGGTAGATGCATCCCTCCCGAGATAGCCCAGCAGACTAAAATAATGATCGCAGGTAAACCAATCAAGATCGGCAAATTCTTAGCGGATGTTGCAAGCTTCGCAAGCCCAGCAGGAAAACCATAGTGGGTATATGCGTAAGCCCTGATCGCCCCTAAGACATCACCTGGTTTTGCACCGCGAGGACAATACGCCGTACAATCTCCACATTGATGACACAGAAAAACATCGGGATCAGCAACGAGCTTATCTTTTAATCCCCATTGCGCCCAGATCATCTCTTTCCGAGGAAAAGGCTTTGAGTCGGACGAGAGAGGGCACACAACCGAACAGGTCGCGCACTGGTAACACTTCTTCAGGGTGTCGCCGCCCGCACCTTTCAAGAACTTAATGAATTGTAAATCAGGATTAATCTGCATTTATATTCTCCTTTATCGCCGTTAAGTATTTTGGTTTAAGGAGTGAAGCCAACAGAGACAGCACCCTCAAACCAGTCACTTATTTGCGTCATTAAAAACCCTTGAATGGATTTGGGCCAAGATCCTTCATCTCATCAACAAACTCGTTGATCACCGAGGCGATCGAATCATAATCGGATATCGCCACCTGACGAACGGCACAGCGCTCCGGCTCAAGACCTAACGTCGACAAAGTCTCACCGATATTCTCCATACGCCGACTGGCAATTTCACTCCCCTTAACAAAGTGACACTGGTAGTCATCACCATACTTACAACCAAGCAGAATAACCCCATCCATGCCAGACGACAAGGCGTCCTTAATCCAGACCATATTAACGGAACCGAGGCAACGTACAGGAATCACCCGAACCAAATTGCTTATTTTATGGCGACGCATACCCGCCATATCCAAGGCCGGATATGCATCATTTTCACACACCAAGGCCAAAATGCGGAGTTTATCCTCGTCATCATCAGGAACTTCGACAGCCTTAACCATCGAACCGATCATGTCGACGTTATAGTTTTTGAAGCCGATGATACGCTCAGGACAAGCGCCCATGCAGGTACCGCAACGTCGGCAACGAGTTGGGTTCGGTTTAGGTGTTCCCTTCTCATCATCATCTAAAGCACCAAAGGGACACTCTTCAGTACAACGCTTACACTGGGTGCATCTCTGAAAGAAGAACTCAGGGTATGTTGCATCACCTGAACGAGGGTGAACAGCAACACCACGATCTGCCGACTCAAAACTTTGGATAGCCTTTAAAGCGGCACCAGTGGCATCATCGATAGTCTCTTCCATGGTCTGTGCCTTTCGAACACCGCCGCAGGTGTATACACCTGTGCGTCTCGTTTCATAAGGGAAACAGATGAAGTGAGAATCGGCATAGCCGTCAAACAGATCTAAATCCAAAAAGGCAGGGCCCTGTCGATAGGCGAGATTAATGGAATCTTCGTGCTTTGTGACAGGCACCATACCAGCAGCCAGAACAACCATGTCGACGTCTAGCTCGAGATCTTCGTTGAGAAGCGTATCTTTGGCCGTAACCTTGAGTCCGGCACCAGCGGCTTCAACTTGGGTAACAGTGGCCTTGGTCAACATGATGCCATCATTATTCTGTGCCCCCTTATAAAACATTTCCATGTTACCTGGGGTACGCATATGTTGATATAAGATGTAAGCAATCCCGTCTGCATTATCCTCACGAACATAACTTGCCTGCTTCAGTGCAACCATTGAGGTAACAGAGTTACAATAAGGGAAATCAGAGTCACTCTCACTGGCGCCGGGACTCTGAATAAAAGCAACTTTCGCGGGTACTTTGCCGGCCTTGGCCAATTTTTCAAATTCAGCGTTAGTCACGACATTCTTAAGAGTCCCATGGCCAAGATGGGTGTATTCGGAAACGTCGGCAGGAGTCCAGCCAGTGGCCAGAACGACCGCACCAAAAGTGGCCGCGTCAGGGTTATCTGCCGTGTAGATCTTCTTGCCAACATTAGGATCTTCCATCTGACCTTTAGCAATGGCATCCTGTTGATCAACCGTGACCTTAGCGGGCGCATCCCATTCGGTAGTTGTACCAGTAGG
>JAQUKQ010000186.1 GCA_028718985.1 Desulfobulbaceae bacterium | reverse complement strand
ATGTTCAACTCTGATCGTAGGACATTTGTGAAGTCGCTGTTGCCATTCATGTATCGGCGTCTTGCCTCTCTGATAGTGACATTGGAAAGTTCCTGCTGTAGTTTCAGGGAGGTAATGGAGTCATTCTGCTGTTGCTCATCGCCCAAGGCATCTTCAACCTCCCGGATGGCTGAAAAAACGGTGCGGCCGTAGATGGCCAACCGTTCTTCGACAAGCGCTTTTGTTCGCTCCACTTCGTTTTGACGGCGATTGCCGTCCAGGAGAGGTACTACCATGTTGGCGGCAAGATTTCTTAGCCAGTTATCGAAAAGGGAGCTTAGCACATTGGAACTGTAGGTGTTGGAGGCGGTAAGTTTGAGGCTTGGTAGCAGATCAGCCTTTGCCACCGAGATGTCTTGTTGACTGGCCGCAAGGCGCAGTCCGGCGGCTAGAACGTCGGGGCGTTGGATCAGAAGATCTGAGGGGAGACCTACCCCTGGGAGTTGCGGCAGGGCAGGAAAGGCGTCCGCTTGCAACTGTGTGTTGTCGATACTCGCCTTGCCCAGCAGAAAGGCAAGTTGTCTTTTCAGTGTCTTTTCCTTGCTGGTTAAGGGTATCAGGGATGCCTTGATCTTTTCGATGAATTGCTGCTGTTGGTAGATGTCGAGAGCGGTTGCCTTGGCGAGCGGGAAACGGAGAAGGATCAGATGCAGCAGCTCTTGCTGCAGGGTGAGCTGTTGTTCGAAAAGGTGTTGCTGTCTGCGAGTGGAGATGAGTGCTATCCAGTTTTCGGCGATCTGCCCACTGACCGAAAGCAAGGCCGCTTTTGCATCCGCTGCCGAGGCATTGGCGAGCAGAGATTCTCGAGCTTTTTCCGCCTGCACCCGGCCCCAGAGATCGACCTCGTAGCTTGCGGAAAATCCAAGCAGCCAGTTGTCGGTGTTGAGGTCCGGGGTGGTGGTGCTCCTGCTGTCGGTGTGCCCGACACCTGCGTTGGCCGATAGTGTCGGCCACTCTGCGGCTCCTGCTTTCAGCGCGGTGTAATGGGCTTGGGTTAATCTAGCGTAGGCCTCACGCACTGAAAAATTATCATTGAGCGCATTAGCCATCAGGGTGTTTAACTCAACACTGCCTAAGTCTCGCCACCACTCTGTTGAACGGGCAGGGATACCCTCGGCAACAGAAAACTGAGGTGGCAGATGATCGATATCAAGTTTGCCGTCTGCTGACTGTTTTGCAAGGCAGGAGTAAATAAATGGCAAAAGAAAGAAAAGGAGCAGTGATTTTTTTGTCATTTGTTTTTGGCCCCTCCGTAACAGCGGATGCCGGCCAGAGAAAAATTGGTGATATGACGGGCGAAGGACTCAGCGTCTTCGATACCAATCGGTTTGCGCTGTAGATGATGGCGTCGGCCTTTCTCGGTCAGTCCGAGAAAGAGGCATTGGCTGACAATGCAGTGTGTTAGGCGGAAAATAAGCTCATCATCGGCCTCCTGGGCATACACTTCCCTGATCAGTTTCTCAACTCTCACCCTTTTGGCGTTGATGATCTGGTTAATCAGTTTGCCACTTTCATCGGTTGGTTCAGCCATCTCTTTGGCCATCAACTTATAGAAGTTGCCAGTCATCTCTGTGCTTAAAATTCTTTGCAGCAGGGTGAAAATGAAGAGATAAAAACGCTTTTCGATTGGGGCGTTGCTTTCGGCGAAGGGGTAAAGGGCTTCCGCTTGCTCGTAGGTGTATTGTATGACAGCACGATAGAGAGCGTCTTTGCTGCCGAAGTGATAGTTGATAGAGGCGATGTTGGCCTCCGCACGTTTGCAGATCTCTGCGACGGAAGTGCAGGCAAACCCTTTTTCGCTGAACAAGACGGCGGCGCTATCGATAAGGCGCTGTTTGGTACTAATTTTTTGGTTCTGATCAAGCATAGAGCAACGGTCACCCAAAAAGGCTGTTGTTTCTTCTCGTAGATATTTTAAATGATCATTTAAAATATCTGTTTGGTAGTGTCAACTCTTTTAGACTTCAGTGCCGCTTGATTGGATGCCTTGTGCTTTCAGTGTCTACGACAAGGTGGTGGCGAAGCACCGGAAACGGTGTCAGGAATTTTCTTAAAGGTGCATTCATAGCTTGTATGTGTCGTAAAATAGCGCTATGAAGGGGACGTCCACTGACGTTGGCTTGTGTTGAGAGAGGATGTTTTGGTTGACTTGCCAGGAGTGGGTTTGTTTGAGATTTTTTTGCTATGGGCAACAGTTTTTTAACAAGATACCTGTGTCTACAGGGAATTTGTCAGCTCGTGTGAAATTTGCCTTATGAGAAATCGAATCGCCTCAATCTATATGCCACTGTTTTTTGCTCCAAGAAAAATTGGGAGAAACTTTGCTTCTAGCCGATTTTTCAGAGCTGGTAGGGGAATTTTCTCCTCATCCTCGTTTTTGTTCACCCGTGCAATCATCGCAAACCCTCGAGCGGTTGGCGCCGCTTGCCCCAGTTCTTCAAAACTTGCGCGTGCTATTGCCGAACAGGTTGAGTTGCCCAGTGATGGGCTGATCGTCGAGTTGGGTGGAGGGACGGGGGCGGTGACAGCGGCCTTATTGCGGCGGGGGGTTGATCCTGCTCAGCTCGTGGTGGTTGAGAAGGATAAAAGGATGGCTAAACACCTTAAAAATCGCTTTAAAGATGTCTGTGTTATTCAGGGGAATGCGGTCAATTTTTGCAAGTTGTGCAATCGCTATGGACGACATGTGTCGACTGTTGTCTCCAGTTTGCCTCTCTTGTCTCTGCCGCTTGGCACTGTGGAGGCCTTTGGCCGCGAAGTCCAAATGATGTTGAATGACGGGGGTGTGCTTATCCAATACACCTATCGAATTAATAAGGGGGTGAGCCCTTTGTCAAAATACATGGAGAGAATTTCCTCCAAGGCAGTATGGGGAAATCTCCCACCAGCCCGAGTTGAGATATTTAGAGTTCGATAGGATTTCACTTGATTGCTAATATCTTTCCACAAAAAAGCCGGGACTTTTACAAGTCCCGGCTTTTTTGTGTGCGAGCCCATTATCCCGAGCCATGAAGTTTAGCGAACCTCAATCTGCTTCGGCTTTCTCTCCTCCGGTTTTGGCACTTCAAGGTGAAGGATACCGTCCTTATATTCCGCCTTTATCTGGCCAGGATCAACCGCTTCCGGCAGGGTGAACGTCCGCTCAAAGCTGCCGAAGAACATCTCACGACGGAAATAAGCGCTCTCCTTTTTCTCCGTCTCACTCTTCCGCTCCCCGCGCAAGGTCAACAATCGACCATCGACATCAACCTTAATGTCTTTTTTGTCGATGCCAGGCAACTCGGCCTTGATGATAAAGGCATCCTTGGTGTCATAAATGTCAACCTTCGGTTCCCACACCCTTTTACCGGCTTCTCCTTGTGCCGTTGGGAGAAACGGTTCGTCAAAAAAGCGCGTCAACATCCGGTTGAAGTCTCGTAGCTCGTTTGTTGGGGTCCATTTCATGAGTTCCATAGCGTCCTCCCTTCCGTATTTATTTTCCCTTTTTGTGAGGATGAATGCATCTCCTCACCGCCCATGCATTTACTGTCTATCTCTCTGGTATCTATAATATAATGATGATTTTTATGGTGTCAATATGGGTTTTACCCTAAGAAATGCTGACAGATCCGATGGCTGCCATCTTGCTTAATTAACCCAATTCCACCGGAAAATTTTCTGCAATAAT
>JAQUKQ010000185.1 GCA_028718985.1 Desulfobulbaceae bacterium | reverse complement strand
TCTTTTTTGGAAAGGAGTTACAACTATGAAGAAGACATTAACCGCAGCAGCATTGAGTTCCGTGTTGGTTCTCGGCTTGGCCGCCGTTTCTCAGGCCGCCGACACCACCACCGGCGTTGTCGCCGCAGGCGCAACCAAAGTCACCATCGATGGTTCTGTTCGTGAGCGTGGCGTTACGGAGTCATCCAGTGCAGCAAAAGATGCTGCCGGCAAAACTGGTTATGACAACCGCGTACAGTTGGGTGTTAATGCCCAGGTCTCCGACCAGGCCAATGGGTATGTAAAACTCGAGACTGGCTCTGGCACCAGCGATATCGAAACATGGGGTAATGGTATGGGCGCAAACGGTGGCCTGACAAACGGCGGCTACAAGATGGGCAGCCTTACTATCCTTGAGGCTTGGGTAAACTACAACCCTGGTCCGGTTGGCGTGAAAGCTGGCCACATGCCTTTGGCGCTCGGCAACAAGATCTTCTTCGACCACACCGGATCCGGTGATGATGCGATCGTTGCCTACAGCAGCCTAAACGACGGTGCCACTAACGTAGCGGCCTTGACCATTAAGTTTGACGAGCAGACCAACACCGATAACTCAAATGACCTTGATGGCTATGTTGCTTTGATTACCCACAAGTTGAATGACAATGTTAACTTGGGTGCCAACTGGACTTACCTGAATGGTTCCGCCAAAGATGAGACCGCTTTGCCTATCAATGGCATGGGCATGTCAAACATCGGCTTGACCGCAGATGGAAAGGTCGGAGCGATCTCATACTTGGCTGATGTCGAAATGCAGTTCGGAACTGTTGTTGATGACGGGACAACCTCCTCAGATGCAAAAGGCTGGGCAGCAAAGGTAGGTGCCGATTATGACTTGGGCGCTGGCAAGATTGGCTTTGTCTTTGGCTATGGTTCAGGTCAAGACCTTCAAGATGTTAACAATAATGACACCGATGTGTTCGTTAACTTCTTGACCGATACCGCCTATGACACCATCATTGCAGGCTACCGCCAGGCAATCCCAGGTGCGGGTGCTGGCTTAGATCCTAATGGAAAAAATAGTGGTCTCTCTAACTTGACCTTGTACCAATTGAAGGGCAGCACCAAGACCGTTTGTCCGTTGACCGGCAAGGATCTGTCAATCATGGGCAGCCTGAGCTACATGAACTTGAGCGAAGACACCTGGACATATACAGACGGTAGTGCTCGTACCTCTGGTGAAGATTCAGTCGGTACCGAGGTTGATTTGGTCGCCACTTGGGCCTTGACCGCTGGCTTGAACTACAGAGTTGAAGCCGCCTACCTCTTCGTTGGAGATGTCTACCAGACCAACTCCTCTGCTGCTGGTACTGATCCTGACGACATGATGTTCCTCCGTCACAGCCTTGACCTGAAGTTCTAGTCAAGCAGGGTGCGTGACGCCACTTTGTGACGCACCACAAAGCAAGTATTTACTGCTCAAAAAAGCCCCGTTCAGGCCTCCGCCTGAACGGGGCTTTTTTTTTATTTTTCCTCTTCTGCCCGCTCCAATTGTCCCCCTTACCGATCGGCAAGGAAATCCACTCACTAACGAAAAGCGCAGTAGGGTGCGCATGAAAAAACCCATGCGCACCCTGCCTCTCCCTCCTCTTCCCCTACTGATCAGAATTCATTGACCTGTTGCCTACAACTTGGTATCTATTTCAGCTCTTGACCGTTTTTATTCCCTTCAATCGCTTCCCCTCTCTGTATAGGACATCACCATGATGAAGTTTGCTGCCCCAATCACGCCCCGTTTTCTCGCCATCCTGCTTCTCTGCCTGTTAGCCGTTCCCGTCTTTGCCAACGCTGCCGCCAGCCCCCCAGGGCGCGTCGCCCTGCTGCCCTTCGAGGCCCACAGTGACCGTGACCTCTCCTACCTCACTAGCGGCCTGCGCGATATGTTGGCCAGTCGCCTAGCGTCCAGAGCCGGTGTCGAGATCGTCTCTCGAGCGGCAATCACCGAGGCCCTGGCCGGTAAGCCTGCGCCCTCCGACCCCAAAGCCCTGCACGCCCTCGGCACCTCCTTGCAGGCCGATTACGTGCTCTCCGGCAGCCTTACTGCCTTGGCAAGCAGCCTGTCACTGGACTCTACCCTGCATACCATCAATGGCTCTGAAGCGCCGCGCACCTATTACGCCACCGCCCCGCGTGAAGAGGAAATTATTGGTGCCATCGACGACCTCTCCTGGCAAATCGCCGAAAAGCCTTTCGGCAAGCAGCGCGCTGCGGCCGCCTCTTCTTCAGGGGTGGCACCAATTCCCGCCGCTGGCGCTCCGGGCGGTGATGCTTACCTAACTGCCCACCCCGATCGTGTGCTGATGGGTGCCGCCGCAGGCTCTTCGGTCTTGCGACCGATGGGTGTGGTAACTGGTGCCCTGGGCTTCACTAAGAGCCAGACCTTCAACTACGGCTTAGTGGCCATGGAAACGGGTGATGTCGATGGCGACGAGCAAAACGAGTTTGTCCTGGCCTCTGCCTATGCGGTGCGGATCTACCGCCGTTACGACAGCCGCTACCAGAAAATTGGCGAGATCACCTTCCCCAAGCGCTATGCCATTCACTCGGTGACCATGGCGGACTTGAACAACAACGGCCGCCAAGAGATCTACATCAGTGCCGCCGACGCCAAAGAGCCTCGCTCAACAGTGCTCGAATGGGACGGCAAAGAGTTTGTCCATACCGCCGACAATCTCTCTTGGTACTTGCGCGTGATTGACATCCCGGGTCAAGGTCCGGTCTTAGCAGGTCAAAAAGCAGACCTTGTCCGTCTGTTTGCGAAAGGGGTTTTCCGCGTTGACCTGAGCCAGGGGCAAGTGACCAAGGGCGAAGAGATCGCCTGCGGTGGCATGAATCTGTTTGATTTCAGCCTGGTTGATCTCGACGGTAACGGCGGATTGGAGGTGGTCGCCATCAGCCAGGGGGATCGTCTCATGGTCCTCACCCCAAATGGTAAACAGCTCTGGGTCAGTGATGATTATTATGGCGGCACTACCCGCTTTGTCGGCGGCGAAAGTTTTGACGAGATCAACCAGGATCTGGAACATGGCCATAACGAAAGACCGCGTCTCTACATCCCCGCCCGCATCGTGGTTCGTGACATGAACAATGACGGCCTGCCCGATATCGTGGTCAACAAGAATTTATCCTCCTCGTCACGCATCCTGTCCCGTTATCGCAGTTACCCGAACGGCGAGATTCACGCCCTGACCTGGAACGGCATCAGCCTGACCGAGTTATGGCGGACCCGCAAAATTGATGGCTATATCGCCGATTATCAACTCGGCAAGGTGGAAACGGTTGCCGCAACCGAGGGCAAGCCCCTGTCGATCAACGCAGAATTAAATGTCGGCGTGGTGCTGAACAGCGGCGGTCTCGATATTTTCAATGCCAGTAGCGCCGTCCTCTCCTTTCCATTGCATCTGACCGGCGAGGAAGGGAAGTAACGGTTCCGCAACACGACCATGAGCGAACGACTACAATTTGCTCTCGGTGCAGCCGAAGGTGTCCTGATTGAGCAGCGCTGCAGGATGAGCAATCGGCACGGTCTTATCGCCGGAGCGACTGGCACCGGCAAGACCGTCACCCTGCAGACGCTCGCCGAGTGTTTTTCCCGCCTGGGAGTCCCTGTCTTCACCGCTGACATCAAAGGCGATCTCTCCGGTCTTGCCAGCGCCGGTTCACCGCACCCGAAAATTGACGAACGGCTGCAGAAAATACCGCTGGACAGCTACCAGCAGCGGCCCTTTCCGGTGGTCTTTTGGGATATCTTTGG
>JAQUKQ010000184.1 GCA_028718985.1 Desulfobulbaceae bacterium | reverse complement strand
CGTCAGGCCTTCGTCGGGATGGAAGGTGGCCTCACCAGCCACCAGGGTAAATTGTCTGACTGGATCGATCTCAACGCCCTTGCCTTTCACTTGTGGAGTCGCTACGAAATCGGCGATTAGAGCATCGCCCTCCCAACGCAGGCCCGCCAGGCCAAGGACAAGGGAGCCAGCATCAGTGACCCGAGTACCCGTTTCGGGGAGCGCCGCAGGTTCTTGTGGGGTCGCCTTAAGCGAGGCCACATCGGTGCGACCACGAAGACCAATACGGAAATTCGCCTCTTTCTCCGGCACCAGGAAGGCAACACTTTGGCGACGAGGCAACTCCGGGGTAAACACCAAGAAAGACGATCCATCTTCCGGCGGCAAACCGTAGCGGAGCACCCCTCCATCACCAATCAGCCAAGCGAATCGGGTCGGATCAAGCTGGATCAAGGCGCCCATGTCATTCTGCTTGGCAGTGCCTCTCCCCTGTAGATCAACCAGCGCGAAACGCCATCCTTGCGGTGCCTTCTGTCCAGCGTATTCGTCAGCCATCTTCAAGCCGAGCACGGACACCTGCATTTCGCTGATGCTGCCGGTGTCGATGGCCTTCACTTGTTGTGGAGCGGCCGCCTTGACGGGGTCTCCCGCGACCGTCAATAAGATATGTCCGTTGTCGTAATCAAACAGACGCAGTTGCAGATCAGTTGAGCCCTTGGGCACAAACCAGGCAAGGCGAACCTCCCGTTTCTCGCCGAAACGGGAGATCCCTATCGGCTTCAACGGGTCGGCACCGTTTGGTAAGGCAGCGCTCTCGGGGCTTACCCCCCAAGCCTCGCCGCCAGCGACCAGCCACAGATGACGACCAGCCTGAGGCACAAGATAGGCGACGTCCATATCGACCATCTCTTCTTGCGCCGAGCTGCCACCAGGGGTGCCGCCAGCGGAGAGCGCCCCGGCACCATAGGTCCGATCCGCTCCTTTTCCCATTTTACTGCGTGCGACCTTTGCCTTGGGATGGATGTTTTCCCAGCGCGTAATCAGGGTGACTGCTTCCATGCCATTAGGTGCGCTCACCCCGGCGATCTCGTTGCTACGGATCACCTGCATGATGTCAATGCGGGCGCCAGTGTTGGCGCTGCCGCTTATGCTTTTGCCGTTTACCGCTATCGCCGCCATCGATGGGTTGCGGCGGATTTCAGCCGCACGCTTTACGGTGTCGAGCGCCTGCGGTTGCGGATACAGTGCAGGATCCCCTGTCAGGAAAGGATCAGGCCAATCCTTGTTGGCCGACTGCGCCTCCATGCTCCCGGTTGCCACCAGGCACAGGGCCACGATCAGTAGCTGAACAAACGAGATCAACTGTCGTATCTGAATCATAGCGCACCTCCACTCGCACCACCTCCTCCACTACTACCCCCGCCACTTCCTCCACCTCCACCACCTCCGGCACCACCACCGTCATCATCATCCTGGCATGGCAATTTGGCACCAGCACTAATTTCTGTCTTCTCCTTGGTCTGGCCCAGGATGGGGCCACCCTTCAGATGATTGAGGATCAATCCAGAGGCACAGGCCATGCCTTTGACATATTTTTCGCAGAAGGACGTCGTCTTGACCCCCACCCCCACCTCTATTTTTTTCTCGATTTTCCAGCAGGTGCCGCTGGCTGACGCCCCTGCCGTCGCCTTAATCTCAGCCTCTGGGCAAGACAAACACTGCAAATCTTTCAGGCTCTTCTCGATCTCCGCAATAATGGCAGGGGTGATGACGCCGTTCTCCAGGATTTTAGCCGCGATCAAAATTTCAGTGCCGGTGGCGCCGACAATAGCACCGATCACCATACCGGTATTCTCATTGGTACCGATCTCGGAGGTGTTGATGACGTATTCTGCAGCTTGATGCAAACCTTCATCCATCACGCCTATCACCCGACCTGTCGTTGGGTCGCGATCCCACCAGCCTAACCGTGCTCGGCCGGCCAACATGACGGGCTTCGGCGGGATGATCACCTCGTGCCCGGCATTGAGTGTCGTCTCGATCAGCCGAAGCGCATAGGGAGACAAGCCCTCAACGACATCAAGTTTAGCTTGTTGACCGGATGAAAAGGCCAGCATGGAAGCTTGTCCACCCTCAACTCTGCTCATCAGATTCGCCGTATTGGCTGCAGCGTCAGTGCCGAGCAATCGTTGCAGGTATCCGGCCTCAAGCATGCTGTTCTCAAGACCGCGCGCCGCCTGAAAATGCTCCACCGCTCGACTGGCACGCCCAGGAAACGGCCAGGCCTCGACTTCGTCCAAGCGGAGATCGATAGCAGTGCGGAACGCCGCTTTGTCGTCTGCTTCATCCTCCAACGATACGATGATGATCCGCGGCAACGCCTGTACCACAGTAACACCTGCGTTGTAACCGGTACGTCGAGTCAGCGCACTGGATTCGGCACCAATTGCCAGTCCGGTGAAATGCAGACTGCGCACACCGATCTCATCATCGACAGTCGTAAGTTCCTCTATCGCTTTTGTACCCGCAGCCGCATCAACACGGGCTCGAGCTGCTTTTACGTCAGTTGCTACTTGGGCATCACGCATAAAAGAAACAATCGCGGCCGGTTCAAGCGCTCCCGGCAAAACTACAACCGCATAGCGCCGATAGAGAGCAGGAGGCGCCCCGTTGATGCCAGGCGCATCATACACATAAAGATCGCGTTCGACGATACGGGGAGACCGTCCCGGCGCCTGTATTTCCATAGTTAGCCACTGCCGACGAATCTTGGACGCTGGTTTGGCGTCTATCACGACGCTGGTGCCCATTGAGGTCGCATCGCCACTTCGCCAAAGCGTGGCATGATAGCGCGTGCCAACCCGGGCTGGGGCCTTTGTTTTTTTGGGCTCCTTGTCAGGCTTTGTTTCGTCGCCCGACAGTGCCTGATTGAACAAATCGCCGCCGCTGGCACTCTTGGGTTTCTCTTGTGCCTCCATCAGTGGTGTGCCGAGGATGACAAGAGAGAGCGGTTGCAGACCTAAATCCGCACTCCGTCCGTCTGCTTCTCCTAGCAAACGTGACTTACCGTCAGTCGTTTCCTCATGCAGTGTCAGTGTGATTGACTGATAGAGTTCTTCCGGCAGTTTCTCGAAACGCGCCAGCGGCTTTGCATAGGCTTCACCAATCCGGGCACGAGGGAAAGAAGGGTCAAGCGGCAACCAGTTTTTATCGCCTTGATCGAGTTCCAGCCAAAAATGGTCGCTTGCAGTCTTCTTTAACTCCTTGTCCGTCATCGGATCAAAAGGGAGGTAGTCGACAGGGGTTGTATACTCAGGCAGAAGAGGCGGGTACATGCCTCGAACTATTGTCATCAGGTTCTCACCTTCAAGCGATCCACGAACAAAACGCACGCGATACCCTTGACTGGTCAGTATCTCGGCCAGTAGCCGGGCCTGATCCAGGGAGTTGCCCCCGCTTGCCATAGCAGTGGCCGCGGGACTGCGAAGCGCACCCGCATAGGGCTCGAAGCGGATACTCGTCGCCACGGCGTTAAAAGCCGCACCGAGATCAAGCTTGCGGAGGTCTGCCAGGCGGTCCTCGCCAAGATTCGGTAACGATGCAGCCGCACAAGGTTTCACTGGGCCAAACATTATCGCTAGCAAGGCCAACAACAGCAACTGCCATCCTCGGGACCAATATCGTTCCTCTATCAACATGTAACACCCCTTTTTGCAACGCAGGATTAGTTAAATTACTGCAAATTTTTAAGGCAACGATCCCGCATACGCCCTGTGTCCGACAGATACGGGATCGTTACACACCTTGTTTCCGTCAAATGATTGTTCCCCGAATGATACTTTCGCCGTAGATATGCCACTATGTATGAATAAAAACAATCATTCATATCAACCAATAAAGATA
>JAQUKQ010000183.1 GCA_028718985.1 Desulfobulbaceae bacterium | reverse complement strand
TAAGCTCTTCAGCGCCGATGGTACTGCCAGGGTGACTTGGTGGGAGAGTAGGTCGCCGCCGAATTTATTTTTTTTAAAGGGTTCCTTGCCAGTTGGCTCGGAACCCTTTTTTTTTGTGCCTGATGCCCCGTCTCCTAATCTTGTCTCTTGACAAGAGACTGGTATCAGTTTATGTTCAAAAATTCTTAAAAATAGGCTGGATAGATCGTTGCCTCTGCGGATTTTATCGTCATTTCACGGTAGGGGATTGTTTCTGTTCGGCTGTTTGTAAGCATTCAATTCAAGTGGTAAACAAACCGAAAAGGTGCAGTACGCGCCACTTATAGTAGCCTTTGCGTTGTTTGGCGAAACGTCTGTAAGCTGCTTTTCTAACTAGTTACTATGTTTGAAACACTATCAGATCGGCTTGAGGGGGTTTTCAAGAAGTTGCGCGGTCAAGCGTCTTTGACCGTAAGCAATATTGAGGACGCACTTCGTGAAGTGCGCATGGCCTTGTTGGAGGCCGATGTTAATTTCACGGTCGTAAAAGATTTTATCGCTACAGTCACTGAGCGAGCAGTTGGTCAAGAAGTTCTGCAGAGCCTTTCACCTGGGCAGCAAGTTATTAAGCTTGTCCATGAGGCGTTGATCGAGCTTTTGGGGGGCAACACCGAAGGCTTGACACTGTCAGGTGAGCCTCCAGCGGTTATACTCATCGTTGGACTTCAAGGGTCAGGCAAGACGACAACTTCGGCGAAGCTTGCCAAGCAATTAAAGAAAAAAGGACGTCGTCCGTATCTTGTTCCGGCGGATGTTTATCGGCCTGCGGCTATTGACCAATTAACGGTCCTTGGCAAAAGTATCGACGTGCCAGTCCATCCTTCGCTTGGTAGCAGTGACCCTGTCGATATTTGCCGTAGTGCCTGTTTGCTCGCCAAGCAGAATTTTTATGATACGCTCATAATAGACACTGCTGGGCGCTTACATGTCGACCATGACTTGATGGCCGAGCTTAGCAGGATTAGACAAGAGGTCTCACCAGTCGAGATCTTGCTGGTTGCCGACGCGATGACCGGGCAAGATGCGGTATCAGTCGCAGAGAAGTTTCATCGAGATTTGGCTTTAACAGGCATTATCCTCTCGAAGATGGAGGGTGATGCCCGTGGCGGTGCCGCCTTATCTATCAAGAAGGTTACTGATTGCCCAATAAAATTTATTGGCACAGGAGAAGACCTTGACGGATTAGAGACCTTTCACCCTGATCGTTTAGCATCGCGAATACTAGGGATGGGCGATGTCTTATCCTTAATAGAAAAAGCCGAAGCGGTTGTTGATAAAAAACAGGCTGAGTCCCTTGCTAAGAAACTTAAGCATAATACCTTTACGCTGGAAGATTTTCGAGATCAGATTCAGCAGATAAAGAAAATGGGAAGCCTGGAGCAGATAATGGGCATGATTCCAGGCTTGAATAAGTTTAAACAAGTAAAAAACATGCCTAAGCCTGATGAAAAAGAGTTAGGGCGAGTTGAAGCAATCATTAACTCTATGACGGTGGTTGAACGTCGAAGGCATGACATTATCAATGCTAGTCGTCGGCAGCGAATTGCCGCTGGCAGTGGTACCACAATACAGGATGTGAATCGTGTCTTGAAAAACTATAATGATATGTTGAAGATGATGGGGAAGATGCGGGGCCCAATGTTTGGTGGTGGGGCGTTGCAAAACTCCGGGAAAAATAAGCGCAAAAAGATCAAAGGGATGACACGCTAGTAGACTAGCATTTATTTAATTTTAGAGAGGGTAGAACATAATGGCTGTCAGGATTAGATTGAGTCGATTTGGCCGTAAGAAGCAACCATTTTACAGAATCGTTGTCCAGAACTCCGAGGCACGACGCGATGGGAAGTTTCTCGAGATTGTTGGGACTTATAACCCGATGACCGAGCCGAACGAGTTGAATATTCATCAGGAAAAGTTGCAGAGCTGGTTGGATAAAGGTGCTGAGCCTACGACGACGGTCAAAAGCTTGATCGCCAAGAGCATCGCGCAAACTGTTGCTGAGTGATGTCTTGACATGAATGCTTTGGTAACTTTTGTAGCAAAAGCCTTGGTTGATCAACCCGATTTTGTCAGGGTTGATGAGGTAGTCAAGGAAGATGTTTTTGTTCAAGAGTTACGGGTAGCCAAGGATGATCTTGGCAAGGTTATTGGCAAGCAGGGCAGAACCGCCAAGGCAATACGCACACTGCTTGCGGTTACTGCCGATAAACGTGAGCAGAAGGCTAGACTTGAGATTGTTGAGTGAAACTCGGGCTTGTCGTTTATCGCCGTTTGCTATTGTATAGGTTGGCTGTCGTGAGAGGGATACATGCTTGATTGTCTGCATGTGGTGATTGGTAAGGTCGCTAAAGCCCAAGGGCTGACCGGAGAGTTGAAGCTGATCCCTTTTTCTGGAGAACCAGGTGATTTCTGTTCCTTTCAAGAGATTATTCTGGCACGAGGAGCCGATCTGCAGACATATACCGTTGAGAGATGTCGTTCTCACGGTAAGTTTGCCGTTGTCAAATTACGTGAAATTGTTGATCGGAATGATGCTGAGGCCCAGATTGGCGCCGAAGTACTGGTTTTAAAAAATCAGATGCCAGTTTTGTCTGCTGATGAGTTTTATTGGCATGACATGGTTGGCATGCGAGTGCTTACCGAGCAGGGGCAAGAGCTGGGTGAGGTTACCTCTCTGATTGCGACCGGAGCGAATGATGTTCTGGTGGTTACGGGTCACGATCAAGAGTATCTCATTCCGGTTTTGCAGGAGATTATTGTTCGTCAGGATAAGGAGGCCGGGATTTTGGTGATTTCTCCCATGGCTGGTCTTCTGGAGATGAATTTGCCTGATGCAAGTTGATGTCCTGACCATTTTCCCGAACCTGCTTGTGTCGCCGCTGCAGGAAGGAATTATTCAGAGGGCGATCGTAAGTGGCGCCCTCGAAGTTTTTGCGCATAATATACGGGATCATGCTCTTGGTAAGCATGCCATGACTGATGACCGCCCCTTTGGTGGTGGAGAAGGAATGGTCATGAAGCCTGAGCCGATTGTTGCTGCATTGCGCCAAGTGCTGACGCAGCGTCCTGGTGCGCATGTTATTTTGCTGACGCCCCAGGGGCGTCAATATAGCCAGAAGATGGCTGAAGATTTAGCCAAAAAAGAGCACATTGTATTGCTTTGTGGGCGATATGAGGGTGTGGATGCTCGGGTCGAGGAGCATATCGATGCCGAAATATCAATTGGCGACTACGTGTTGACGGGCGGTGAGTTGGCCGCTTTGGTAATAATCGATTCGGTGACTCGACTATTGCCCGGAGTGCTGGGTTGTTCCGATTCGGCGGAATGCGATACCTTTAGTCGTGGTCTATTGAAATACCCACAGTATACCCGACCACGTCAATTTGAGGGGCAGGAAGTTCCTGAGTTACTTTTGTCTGGTGACCATAAATTGATCAGCCAGTGGCGATTTGTTGAATCCGTCAAGCGGACCAAGGCACGCCGACCAGATCTTTTGCAGGGGGCTAACTTCTCTTCTCAAGAGAGAAAGTTGCTTGTTGGACATGGTGTTGAATTGGTTGAGTCCGTTGTTGCGGGGAAGGATGATCTCCATTGAGGCTTGATATTGCCCTTGTGCACTATCCGGTATTCAATAAGAATCAAGAGACTATCGGATCGGCGGTCACCAATCTTGATATTCATGATATCGCCCGGGCCGGTAAGACCTATGGCGTCGAAAGGTTTTTTATTGTTACCCCCTTTGCCGATCAGCAGGAATTGGTCGGCGAGATTATAGACCATTGGCTGCATGGCCATGGGGCGCACTATAATCGTGATCGTTGCGAAGCATTTTCTATTGTTACGGTCTGTTCAAGCCTCGCGGATTTGTATGCTGGCTATGGATGTGCTGGTTTGCGCCGCCCTTTGGTCGTTGCGACGAGTGCCCGTGATGTTGGTCAGTTACTACTTTCGTATGGGGCGCTTCG
>JAQUKQ010000182.1 GCA_028718985.1 Desulfobulbaceae bacterium | reverse complement strand
GAAGCACCTCTTCATGCTCAAACAAACCGCCGGTACCTTTGACAACAACAGGAATACCTCTTTGAGTCAATATAGACGCAAATATATTTCCTGAGCTTCTAACACTTCGTAATAAGATTGCAAAATCGGCGTAATGTATTGCTCGGTTATGGTCATCACGCTCTTGTATGACTGTACCGAGCAACTGCTCTATTCGGTCGGCAATCCAATTAGCTTCCTCATCATCAGATTTAAAGGTTCGTAACTGGACATCCCCTATTTCAGCCAATGTCTCAACAAATTTTGGTGGGTTCGTATTTTCGTCGCAGTGGCGTGCTACCATGTCTTTGGGCCAGCGTTTGCCGGGAGGGATTGAGCGAATAGCTTTATTGGCAATCTCAACGATCGCATGGGTACTTCTGAAGTTACTTGTAAGCTCTATCTTGGTAACAGGAAAGTACCTATCCTCAAACTTAAGGATGTTATCTACCTTTGCCCCGCGCCATCCATAAATGGCCTGGTCATCATCTCCAACGGCAGTAACAGTGACGTCTTTACCATAGTTTGAAATCAGAGCGATAAGCTCTTCCTGCCGATCATCGACATCCTGATATTCATCAACAACAAGGTGTTTAAACTTATTTCTGACATTTTCCAACTCAGACGGAGATGTTTTGAGCGTATCCAGTAACTCATTGATTATTTGGTCAAAATCAAAAAAATAATTTGGAGAGCCGTGCGCTATCTGTCGATAGCGCTCTACTGTCGAACGCAGTTCCATGTCAGGAATTGATTCCAGAGAAATACTTTTCTGGTGGATTACGTTCAACGTGGTTATGAAACTCCCAACCGTATCCCAGTACCCGCCGGTTCTGGAACGATGCCGTAATCGATTCAGGCCAATTCCTTTATTAATGCTCTCTGTATAGTGAAACTGGGTCATAATCAGTGCAGCCTGACGAGCTTCATCCATCACTTCATATTTTCTATAGCTCGGGTCAATCTCCTTGATAAGGTGCAAACAGAAACTGTGAATAGTGCCAACATACATGTCGCCCAATGAGGGGTCGTCCGGTTGAAGTTTTTCAAGGTGGAGGCGTATACGTGCTTTAAGCTCATTGGCAGCACGCTCTGTAAAGGTGAAAGCAATAATTGAGCTTTTTGAAGTTCCTTCTTGAACAAGCTCTGCTATCCGCCGGGATATAACTTCCGTTTTACCGCTGCCGGCACAAGCTAATATCAACAGATTCGTATTTCTACTATCTATTGCTGCTTGTTGCTTCTCAGTATAAATCACGGGGTATCTCCCATACTGTTGTTTCCATTTGAGGCGTTAATCACTTTCAGCATCTTATGGACAATCATCTCCGCCGGATCATGCTCCAAAAACCTGAGAACAAGCCACCCTGCAGCACATAATTTCTCGTCCGTATCCCTATCCCTCGCCCGATTCTGATCAATCTTGTTCTGCCACCAATCGCGGTTATGAGCAGGAATGTTCCGATGTTCCGCACATCCGTGCCAGAAACAACCATCAATGAAAACTGCGACCTTTTTACCGGGAAAAGCAATATCGATGGAACGCCGTGGTGAACCGGGCACCGGATACTGCACCCGATAACGTAGCCCCCTTGCGAAAAGCAGTCGTCGCACCGCCATTTCCGGGCCGGTGGAGTGTTCGGGCATGCTGCGCATCGCCCCGGAGACTGCTTTCGACATTGCCGCCGGACGTTGTTTCATTCAACGGATCAAATGGTCTGCACGCAGAGCTTGAGCGCTGGCGCAAGGGTGCGGATCATGTTCACCGGTACAGCATTGCCGATCTGGCGGGCTATCTGGCCGGAATTGCCGAAGAAGCGATAATGAGGGGGGAATGATTGCAGCAGGGCCGCCTCTCTGAGTGATATCGCCCGGTTGTCGCGGGGATGGGCAAAGCGGCCTTTCGTAACGTCCGTGCAGCCGGTCGTCAATGTCGGGGCGACATCGTCCCAGCGCATGCGACCGTAAACGTCCGGGAAGTCGTTCTTCCTCCCCTTGTGGCATTCGAGTTCCAGCTCTGCCGGTAACGACGAGCGGCTGCCCCCATCCTTCGGGATGTGGTTTAAACGCCGTAATGTTAACGACTGATGCTTCCTGGCAAAATGCAGTGGATCACCAGGATCACGTTCGCCGGAACACAACTGCCGCAACTCCCCGATTGTCTGTCGAACCGTAACGTGCGGAAGAGGCGTTATCGAGTTATAAAACGCTTCGATTTGGTCCAACCTTCGGGCTGCAAGCATTATGCAGCGTTCGCGACGCTGGGGCACTCCGCAATCGGCGGCGTTCAGGTTTTTGGGCTCACCGAGGAAATAGCCAAGTGTAGCCAATTTCTGACGAAGGCTGACTAACGGTTCGGAATTTGCGATGCCGGGAACGTTTTCGAAAAAGACAATTGTCGGCTCGAATTCCTCTACGAACTTCAGACTCTCCAGAACCAAATCCGCCCGCGGATCATCGGGAGTACGTTTACGGTTTTGACTGCTGAATGGTTGGCATGGAGCGCAGACGACGAGTAAGTCCAGCTGTCCGCTGAAATTGATATTTGCCCGGATATCGGTTGGATTGAGTGCGCGAATGTCAGCTTGGCAGAGGTGAACTTCGGAATGGTTAAGTCGGTAGGTTTCACAAGCAATGGGATCATTATCAACAGCGGCAAGGACAGCTATGCCCTCGGCTTTCAGACCTTCGGTCACAGCACCCGAGCCACAGTAAATGTCAATTGCAGTGAACTTATTTCTAAATGTCATGCGATTATCCATTTGCGTTGATGTCATCTATAAATAAGTAATTACAAGATTTGCTTTATACAGCCCTAACGTCTTGAATGCAATGGGAAAAACACCATGATTGCCGTTTTGCGGCCACCACGATTGTTTTAGCCGACACGGTTTTGCCAGTAGTTCGGTTCACGCCTTTGGTGCATGATGGCAAGAACATAAATTTTGTTTGCTTCTATGCGGAAAAGCAGCCCAAACGGGAAACGGTTCAACAGACAGCGCCTTATTTGACCGGCTATGACCGGCCAGGCTTCCGGATGCTCTGTTATGCGACCACCGGCCAGCGCAATTTCTTCAAGAAATCGGTCGCCGAGCCCCGGATGGCATGTCTCATAATAATCGGCAGCGGCTCGCATCTCCGCTTCTGCCGCCGGATGCAGTACAATCGGCTTCACTTCAGCGCTCTACGGGCATCCGCAACGGCCTCATCCAACGACCGGCATTCAACTTTTCCGGTCGTGATTTCGTCGTAACGAGTCTCGGCTTCCCGCACCCAGAGCGCTTCAATATCGTCATCGCCCGGTTCGTGTTGATTGAGCTTATCAAGCATCCGCTCATAGCCTTCTTGGCTCAACAGCACTAAATCAGGACGTTCGTCACCGTCCGCACTAACCCCGACTTCACGCACTCTGCGAGCGCCGTACTCCTGTAGCACGTACAGTTCTTTCTTCAGCTTGTTCTGCTTGTAAAAGGTGAACATCTCCCGGAACAACTCACTGGCACTCTCCCCTTTTTCCTTGGCAAGCTGACGGTACTCAGCCGCCATGAGCGGCGGAACGGACAGTGTCACTACCGCACGTTGTCTCGATGGCATGGTGTGCCTCCTTAACTGTATGACCCGGTAATACAGTAGCATCTGATTTACAATCTGTCACGTTACAAAAAAGGCCACGAAGCAGTTATTGCTCCGTGGCCCAATTCATGTACGCTATTTACAACTCATTAGCGGCAATACCCGACCGGATCCTCTACACCCGCTTCGGCAAAGCCCTTCAGCCGGAGGCGGCACGAGTCGCACAGCCCGCAGGCAAGTCCCTCCGGCGTCGGATCGTAGCAGGAATGGGTGCGGGAATAGTCGACCCCCAGGTCCAGGCCTTTTTTGATGATCTCGGCCTTGGTGAGGGAGATGAGCGGGGTATGAATGCGGAAACCATGGCCTTCAATGCCCGCTTTTGTGGCAAGATTGGCCATTGTTTCGAAGGCGGCAATGTACTCGGG
>JAQUKQ010000181.1 GCA_028718985.1 Desulfobulbaceae bacterium | reverse complement strand
GATCGGCGCTGCGCCGCGGTATTTCGGCAAAATTGAGCCATGCACATTGATGCAGCCAAGGCGTGGCAGGGAGAGGATGGCCGGGGGGAGGATCCGGCCATAGGCCGCTACTAAAATAACGTCGGCTTCGTAGTTGCGTAAGGTGCTGAGGAAATCCTCTGTCTTGATCTTGCTTGGTTGCAGGACGTCGATACCCGCATCTTGGGCGATACGCTTCACCGGCGGTGGGGTCAGCACGCGGCCGCGCCCTTTGGGCCGATCTGGTTGGGTGACGACGGCGACAACCCTTTCGCCATTCTCGATGAGGGCCCGGAGCGACGGGACTGCAAACTCAGGCGTACCCATGAAGATAATGCGTAAGTTTGATGGTGGCATAAGCTCGGGATATGGTTTGTGGTTAAGCGAGACGAATTGAGGTTGCGTCAGGATTTCTTTTGCTCTTCGGCGAGCATTTTCTTGAGCTTTTTTCTGTATAGCGTGCGTTTGAGTGAGCTGATGCGGTCGATAAAGAGTTTGCCCTCTAAATGGTCGCACTCATGTTGGATGACCCTGGCGAAAAAATCCTCCGCCTCAAACTCCCGGCTCTCTCCCGAGGCATCTTGGGCCCGTACCGTAATCTTCTGAAATCGCGTCACCTTGGTGCTGTACTCCCTCACCGACAGGCAGCCCTCGACGTCGGTTTGACTCCCCTCTGCATGGATAATCTCCGGGTTGATCAGGGCAATCGCCTGGCGGTCGGCATCCTCTTCCTTCTCTGAGGTGTTGATGACAATCAGTCGTTTCGACTCGCCCACCTGATTGGCGGCAAGCCCGGCCCCAGGGGCATCGAACATGGTCTCAATCATGTCTGAGATCAGGCGGTGCAATTGGTCGTTGAATTCAGTAACCGGGGCGGCTTGTTTCGCGAGAATTGGATGGGGATAGGTTATAATTTTTCGGATCATGATTCTTTCTGAGAAGTTGACTGTGCTGGAAGCACGCATGGAAGGCTTCGGTCGTTACGTCTCTTGCTGACGCTCAGTAGCGCCGAAAGGTATTGTGCTGCCGAGGGCTACATTTATACCATACTTTCTGGATCAACGTCCACCAGCAATTTGACGGAGGTGGCTCCAAGAGTTGATGCTTTCGAACTGGTGAGGCTTGCGCAGAGCACGCGCAAGCCTCTGAGATTGCCACTTTTTAAGAGGAGTTGCCAGCGAAAGAGATCCCTGATTTTGTGGATGGGGGCAGGCGCCGGCCCCAGGATGTCAATGCCGTTTCCCGCTCCTTGTTGTCTGGCGAGCTGTCCAAGGTGGAGGGCGATTTTCTCGACCTCTTTAGCGTGAGGTCCTTCGATCCGGATATTGATCAGACGACTGAAGGGCGGGAAGGAGAGGCGGCGGCGCAGGCGAATCTCCTCCTGATAGAGACTCTCGTAGTCATGGGTTTGCGAGTTGGTGATGCTGTAGTGATCGGGGTGATAGGTCTGAACGACAACGTGGCCGGATTTTTCACCCCGGCCGGCACGGCCAAAAACTTGTGTCAGCAGTTGGAAGGTTCGTTCGCCGGCCTTATAGTCCGGGAGGCCAAGGCCGGAGTCGGCCCAGACTACGCCAACCATGGTGACGTGGGGAAAGTGGTGGCCTTTGGTAATCATCTGGGTGCCGATCAGGATATCAATCTCTCTTTGATGGACGGCTTTGAGGATACTGAGATAGTTGTGGCGTGAAGAGGTGGTGTCCCGGTCGAGGCGGCCGATATTGGCACTTGGCAGGAGGGCACGTAGTTCATCTTCGATGCGCTCGGTGCCGAAGCCCATGGCCGTTAGCCCTGTGGATTGGCATTGTGGGCAGATGGCGGCGCTTTTTATCGAAAATCCACAGTAATGACAAATCAATTTGCCGCTTTTTTGGTGCAGAGTCAGGCTGATATTGCAGTGCGTACACTGAATGGTATGCCCGCAATCTCGGCAAAGAAGAAGATTGGCGAAGCCCCGACGATTCAGAAAGATCAGGCTCTGGTCACCGTTGTTGAAGGTCTCTTTGACGGCGTTGATGAGCTGGGGTGAAAATAGCGGCGGTTTGCCGGAGATGGTCGGCACCGCCTTCAAATCGACCACCTCAACCGTGGGGAGTGAGCGTTCCGCCACGCGCTTCGGCAGTGAGATGAGCCGGTACTTGCCGGTCGTGCCGTGGTAGAAACTAATAATCGATGGTGTTGCGGAGCCAAGGAGGATGACGGCTTGGCATTGACTTGCCCGCATTACTGCTGCATCCCGGGCGTTGTAACGAAAATTGTCTTCCTGTTTGTATGCACCATCGTGCTCTTCATCGACAATGATAAGCCCGAGGTTGGCGAGGGGGGCAAAGAGGGCGGAGCGGGCACCGATGACGACTTTGGCCTGCCCCGTACAGATGCGCCTCCACTGATCGAAACGCTCACCATCGGTCAAACCGCTGTGCAGGATGGCGATCCGGTCACCGAAGCGGGAGAGGAAATTTCCTTCGATTTGGGTGGCGAGTGCAATCTCGGGCACCAGAACGAGGACATCGCGGCCTTCGTCCAAGGCCAGGGAGGTGGCACGCAGGTAGACCTCTGTTTTGCCGCTGCCGGTGATACCGTGCACGAGAAAGGGGGTGTACTGTTTTGCATGGATGGCAGGGGCGAGTTCCGTCAAGGCGCTTTGCTGGTCGGAGGTCAGGGCCACAGGTTTGGGGTAGAACGGTGGCTGCTCACCGAAAGGATCACGGTAGACCGGCCTCTCGTCAACCAGAATTCGCTGCTGTTCGGCGAGTGATGCCAGAGCTTTACGGCTTCCGGGGTACTCCTTGGCCAAGTCACGGCTGGAGACCCACGGGCGATGGGCTGCCTGAACGAGGCGGTTAATGGCTGCCAGGGTTTTTTGCTCGGAGATCTTCAGCTTGGCTAGGGATGGCAACTCTGTCTCATTGGTACGCACACAGAGCTCGGTCTTTTCTTTGATCTTGTCCGTCGAAATGGTCTGGTTGATGTCGATCAGACCTTCTTCGGCCCATTTTTCGAGCTTTCGTTGTTCGGTGCGCCAGAGCTTACGGGTTGTACTGCTGGGGAGGGCGCCATCGCGCAGGAATTTAGCGAACCAGGGGCCGGGCCACTCTGGTTCTGGCATTTTGTTGAAGCAAGAACGGCCGGTGTCGGTCATGACGATGAGACGGCCGCTTTGCGGGCTCAGACCGGTGGGCAGTGCGCCCTTGATGATCTCACCGATGGGGTATTGGTAGTAGTCAGCCAGCCAGCGAAAAAAAGGTACCATGGCGGCGGGAAAGAGGGGAGCGCTGTCAAGATAGTCGCTAATCGGCCGAATTTTGAATGTGTTGTCGGTCGGCAGGGAATCGAAGCAGGCGAGGATATAGCCTGTCACTTGGCGGCTGCCCAACGGCACCAGGAGGCGAAGTCCGGCAACGGGCCTGATCGTGGAGGATTTAGGTGTGCTATAGGTCAGGGTAGTGGCGATGGGCGAGGCCACCGCCACTTCAAGAAAGGACATTGCGCTGAAGTGGCGGCTAAAATTTGGCGGCCACTTCCTTGATATGCTTGCGGAATTCGTCTTTTAGTTCTGGGTGGCGCATGGCGAAGGCGATGATGGCCTTAAGGTAGCCCATCTTGTCGCCAGCATCGTATCGATCTCCCTCAAACTCGTAGGCAAACATGGAGCGCCTGTTGGACAAAGCGAGAAGGGCATCGGTAAGCTGGATCTCGCCGCCATGGCCAGGGGTCGTTTTTTCCAGCATTTCAAAGATTTCTGGATGAAGGATGTAGCGTCCGATGATGGCCAGGTCTGATTTGGTGGTGCCGGGGGCCGGTTTTTCCACGAGCCGATTGACTTGGAAGACGCGGTCACGCAGGAGCTCACCTTCGACAATCCCGTAGTGGTGAGTTTGATCCATCGGCACCCTTTGGATGGCCACGATAGACTCCTGGACTTCGTTGTAGAGGCCCATCATCTGTTTGGCGCAAGGGGTGTCGGAAACCACCAGATCGTCACCTAAGAGCACCATGAACGGCTCGTTGCCGACGACATTGCGGGCCGTCCAGATGGCATGGCCCAAGCCGAGAGGTTTCTTCTGCCGGATTGATACAATGTCGATCAGATTGGCTAAGTGGC
>JAQUKQ010000180.1 GCA_028718985.1 Desulfobulbaceae bacterium | reverse complement strand
CGCCGACTCGTTCCTCCTGCAAGGCTACGTCATGGGGGCGCCACCCAGTCGCACCAACCCAGAGGGTCAGCCCTGGAACTATCCCCTGCTCGATCCTAAGCGCTATTTTGCAGACACAGTGGGTCAAGCGGGCCCAGCGCTTCGTTTTCTCCGTCAGAGGGTAGGCAAGATGTTGCGCGAATTTGACGGTCTGCGTATCGATCACCCCCATGGAATGATCTGCCCTTGGGTTTACCGAACCGGGCAGACCGACCCTCTTGCCGCCGTGCAGGGTGGGGCAAGACTCTTCGCTTCGCCAGACCTGCCTGATCACCCGGAACTTGCCTCATTTGCCATCCCGCGGCCCGAGCAGATCAACCGGCATCTCCCTCGCTATGCCGATGACTGGCTGCATGATCTGGAGCCAGCTCAGGTGGAGCAATATGCTCTACTCCTCGAAGTTATCATGACGGCGGTTAAGAATAATGGCCGAGACACCGGCTCCATCGCCTGTGAAATCCTCTCGACCCAGCCCTACCCTGTCCAAAAGGTCATGGAACGATATAGGCTTGGCCGCTTTCGTGTCACTCAAAAGGCAAATTTGGAGCTCGCGACAGATGTTTATCGCAGTGAAAATGCCAGCCCAGCAGACTGGATCATGTTGGGTAACCACGACACACCTCCCATCTGGCTGCTTGCCGAACAATGGCAAGCCTCTGGCAAGGCACGGCAACAGGCTGCCTATTTAGCATGGCGGCTTCTACAAAGGGGAGAAGAGCGAGAGGCTTGGATTGAGAAGATGGCAGTTGAGGTTGGAGAACTGGTTCAGGCTAAAGCCGCTGACCTTTTTGCCGGGCCGGCAGGCAATGTCATGATTTTTTTCACCGATTTGCTGGGCATGACAGAGATCTATAATCGACCAGGGACAATCAATGACGACAACTGGTCACTGCGAATATCAAATACTTTTGCGCAAGAGTACCAGAAACGGCTTGCCAACAATCGGGCCCTCAATCTCCCAAAGGCTCTTGCCATCGCCATTCGTTCCCGCGGGGGTGATTTTGTAGAAAAGCACAGGGGCCTCCTTTTGGAGTTGGAGCAGCTTGCGTTACATAGCTCAAATCCTTCGTAATACACCTAGTCATCGACGTTTTTTGATCGGGGCCGTGGCCACATACTCATGCCTCTGTCTCTCCCGCTTACCTGTACGTCCTGTTGCCCTCCCCTCTTCTCCTGTCCTGTCGCCACGGTGTGGCCTGTTGCCCTCGGTCGTTAGCTCCTCTCCTGCCCTCCTATCTGTCGCTTGTTTTTTTGGCTTTTTTGGCTTCTTCGCACGCAACTTTAACGGTTGAGTTAAGGGGACTGCGTGTTTTGGGATGAACCCGTTGACCACCTCACGTACCAGCGTTTGCCGGATCAACGTCTCAATCATGGCAAGCTGCCTGACCTCATCGGCGCTGACCATCGAAATGGCAATGCCGTCCGCCCCGGCACGTGCAGTACGACCGATACGGTGGATATAGTCCTCGGGAACTTTAGGCAGATCGAAATTGATAACGTGGGAGAGTTCGTTAATGTCGATGCCACGTGCTGCAATGTCTGTGGCGATCAAGATTTGCGTCTTGTTCTCCTTGAAATCGGTCAAGGCGCGAGTGCGCTCATGCTGGCTCTTATCTCCGTGAATTGCTGCCACCAAGACACCATCACGCGCCAACTCTTGAACTAGGCGATCAGCTCCTATCTTGGTTCGAGTAAAGACCAATCCCTGTTGCCATCCTTGATTGCGGATCAGATGACTGAGCATCGCAGTCTTTTTCCCTTTATCGACCTCATAGACCAACTGTTTAACCCCTTTTGCCGTAGAATTTCTGGGACATACCTCAATCAATACCGGATTCTTGAGAAAAGGCTCAGCGAGCTTGCGGATATCATCAGAAAGGGTGGCAGAAAAAAGGAGGTTCTGACGCTTTCTCGGCAGTAAAGTGAGGATCTTACGGATTTCTTCCCTAAACCCCAGGTCGAGCATGCGGTCTGCCTCATCAAGTACCAAGGTTTCGACTTGCGAAAATTTAACAGCATTCTGACCGAAAAGGTCAAGGAGGCGGCCTGGTGTCGCCACCAGCACATCGACACCACCCCTGAGTTGCATCATCTGGGGATTGATCTTCACCCCGCCGTAAACGACCTTACATTTGAGCGGAAGGTTTATGCCGTAGATGGTAACACTCTCTGCGACCTGCATAGCAAGTTCTCTGGTCGGCGTCAAAATCAGCGCGCGAATATGATTTGCCCTAACTTTGCCACCGTTGGCAAGACGCTGCAAGAGCGGCCAGGTAAAACTTGCGGTCTTACCGGTACCGGTCTGCGCTGCGGCCATTATATCCTTTCCGGCAAGAGCCGCAGGGACAGTTTTAATCTGGATTGGAGTGGGAGCGGGATAGCCGCAATCTTCAATTGCCTGCAGGATGGCCTTAGAAAGGCCGAGAGAAACGAATGACATATGAGATGGCAACATAAGAGGTTGATAAGATGGGAGTAGCACATAATACACCCCTGCACTGACGCTTCTCGTATCGTACACGATGAAAATGCTTCTTGCCACATGACAGCAACTTGTGGCATTGTAAAAGTCAAAATAAAGCGCAATGATCCGATTAATAAAGGTGGCTCGATTTGACACTGTCAGCGGCTTCATAGTTGATCGAATGGACAAGATATTATGCACATCTCCCCTGCCATTAGACGTTTTCTAACCAACAAGTACCTTCTCCGCTCCGCTGCCGGGCTGCTGATTTACGCCCTTGTCGGATTTTTTATCCTCCCTTTCGCTATCCGCTGGTACGTCCCTAAAGCTGCCATGGACCAATTTCACCGCCAGGTCAGCATAGAGAAGGTACGCATTAATCCCTTCCGAATGAACCTCGAAGTTACCGGTTTCAGTCTGCTCGACACCGACGGGTCGGTAATGGCTGGTTTCGATAGGTTCTTCATTGACCTAGAGCCAAGCGGTATTTTCCATCGCACCCTTCGATTTAGCGAATTTTACCTTGGCAAACTCTCCGTACACGTCGTGCTCGAAGCGGACGGAGGGAGCAATTTCAGTAAGCTCTTTGCTAACTCTGCCAAAAAGGACACAACATCGCCCCCCGACACATCGTCCGACCCCATTCGGCTTTTGTTGAGAGTCGTCGCAATCGAAGGGGGAGAGTTAACAGTAACAGACAAAAGGGAGAGTGCTCCTCATACCTTGACTCTTGGCGATTTGAATCTAACGTTGAATTCACTCTCCACTATTCGAGACCAATCCGGCACCTATTCGTTTGCAGCTACGACCCAAAACGGTGAGTCAATTCAGTGGCAAGGCGACATTGAACTCACCCCTTTTCGTTCGAACGGTCACTTGTCTTTTACTCATATCCAAACAGCGACCATTTGGCAGTTTTTCCGCGACACACTGCGGCTTGAATCGCCTACCGGATCAATCGACGTAGGAACTGATTATACGGTCGATACCAGCAAGAAACCTTTGCAACTAGTCCTTGAAAATCTAAAGGCGAAACTTTCCAACACCACCTTGAAACTCGCCGAGACCGATGCTCCTTTTTTTGCGTTGAACTCTCTTGATGTGCAGTCAGTAAACGTCAACCTGTTTGAGAGGTCGATACGGGTTGGCAATATCCTGATAGACGGCGGCATGCTTCGTTTTTTTGTCAATGAGAAAGGGGAAAACAACTTTGAAAAAATAGTCCGTGACTCATCACCACAAGGAACGGCATCCACTGTATCGAAGCCATCTGCAGCTGAAACAGAGCGTCAAACTCCACCTGATGCGACACCATGGAAACTGGAGTTAGCCGCAATAGAGGGCAAAAATGTCGGTTTTGACCTGCAGGATATGGGGCGTGTTCTGCCATTGGCGGCGACGGTGGCAAAGATCTCTTTCAACGCAAGCGCTACTATTGAAGCTGGCGGCAAGAGCACAAAGGTTGCGATTCAGCAGTTAGGTATTGAGCTGAAAAAAATACAGATTGCTAACCAAAAGGCCTCCGATCCCTTGATCGACATTGATCGTTTGTTTGTCGAGGGTGGAGACTTGAACCTCGACACCAGGCGTATCGCCTTGAAGAGGATCGGACTGGAAAAGGGGCACATTAGCATCAATCGGAATAAAAGCGGGGACATCAACCTCTCTCAACTGTTTACCCCTCGTGTCTCTGCCCCACCCGCCCAACATATAGAAAGCCCCTCTTGGAAGATCAGTTCTCCTGCGGTGGCA
>JAQUKQ010000179.1 GCA_028718985.1 Desulfobulbaceae bacterium | reverse complement strand
CGCCCATCCTGACATAAAACTGACGTTACAGTATCAGATTGGCATTATGTTGTCATTCACATTGAAAGGGGTAAGGAAAGAGGGCTAAAAAGATTCCTATCTGTAAGGTTGAATTGAGTAACCCTAAACCTGCCAATTGTTAGGATTTCATCTCGCAGTCTTTACCCTCCAGAATTGCCATAACCAAAGACCGCTATTAGCCCCTAATATAAATCAAAGAATTTTCAAGGCCCATGGGTAAACGAAAAACCCCACCGCACCAACGACGGATGTGCCCCGATCACCGGCGACCCGAACAAAAAGAGGACCGTCCCGGAAAGCGGGCGCAGCCATCTCGGCAGGAGCTGTTCACCAGGAGCGGGGAGCCTGTCATCCGGGAGGAGGCATCCTCCACTCTTTTTTGCAACAAGGGTGGGACGGACAACTTTGCCGAGCTGGTAGAATTGTCGCTGACCGCCCCGGAGGTCCGAAACGCCCTCCTGGAAAAAAAATTGGAGCGACAGCGCAGGGACACGGCAGCTGATCGACTCCTGTCATACCCCGCCGCCCAAGAGGAGCTCGACCTGCACGGGTTCACCGGAAATGAGGCTGCGGGCCGCATCGAAAACTTCATCCTTACCGCCCACGGCAAAGGATTTCGGACCGTACGGGTCATTACCGGAAAAGGCCTCCACTCCGAAGGGCCGGCGGTGCTCTCTCAAGTAGCCGAGAAAAAGCTCCACGAGCTGAAAGAACGTGGCCTGCTCCTGGCCTATAGCTGGGAGCGAAAGAAACGGGAACACAGCGGAGCGTTGATCGTCTACCTCCTGAGAGGGGAGTGAGAGAAAAAACGGGCCGTCTCTCCGGCGCGGCCATGGTCAAGCAGTACGTAGCGTCATTGCAAATTCATCACTTTCTGTTTGACCATGAGAGTTATGGTAACTGTTTCTCTAATACGCAAATGGGGTGCCGAGAACACTCTCGAACACCCCATTGTTTTGTGACCTTATCTGTACAGTCTTCAGTCTTGGTCGTTCTGACCTTGATAAAAGGTATCTTTGGAAGGTCAGCGATCAAGTAGCGACAAGATGGATTAAAACCTGCACGGGTGATGGAACTAAGCGAGATTGGCCAGAGTGATATCCCACCTCGCTTATGATTTGATTCTACGATTCCTAAGACTTCTATGGCTTCTGGCGCTGACCAGATATAAAAGATATCATCACTTCAGGAAAACCTTAAGCAGATTATGATGATCTTCCCAAAAGGTTAAGACATCGCTTCAGCCGTTACTGATGAAGCCCAGAACGAGGTTTTAATATCACCTATATATTTCTCGAACTTGGGGGTTGGTCGATCTATGGATGGGAGTCGCCGGCAAGACTGCAAATCGATGAGGAAATGGTGCCCTTCACCAAAAAACAGGCCTCAGCCCAAAGCATCAAAGTAGCCAGCATGTCATAAAAGACCAACAAGTAGCCTTGAGCCCCTTGGAAATCATTAGAGGTGGTGATTTGGTTCAAAATAACGGGATTGTACCCAATAATATATAGAAATTATTGCACAAATCGTTACCTCTAAGATACCTTATGTGTGGCGATTTGTCAAAGGCGTAACAAGTCCGATACCAATCCTACGCTGTAGGATTGAAAAAAAATCACACACTAGCTTTTTAATATCTCCTCCCTCCCAATTTATTATTCCCATTCTAGACCATATTGCCTAGCTCCTTTGTCACGTTTTGACTCCCAGATATTCCGGTAAAAATTTTAAAAAATGCTAGTTTATGCCATGTAAATTAAGTGTTGACTTACTGATCTATTTCACTTAAGTGCCAAAAAAACTAGCTATCACCTAATGTGAAAAATTTTAGTAACTTTATATTTAAAAATTTGCATTTAGTCCACCCGTTATTGTTGAGCTTAATTTGTTCAAATTTACCGTTTCCAGATCAAGAATCAAGGAGGAAGGCAATGAAGTTAAAAAAGTTTAGGTTGGCCATGTTGGGATTATTGCTGGCAACAGCCAGCGCTACTGCGGCATTTGCCGAAGAAGTGACCTATCGGTATGATGCGGCAGGTCGGCTTAAAAGTATGACCGATACGGAGCCGGTGGCAGTTGCCCGTATTGATTTCTCTTTCGATGCAGTCGGAAATCAGGTCAGCCGAGTGAGTAGCATGAAAACAGATAGCGACAATGACGGGATGCCCGATGAGTGGGAAGTTCAAAACGGGCTGGACCCACTAAACCCCGCCGATGCTCAACTCGATGCCGATGCTGACGGCTTGGTCAATCTGGATGAATTTCTCAACGGCACTAATCCTCACAACCCAGATACGGACAATGACGGGTTTGGGGATGGACTGGAAGTTGCCGACGGCTTTGATCCCAATGATCCTGCCAGTCACCCTTAATGTCCAATATGTCGAGTCTCCGTTGGTAAAACCGGCCGCACACGTCCGTGTTTTGCATGAAGATGGTTTATGAAAAACTGTAAAGAAAGAAAGGGGGAAAAATGAAAATTCGGGGATACCGCACTGTCTGGTTACATATTGTATTACTGGCCTTCATCTTTGTTGGCTCGCTCCAAAATTTCGCCGTGGCTGAGGCTGTTGGCCCTGGTTGGCATATGACGACTCAGACGGACCCTGTCTCGCCAGAGACAGCGAAGGCATATTACAGCAATCTTTCAAAAACGATTGCGCAGAAGCCGTCAACCAAGACGCTCATGCAGGCCGAAGCCTTGGTGCAAAGTGCGGCAGAATCAACCACCCCGGAGATCACCGAACTTGCCCGTGCCCTCCAGCATGATCCCAAACAGATCTACGAATATGTCCACAACCATATAAACTATGTTCCGTATTTTGGGTCATTAAAAGGGGCCACTCTGACCTACCTTGACGGGGCGGGTAATGATTTTGACCAGGCTTCGCTGATGATCGCCCTGCTTCGGGCCAGCGGCTACACCGCTCAATATGTTTATGGACAGATGATCATACCTGATCATAGCACCGCAAATCAAATGGACATGCAACACTGGCTCAGTATTGATGCCAACAATTCAATAGTTTCGCAGGTCCTCGCCAACGGCGGCATCCCGGCCTCTTACTTTGGTGCGTCTTGGCTGGTTGATCGGGTCTGGGTGGAGACCACCATTGATGGCGTAACTTATGATTTAGATCCCGCATTTAAGGTCTATGAAGAAACCAGTGGCGTCAATATTCAAGCTGCCATGGGATATAATCGTACCGCCCTAACCCAGGCTGCCGGAGGCACGGTGGGGACCGATTTTGTCCAAAATCTGAATGAAACAGGACTGAAGACCAGCTTGGACGCCTATTCCCTGAACCTGGCAAATTATATCCGCACCAATTACCCCAATGCGGAAATAGAGGAAATCGTCGGCGGCAGGAAAATCAAACCGGAATATCTCGATCAGCTGCCAACGGGCCTGAATTTCAGTGATATCCCCCAGTCTTATTGGACTGACATCCCGGCCACCTATATCCATACCATAAGAATTAAGCATGGGGGAATCGATCAAACCTTTAACATTGCCGATCTTGCGGGCAAGCGGTTGTCCATGACCTATCGCAATGCCAGCCAAGGCGCAGGAGCTATGCTCGTCTCTGCCGCTACCAGTTTAGCCGCAGAGCAAACTCCTCCGGCCCTTTCCACTCCAACCGGCACCTCGACGCCTCTCCTCCCGTCAGGCGGGGCGGTGGCAACGCCTGCGACCACCATCCAAACTCAGGGAATAAATGCCTCAAGCCCGTCTCTTAAAGGTGGCTCATTGGCAATCATGGCGGCCGCTGCTACCTCTACCTGGGATTTTGGCAGAACCTATCCAACCGGATACGTTGATGGGACCATGAGCTTAAAAAATACCAACGCCACGACTATTAAACTGGTGGTGACATTGCTCAGTAACACCAGTGGCGCGTATGCCTTTGTCAGCGGTGGTGGCACCTATAACGTCGCCCCTGGGGTGACTGCTCCGATAAAAGTGCGATTCAAAGGCACCGGCCAAACGGCGGGCACCAAAACTGCCCAGCTCAGGGTACAGTGGTATTCCGGGACCACTCTTTTTGCCGATGTTTATACCAACTTGACCGGCATTGTCGCCTCTCCTCTTACCTTGGGCGGTTATGGCATGAATGTGCAGACCTTCCTGAATGAACCCTACACCGCCACCTGCCGCCTGCAAAACAATGGCACCAAGGTGCTCACTATTGCCAGTATTGCCACACTAACCGGCACAAATCCTACCCTTTTCTCCATCGTCAGCGGCGGCGGCACCGGCACAATCGCCGCAGGCGGGTATCGCGACATCCA
>JAQUKQ010000178.1 GCA_028718985.1 Desulfobulbaceae bacterium | reverse complement strand
TAGCCGTAGTCAAATAGACGATTTGTTCGACCGTATCAACCGCTACTTGCTCAGGGGCAATCTCGACATTGATTGGGTTGACACACCACTGACTGGCCAAACGCCGCACGTCAGAAGTCATGGTGGCAGAGAACATCAAAGTCTGCCGCTGTTCCCTCGGTGGAGTGCTGGAAACGATCCGCCTGACATCGGGGATAAAGCCCATGTCAAGCATACGATCCGCCTCATCGATGACCATGACCTCGACCTTACTGAGATCGACCACACCTTTCCTCTGGAAGTCGATCAATCGTCCTGGGGTTGCCACCACGATATCCACCGGCCCGCGTTCAAGCGCCAACTGCTGTTTGTCGTAATCCATCCCACCAAAAACTGAAGTCATTTTGATGCCGCAATAACGCGCCAACAACTCACCATCCTTGGCGATCTGCATCACCAGTTCACGGGTGGGCGCGATGACCAGAGCCCTTGGCCTACCGATTTTCTGGCCATCTTTTGCCTGTTTTTTTAGCAACCTGGACATGACCGCAATCAAAAAAGCGGCCGTCTTACCGGTACCGGTCTGCGCTTGACCAATGGCATCGGTGCCAGACATGGTAGCAGACAAGGTCTTGGCCTGAATCGGCGTGCAGTATTGGAAACCAAGATCAGCAATGGCGTGCATGACCGTGTCAGGCAGATCAAAGTCATGAAAACGGCTTTTTCCCTCAACAGGTACCACCTCAAATTTACTACGATCCCAAGCTACCTTGTCACTTCCTTTCGCAGCCTTCGGCCGCCGATATTTGGGAGCGGCAGGGGCTTGAGGGGTGAGTTCAGTCTGTAGCTTTGGTTCAACAGATGATGCCTCTTGCCCAGTTGTCGGCGTGTCTGAAACACCAGTACGCGACAACCTCTCCCCATGCTTGCCGCCAGTACGATCCAGGCCCTTCAATTTCCCGCGAACAAATGAAACGATTGTTTTTAACATAATTTCCTATTTCTAAGGTGCAAGGCGGATAACGACAAGGTATAAAAGCAAAGTGCACTGAACTTGACGAATCCGTGCAAAAACCGCGGCCATAGACTATTCTCAGCAAACCGTCACGCTCAGGGACCGGCAACAAGAACGCTCCTTGAGCAAAGTCGCAGGGGGCGTTTACCGCTTAAAAAGTGTCCTCTTGCAACCCTGAGAATAGTTTAAATCCACACAAAAAAGTCTGAACCATACCATTAACTTGGGCTATCGGCAAGGAGTTGTTGGCGCAGAGCGGCGAGCATCCACCTGCCTACCTGCCTCGCATTGTGCAGTATCGCAAGCCTTGCCCTTATCACCCCAACCGACATCATTCCCGTGCAGAAAATCAGCCAGATCATACCGTTACTTACCTCTAAGTCCGAACCTCTATCGATTTCCGGACTTAAGCCAAGTGCCGTCGCCTTCCTCGCGGCTCAAGCAAACGCCAGGATTAAACAGCCCATCCTGCTGGTGACAGCAAGCGAAGCGCAAGCCAGCCAGTTAGCTGAAGATCTCGCTCTGTTCAGCACCGCCCCGGTTCATTACTACCCGGGCTACGAGATCCCGGCCTACACCCCACTCTCCCCAGACCCACAGACGACAGCGCAGCGACTCTCGACACTCTACAAGATTAAGACCACTGGCACTGCGTACATCATGGTGGCATCTTGCGAAGCGCTGCTCCGCAAAATCTTGCCGGACACCAAACTCACCGGACTTGCCGAACTGTTGATCAGCGGCGAAGAGATCGACCAGGATGATCTAGCCCTTCGACTGATTGACGCCGGCTACGAGGCCATGAGCCTGGTACAGAACGCCGGCGAGTTCAGTCGACGTGGTGGCATCGTGGACATCTTCCCCCCCGGTTTCGACTACCCGATCCGTTTGGATTTCTTTGGCGATCAGGTCGAGACCATGCGCCTCTTTGACCCGATCAGCCAACGATCCATCCAGGAGATTAAGGAGGCGGAGATCATCCCGGTTAGCGACATCCTCTACCCTACCGATGAGGCGGGGAAAGCCGAACTTGTAGCGAGAATCGACCGAATCTCCCAAGAACTCTCTTGGAGTCGTGACGAAAAAGAGGTCATCTGCGACAGGATCAGCCGTGGCCTCAAGTTCGCCGGCATTGAGTTCTTTCTGCCACTCTTTCACAATGAGCTGAGCGACCCGATTGCCTCTTTGGCACCAGAAAGCCTCATTTTCCTGCTTGACCCACACCAGATTTCCCGCACCTCACAACTGGTTTGGGAACGAATCGAGGCAAATTATCAGGAGGCCTGCGCCGTGCAATCGGCCATCATGCCACCGGAAACAATTTTCCTGACCGAGACCGCTTTCAAAAAACGTCTCGAGCAGTTCAAAACCATCAGGCTCTTTGACTTTGAAGAGATCGAAACAGACGAGACAATACGCGCTACGCACGAATCGTCGATTACCATCCAGTGCGGCAATCACACCCTGATCAAGCAGCACCTTGAACTGCAACGCCAAAAGTTTGGCCTCTTGCCCCCACTGACGGTCTATTTACGAGACTGGCTCAAAGATGGAGATCAAGTCCATATCGCCTGCCGATCAGAACGACACGCCGCTCAACTAGGCCAAATGCTGGCGGGTCACGACCTACCGATCAACCTGGTGGACGGCCCTGCCCTGCGCCTTACTGCCAATCAGGCCATTAACCTCTACCCCTTGCCCCTCTCAAGAGGATTCGACCTGCTCGACGAACAGATCCACTTCCTCTCCGAAATCGAACTCTTTGGCGAAAAGCGACTCAGTCAGAGCAAAAAGAAAAAGGCCAAGGCCAGCACAGAACCCGCCGTTACGTTTGAAGAGCTGAAGATCGGAGACATCGTCGTCCATCGCGATCATGGCCTGGCGATCTACGACGGCATCAGCACCATCAGGCTCGGCGACCTGGCCAACGACTTCCTGCTCCTGACCTACAAGGATGAAGACAAGCTCTACGTGCCGGTTGATCGCATCAACACCATCAGTAAATACAACGGCCTGACCGACAAGGCACCAGTGCTTTCCCGCCTCGGCTCAAAGGCCTGGAGCATCACCAAGAAAAAGGTACAGGAGGCGGTATGGAAGGTGGCTCAGCACCTGCTCACCCTCTACGCCCGCCGCAAGATCATTACCGGCACCGCTTTTACCCGACCCGATGCCCTCTTTCACGAGCTTGAAGAGTCCTTCCCCTACGATGAAACAGCAGGGCAGGCCAAGGCCATCGCCGAGGTTTTGACTGACCTGACCAGCGAACAATGCATGGACCGTTTGGTCTGCGGCGATGTCGGTTTTGGCAAAACTGAAGTGGCAATCCGAGCCGCCTTCAAGGTTGCGGTCGATGGCTACCAGGTGGCGATCCTGGTGCCGACAACAGTGCTGGCCGAACAGCACGCCGCCACCTTCAAGGAACGCCTGCAAGGCTTCCCGGTGAACATCGATTGCCTGAACCGCTTCCGAACAAACGCTGAACAAAAACAGATTTTAAAGAACCTGGCAGAGGGCCGCATCGACATCATCATCGGCACACATCGTATTCTCTCAAAAGATGTGGTCTTCAAACGCTTGGGACTTCTCATCATCGATGAGGAGCACCGATTTGGTGTCACTCACAAAGAGCGACTGAAACTATTGCGTACCGGTATCGACGTCCTGACCTTGACCGCTACCCCTATCCCCCGTACCCTGCAGATGTCGCTTTTAGGTGTCAGGGATCTATCGGTCATCAATACCCCGCCGGTCAACCGACAGTCGGTCAAGACCTTTATCGCCAAGTACTCGGACCTGGTGATTAAAGAATCGATCATCCGTGAATTGCAGCGTGGCGGCCAGGTCTTTTTGGTGCACAACCGAGTGCACTCCATCCACGAACTGGCCTTCAAGGTGCAGAAACTGGTGCCCGAAGCCAAGATCGCCGTCGCTCATGGTCAGATGGCAGGCAAGATATTAGAAGAGATCATGGTGAGCTTTGTGCGGCGCGAGGTCAACGTGCTGATCTGCACCACCATTATCGAATCCGGTCTCGATATCCCCAACGCCAACACCATCATTATCAACCGCGCCGATCGCATGGGACTTGCCGAGATTTACCAACTTCGAGGCAGGGTGGGCCGCAGCAAAGAGCAGGCTTACGCATACCTGTTGGTGCCTTCGCTTGAACTGCTGTCGAAAGATGCCAAGCAACGCCTGCGGGCGCTGATGGATTATAACGAACTGGGCGGTGGTTTCAAGTTGGCCCTTTCTGACCTGCAGATTCGTGGTGGTGGAAATATCCTGGGAGAGTCGCAGAGCGGCACCATTGCCGCCGTAGGCTA
>JAQUKQ010000177.1 GCA_028718985.1 Desulfobulbaceae bacterium | reverse complement strand
GGTAGCACGGCAGCCGCGCCGGCAGAAAAGACGGCGCTTTCCATCCTCAAAGGGGTCAAGATGGCTTGCCGCATCTGGGAGGCGAACTCCTGACCGCTTGCGTTCTGGACCGCTAACCCTAAAAGGGACATCCCCAGGTTAGAGTAAGAAAACACCGTATCGGGTGGAAATGCGGCGTAGTCATCGCTAATGAGGGACGGCAGGTCAGCAATCGGCACCGGTTTCTTTGTCCACATCCCCTGATGCCGGTCGGAGGGGATGCCGGAATGATGAGTCATGATGCTTCGAGGTGTGATCGGTTTTGCTCCGGGATAACGGGAGCGAATAGTGAAGTCGGGGATATAGGCCGACAGAGGTTTATCAAGTTCCAGTTTACCCTGTTCCGACAATTGCAGTGCAGCCATCGTGGTGAAGAGCTTGGAGATCGAACCAACGCGGTAGATTGTGTCAGCTCCAGCCGGCATACCGGCCCTTTTGTCGGCAAATCCAAACCCTTCGCTCCATATTACCTGCTGATCGTCCACCAGGGCCACAGATAGGCCGATGACATCGTTCTTCTTCATTTGATTCTGAACAAACCAGGACATGTACTCTTTGAGATAGCCATAATCTCCGGGCAGCAATGTCGTCGGTCTGGCTGGTGCGGTGGCGCAACCGGCGACGAGGAGAAACATCATGATTAGGTAAATCATCTGCCTGAAGTTTTGTCTTCGCATCGCTGCCTCCGGATTTTGGAATTTTGTGGCTGAACTTTCAAAGCGCATCGGATTTGCCGGTATGTAAGGTGTTTTGATACTGCCAGTAGTCAGGTGATGTTTGTTGTACACCCCGCTCCGATGGCAGAGTCTGTAATTCGTTTCTGATCCGGATCCCCTCGTAGAGGTTCTCGTATATCCGTTGCTGCGCGCACCCCGCCTGCGTCAACATGAGGATGACAACGATGAATAACATCCCGACCGCGCTCTTACCGGCTGGGGGTGCCATATTTAGGCAATGAGATTCTGTCATGGCAATCTACCTTCCAGTGGAAGTTGAAAGTTAATACAAATGCTGATACGATAATATAGCAATTTATTATCGTAATACAATAATATTTTCGTGGGAGCACATATGGAACGGCATGATCGATTACGCCGGTTGAGCAAACGGGTTTATCGTTTTGGCGTCGGTGTGGGTGTGGTGAGTACCTTGATAGCCTTATTGCGCTGGTTCGTCCTGGACGATCCAAATCTGTTGCCGCTGACCATTGCTACGTATGTTAAGCCGGGAAGCATGACCATGGGGCACAGACTCTCCGGATTTGTCATTGAGCTGATTCCTCTGACCCCGGCACTGTACGCTCTTGCAACTCTGTACGGTATCTGTAGTGATTACAACCGGGGCATTTTGTTCGGTCGCTTGACAGGTAAACAATACCGCAAGCTTGGAAGCTGCCTTATTCTGCTCGGTGTTGCAAACGGGCTATACACAACACTCATAATCGGGAGCTTCTCGCTTTTGGACAATAGGGGACTGCAGCTCGTTTTCGGTCTGAGCACATCAGATTTGTACCTGATTGTTGTTGGAGGGGCAGTAACAATGCTCGGTATCGTCATGGATGAAGCATTCCGCATTCATGAAGAAAATTCCCAGATTATTTGAGGACTGATATGCCGATAATTGTGAATTTGGATGTGATGCTTGCTAAGCGGAAGATCCGGTCGAAGGAACTGGCAGAGCAGATAGATATTACAGAGGCAAATTTGTCGCTATTGAAAAGCGGGAAAGTTAGGGGGGTGCGTTTTGCCACTCTGGAGGCGATTTGCCGCTACCTCGACTGTCAACCCGGCGACCTCCTGGAATATCGCCCAGATGTAGCGGAGCCCGCATCATCTGGTCTGACAAGGCGTACAAGGAGTTTAAGCGCCGAGTCAATCAGTACACCGGAAGAAGCTGGCGGGTCTCCATGAAATACCGGTTGTATAAACTGGCTCAGTATCTCCGTGGCGGGATGGGGTACTTCGGCATCTCGGAAATCCCGGAAATAGACGGCTGGATACGGCGCAGAATACGGCTCTGCTACTGGAAACAGTGGCGCTGATGCCGTAACCATTTAGTTTCGCTTGGTTTACTTTGAGATATCAATTCAATTAATGGTTGAATAAAATCAGGTTGGGACAAATCATCAAGAAGGGTGGCAAATCGATTTGTATCTTCAATTTCTTCTGGTTTCTGAATGGTTTTCGTCAGGCACTGTCCCCTCCGGGGTCTTTCATGGTCGCCGAAATATTACTTGCAAATGCAAATGTTAAAATATATATTAACAGTATATATTTCTCGGAGGTGGTTCATGAAAACTGCAAAATTATTTCAAAATGGGCAAAGCCAAGCAGTCAGACTGCCCAAAGAGTTTCGTTTTGATGACAGTGAAGTATTCATTAAAAAGACCGGCAATGTTGTACAGTTGATTCCTCGGAGCGATTCATGGAGTTCCTTATTTAGAAGTCTTAAAAAGTTTTCCAGCGATTTCATGAGTGATCGCGTGCAGCCAGAACTGGATAAGCGGGAGAGTTTCTAATGAAGCTGATGCTCGATACAACTATCTGTATTTACATTATCAAGCAACAACCAGTTGCCGTGCTAAAGCGTCTCCTTGAATATCAGGTCGGCAATATAGGTATTTCTTCCATTACGCTTTCAGAACTACGCTATGGAGTCGCCAAGAGCACACATCAAGAAAAAAATACCAAAGCCCTTGATGAGTTCATTACACCTTTAGAAGTTGTTTCGTTCGATGAAGAAGCAGCCCACGTTTATGGCAATATTCGAGCTACTCTTGAAAAAGCTGGTACACCAATTGGTTCTATGGACATGCTGATTGCTGCCCATGCCGTTTCGTTAGGAATTCCTCTAGTTACAAATAACGCCCGAGAATTTGTACGTATTCCCGCCCTTAATATTATCGATTGGCTTGTCTAAGCCGCTCTCTATTATCTGCTGAAGGCTACCAATGAAATACCTAGAAGTTGCGCAACTTCTAGATTTTATTGATCATTTGCTCAACGGTACCGGGGATCAGCTGTGAAAACAGCTGCATTCCTTTGTTCGGCATTTTTTATGGATGTCTAAGCTTCAGCTTGACCTTACACACTGCAAGGTGTAAGTATTTGTGTAAAGGAGGTGCTTGATGGCAACAAATCTTGCAATTGACGACAGTCTGCTCGAAGAAGCCCGCATTGTCGGTAAACATGCAACCAAGAAGGCCGTGGTTAATGAAGCGCTTGCCGAGTACGTTCAACGCCGCAAACAAGCCGAAATCATTAACCTGTTTCATAAGGTAGAGTATGATGTCGACTATGACTACAAAGTTCAGCGCAATAAGAAATGAGAGTCCTTATTGACACGTCGGTATGGTCCTTGGCACTACGGCGCAATCAGCCGGCTGATAGCCCAGTGGTAACCGAATTAATCGAGTTGATTAAAGAGGTGCGTGGCCAAATGATCGGTCCGGTTCGTCAGGAACTCCTCTCTGGAATCAAGAACCAAGTCCAGTTTCAGAAGCTGCGCAATCACCTTCGGGCTTTCCCCGACCTTGAAGTAACTACTCGCGATTACGAGTCTGCAGCTGATTTTTTCAACATCTGTCGCGCTAAGGGAGTTCAAGGATCAAATACTGACTTTCTCATCTGTGCTGTGGCTGTACGCCACAATATTCCCATATTCACTACAGATGAAGACTTCACGTTGTTTAAGATCCACTTGCCAATAACGCTCCATCTTCCACGTATCTGAACCCATCCTGAATTTCTTCCTAACGTCTCAAGGCACCAGCGGCGGAGCGTCAGCGGAGACCGCTGTTGCCGCTGGTGTACGCCCGAATATTGCATGTTCCGCGAAGATTGATTCGGCCTTCATCATCTGCTCTGGGGTAAAGAAGACTAGATTGATTGCCATGATGTTTCCGCCTTTATTGTTTGTCCACCTGGAGACACGCCAGCCTGAAGACAACGATGATCTATACCCACTGCGTTCCAGTCAGAACGGTGAAGGAGCCGATAAGTCCGCTGGATTTGTGAAGGATGAAGGATATTTAAGCACGTCTATATATTCACATTTCGCAGGAAAACTAAAAATGAATGCCCACCCCGAAACCAGCTACCTCCGCATCTCCCACACATTCCCCCATTGCCCGCTTCTTACCCGCCGACGCCTCTGATCATCCAGAACCGCCCCGTCCATGCTCAGCCGAATATCCGCATTGACAGAGCCGACCTGATAATAACTATGCTCGACAAAACCCTCACCCTGAACCACCGGTGTGCAGTCAACCTGGTGCACCTTGTTGTGCAGCTGCCCCGGCCTGGCTGCGCCGCTGCAGCCGAGCCGCTCCGGGTTCCCTTTG
>JAQUKQ010000176.1 GCA_028718985.1 Desulfobulbaceae bacterium | reverse complement strand
CACCTGTAGTTCTTTGTCCAGGTGTCGCTTAATGGTATGTTTGATCTTGGCCCGCCACACATCCTCCCGCATACCGCCTATTTCTTCGCCCAGGCGCAGGGTTCGTCCATTGTTGAAACGGATGAACTCGATGCCGGGTTCGGCGTTGATTTCCACCACGGAGAAGCCCTGAGCATAACAAGCTCGCTCATTGGAGAGTGCAAAGAGGTCCGCGCCATTCTTGACGGTGACCGACTTCTCTTTGGGGCCTTCCGCCGTCTGGACCTGAATGCGCAGCTTGGCCTTAATGCCCGTCCTGTAGTCGATCTGCTCCACCCGCACAAAGGCGTCGTTGGCGGCACCCTGGGCCAGGGCGCTCCCCACCACGATTTGCTTGACCAGCTTCAGTTCGAAGGCCCGCACCGGGTCCAGCCGGTAGATCAGGTTATAGGGATTGCGGTGCGTGGCGGAGTAGCGCAAGGTGCAAAGGGGATTGAGGGCTCTAATGGCTTCCTGAGCCTTCTCGGTGGAATCAACACTCTGGGGCTCGTCGATGATGACGATGGGCCGGGCCGCCTGCACGAACTCAATGGGCTGGCGGCCTGAAAGCTTATCGCTCTCCTTGTAGATAACGTTGCTCTTCTGTTCTTCTTCCGTACCGGTGAAGTTCTTGCGGAAGGCGTCGATGTTGATGACCAGGATTTGCAGGGTGTTGCTGGTGGCGAATTGCCTTAGCCGGTTGATTTTCTTTGCGTCATAGACGAAGTGCTCGAAAGGGAGGTTGTTGTAAAGAGCCCGGAAATGCTCGGCGGTGATTTCGATGTTCTTGAGCACGCCTTCCCGAATGGCCACGCTGGGCACTACGATGATGAATTTCTGAAAACCGTACCGTTGCGATAGTTCAAAAATGGTGCGCAGGTAGACATAAGTTTTACCTGTGCCGGTCTCCATCTCCACCGAGAAGTGGGGGCAGCGTCGCTTTTGATTGGCCGGGACGTCGAATAGCTCCCACCCCTCCAACTCCACCCCCGGGCTGGCCACCTCGATGTCGTTGCGTGTCTGGACGGCCCGGGTATTAGCGTTTAGTTTCTCTTCTGCCAAAAGCAGTTGGTTGCCCACCCCCAATTCAGTGCGATATTGCCCGGCGAACAGGCTCCCAAAGACACTCAAGTGGATGACGGCATATTCCGGGACTCCTTGGGGCTGGCCCTCAAACAGGTCGGTGACGGCGGCGATGGCGTCAAGCTGGAATTGCTGATTGGCGTCAAATTGCAGCTTCATCTTTCCTGCCAAAATTCCAACCTCCCTACATTCGAACTATTCGAATTTTTCGAATAGTTGACTCCTCAGTGGCCTATCGCTTTTCATTGCAGACGCCCTACACTGTCTTGAAGCTGGTAACGCCTTTGGTCTTGAAAATCTGCACCGCATTAGCTTTGAGCTGGTCGTTCCCGGCGAAGCCTTCGTCCAGGCAGACCACCCGCTCTGGCTTTTGTTCCGCCATGGCCCGGATCAGTTCCAGGGTCAGCACCCGCTCCAGGCAGATGAAGAGTGCTCCGTTAGCCACGCTATAGACAGTCAGACCAGCCATGGTAATTGTTTCCACCGGCGTAGTGAGGGGGAAGCCACTCTTAAGCAGAATCTCGTACAGGATGTCAACAGCAGTGCGGCCTTCACGTATGTGATCTATATGCATCTCGAGTTGTCGTTCCAAGGCTGGGGCCTCATACGGAACTTCAGCATTCCAGGGCTTGAAGTTGGATTCGGCCAGCTTGAAGATGCGAAAGCCACGATCTTGCTGGGGAGTGTCGTAGTTAAACAGACTAGGTGCTCTGGCAGCATCCTCTTCGTTGAACTTTTTGATGACCCGGCGTACTCGTTCCATAGTAATTTCTGCAAGGTTGCGTGGCTTACCAATTGAGTCACAAAAGTCTGCTGCAATTTTCTGATTCTTGTCGCCAGGGTCCAATATCTCGGGAAGCTGGATAAGAATGAACTTTCGGTTGCCGTTGTCTAACTTATTCATATCGAGCACTGCATGTGCAGTTGTGCCAGAGCCGGCAAAGAAATCAAGAACGGTGCATTCTTCTTCACTATCTGCCACCAGTTGGATCATCCGCTGAACTAGTCGAGTAGGTTTTGGGGTATCGAATATCTTATCTCCAAGGAGGTCTTTAAGTTCTTGGTTTGCGGAATCAGTATGGCCAGCGAACTCATAGCTCCAAAAGTTAATAGGCGTCATTCCTTGCCTGACTTCGTTCAAAAAGCGCTTAATGCTAGGGGTATCGCTGTTGCCGTCTTTGCCCCACCACACTCTATTTTCTTGGACGAGGCGCCTCCAAACACTCTCTTCAGACCTCCATGCCTTTCTCTTTGGCTGAATAATGCGACCGCTAGGGTGTTTGATTTTGTAAGCAAGGTTCGGGCGTTCTTCAGGTGATAACGGATTTAAAAATGGGATGGCTTTCCAGGGGCCACGTGGGTCATTGTCTGGATTATGATAACGGGCGTTGGCTTCCTCCTCGCGTTCTATGAGCTTAGGTCTGAATTTGTCTGATCTCGCGAACACAACTATATGGTCAATGACAGAGGTAAAATCATCAGTATTATTGCTCCTTGTATAGCGCTTCTGCCATTCAATTTGGGTAACAAAGTTTTCTTCTCCGAAAATCTCATAACAGCACTTGCGCAAGTTATCAACTTCCTTATCGTCAATCGTAATGAAGATAACTCCATCATCTCGCAGGAGATTTCTTGCCAAATAAAGCCTTGGATACATCATGTTGAGCCATTTAGAATGAAAGCGACCGTCAGTTTCGGTATTTGTGCTAAATTTCTTTCCCTCGGCACTCACTTGCCTTGTGTATTGGAGGTAGGTTTGGAGGCTCTCCGTATAGTTGTCAGGGTAAATAAAGTCGCTGCCGGTATTGTAAGGAGGGTCGATATAGATTAGCCTGATCTTGCCTATATAAGACTTTTGCAAGAGTTTCAGTACCTCCAGATTATCACCCTCAATTATCAGATTCTCGGTGGTATCGAAGTTGACACTCTCCTCCGAATAAGGGCGCAGGGTACCTAGGCTAGGAGCGAGGATGGTCTTGAAGCAATCCGCCTTTCCTGGCCAGCTCATGCCGTACCGTTCCTTAGCTGTTTCAACAGCCTCACCAACTACGGCCCTCAACCTGTCAAAATCGATTTTTCCGGCTTCTGTGATTGTCTCAGGAAAAAGTCGCACAAGCTCCTGTATTTTATGCTTAGTAACATCAATGGATTCCAAATCCAGACGATCTATTTGATCGACAATATGATTGCTCACTTTTTTCTCCTGCATTCACTATCGGGTAACGAAGTTAGTACCACCCATACTCCCGCGTTCGTGTTTTTCCCCAACTACCCAAAGCCCTCGACCTCGCTATAGTCTCAGTAAATTTGCGACCCCGTATGATCTCAGCATGGAGTGTTTCTTTCAAATCATCGTCTCGCCATACGATCAGTGCTCCACTTCTGTGTTCCCTTGCCCAATTCACGAGTGGCATGCTATTCGGAACATTAAGTCGATACATACCGTTATCATCATAGTAGCGAAAAATCATTGTCCGGATCTCGCTATCAGCACATTCAATCGGTACTTTCCCTGATGTAGTGCCAATCAGCACACGCAACGCCTCCCCAGCGGCCCGAGGAAACTCTACCTAAAACGCGTGTTCTCCAGTGAATGATTGAAGTCCCGCCCAAACGGCGCTACTAAGATTAGGGGGTATGAGAGGCGGCCGCTTTGCCGACTTACGAATGGGATCAATAACATTAAGAAATTCCAGATCAGTTACTGTTCGGTTAAGCTGTGCATGTGCAAATGCACGCTCATAGGCATGGAATGCAGCTTTTGTTATAGGTTTTGCTTCAGCCCAAATAATACGGAATGCGTCGGCAATGCCTCTCGCAACCTCTGGGTCTTTCGTTTCAAGCATGACCTCCAAGTTCCTTCCCATCCCTGCGGCGGTAAAATTGGCAGATCCAACATATCCACATATTGCCGTCGATAACTGACCAGACTTTAGGAATCGATCTCCACCTACAAGTAATTTTGGATGGAAGATTCCGCCTACAAACTCGCCTAATCTTATATTATGTCCTTTTTTCAATAGATACTCAATAGCACCCGGGTGAGTAATGGCGCCAGATAGTCCGGCTACTACCCGCGATACCTTAGTTCGGTTTTTTTCCAATAAGCTGTCGTAAGTTTGCGCACCAGAAATTGAGAGGAAAGCTGTCGCCATGCCTATGGCTTGGGGACGATTCGCGGCTATCAAGGTATTGAGTCGAGATCCTATCTGGGTCCTATCCGTCCCCGATAGATAGATGTTGTTCATTGTCAATGCTCTCCTTCAAAACACTTTCCTACCCTCGCCAAATCATTAGCGAAGCAGCCACCGCAGGGTAAAGAGCCTGTTTTCTTCGATTTGCTGCTCCAAACGTTGGCTGATTTCATCGAG
>JAQUKQ010000175.1 GCA_028718985.1 Desulfobulbaceae bacterium | reverse complement strand
AATTGGCAGCACCGATATTTTTGTAGGTAATGGAGTTGAGAGTCGGTAATGTTAGTTCGGACAGGGAAAGCGTAAGGGTCAGTTGGTTATCGGTGGTACAGAGACCGACAGAGGTTGTCCCAACTGCTTTGTCCACCCCTTCGCTCTTGATGACCGGCACCACGTTGACCGTGCAGGGAATCGTCGAGTCCAGGTTGCCGTCATTCTTCCAGGCATCAAGCGCGGTCTGGTCGCCGGTAGTTGCCCCTTTGTAGGAAAGAGTGGTGCGGGTCAGCGCCGTATCTGGCAGGGAGAGGGTTGTTGCGGCCAGTGTTGTCCCGCCGCTGTCCATGGCGGTGATGGCAAGTTTGATCCGGTGATTGTCAGGTACTTCGGCAGTGTCTGATGTGGTGATACCGCTCCCCCAGGCCGGGAAGTTAACAATTTCATAAGGTGGCGATGCTGGCAGGATATCGAATTTGCGTTGCTGGAGAACTCCCTTGTACGGCACGTCCTCCAAGGTATTGTTGTTGTAGTTAGGTGCCAGACTCTTGACGGCAGTTTCCACCTGCTGCTCATACGCCTCAAATGGCAGGGTGTTGCTACGGGTTGCCATGTACGAAGTGAAGTCGAAGTTGACACTGGTTGCTATCCCCGCCTGATAGGTCTTGTCCTTAAAACTTGCGTCCAGAGGTATCCAGCGATGACCGGCGTTATCGAACTTCGTTCCCCGGTAATGGGCATAGGGAACGCAGGCTTCAGCCCAGACATGGGTGAACTGAATATTGCTGCCTCCGGGAGTATTTATGGGGATACCACCTGCGCCAAGAACGTAACTTGCGGCTGTCGGGGTCTTGACCCCCAGCCAGCGGAGCAGTCGGTCTTCATTTGGAGAGTAAACGGTTCCCTTGACATAGCGGGCCGGAATATTGGATGCCCGAAGCAGAGCAATCAGCAGGGAGGTATGGTCTGTAGCGTTGCCAGATTTGGCTTCGAGGGTGCCCATGGCTCCCTTGAGAGAACCATAGTAGGGCTCATAGTTGATTTCGTTGGAAACGTATTCGAGGATTCTTGCCGGTGAGTAGCCAAGCTGCTGAGCCAGTGCCCTGATTTCAGCGGTCAGTTTGACTTCCTGATTCTCTGCCAAGTCGGCAGCGGTGTAACCACAACTGATGGCTTCGCCTGGAACGGGGTCTGGCAGCGGTGCCAACAGGGTATTACCGTTAAATGCATAGAGGTTGTTCAATGTTTGCGGCTGAGAGATGAGAAACGCTGGTGGTGCGGCGTGGTCATAGTCGGGATTCTGAAATGGCCGATTCTCGAAGGTCCAAGTGGGGAGTGGTGAACTGCCGACTGCCTGTTCTTGCTCCTTAATCTTTCCGTGCAGGTTATGCAGTTCCTTGAGTGCCTTGGTAACGGCTTTGCCTCGGCTATGTTTGTCCGCAACCCTACGCACCTCCGTCAATGAGCGGTCTACCCGGTCAAAGCGGTCTTCGACACTATTAAGCAGCTTGTCCCATGCCGCAACCTGCTGGTCAAGCCCGAGAGAGACCAGACGTTCCCTGGTGGCGGCAAATCTGGCACGGAGTTCCTTCCTGACAATAGAGAGTTCATTCCCCTTGGCATGGAGCAGCATCCGCCTGCTCGCCAGCGCGGATTCATCGGCAGGCGAATTCTCATCAAAGCTCTTGAGAAGGTCTGTCGCTTCGTCCAGATGGTGGCGAAGTGAGAGAACTAACGGGTTGTCAGGCTGTTGATTCTGTCCGGCGATACGGTTTATGACCTCATCCGGTAGCGGTGCCGGGTCAAGGTGTCCGGCGCTGGCGGTACTGGTGATGACGGACAAGACCAGAAATATGAAAAAGATGGAAAGCCATCTTCGAGATAGTGACATAACAGATAAGGTCATACGAATTTCTCCGCTATTATTGGTCGTGTTATTCAATGATAATGCCATCAACGGTCACTGAACCGCCGATGATGGTGAGCGTACCAGTCAGGGCGGTAACCCCTGTTCGGCTTGTGAATATGTCATCGTAGCCACCACTGAGGAGCACAGCTATCTCCCGGTCGAAGGAGAGATCTTCGTTTAGGGTCACATCCTTTGTCTGGATGGTGACGCTGCCTCCATCCGGTTGAGCTGCATAAGCCGACTGGAGGGTGTCGAAGTAGCTGATGGCTGGCAATCGTACCATGACCGGCAGCGGCTCGACGCTTATCTGACTGGGAGTGGTGGCAGAAAGACCGCTGTTATCGCTTACCTGGTAATAGAAGTTGAATGACCCGGTGGCGGTTGGGGTACCGCTGATGGTGCCTGTGCTGCTGCCAAGGGAAAGCCCGGTGGGGAGACTGCCCGATACCAGACCCCAGGTATACGGGGCAGTGCCACCGCTGACGGTCAGGGTCATATTGAAACTGCGGTTTACCGGGATGGTGGACAGCAGAACCGAAGCAGTGATGCCGGTAACGCTGTCGCCGTTGCTTCTATTGAGAGTCCTGCCATCGGGCAATGAGGCATTGGTGGACAGAATATTCTCGACAACATCAGGGATACCGTCGTTGTCACTATCTGCAAGGGTAGTGGCAGGGAGAATTTGTAGGGCAAGAGCGGTCATAAGCGGGTCGCCGCTCCAACTGCCGTCCGTCTGCTGTTGGGCAATGAGAAAGTTCTGGGCGTTGTCCAAGGCCGTCTGTACGGCTATGGCAGCGGCATTGCCGGCCTTTTTTCCTTCATTAAGTGCAATACAGGCAAGGGCTGTCTCGTAGGGGGTGCCGACTGTTGCGTTCAGGTCGTCGACAAAACCGCCATCGGCTTTTTGTCTGGCGACAAGCCAGTTGACTGCGTTGGTGATGTTGGTATCTACACCACTGTCAATTGCCTTGTAGCGGCTGAGAGTGGCAATGTTATGGGTGGTGGGGATGACCCGGCTTACTGATGTGCCCGGTTCACCATATAGCGTAGTGAATGACCATCCACCGTCTGGATTTTGTCTTGCACTAATGAACCCGAGCGAAGCGCTGGTGTCGGCATAAGTAGTGTTGGTGATGGTGATGGCATCAAGCGCCAGTGAGGTGTCGGGGAAACTGCCCGCATACAAGCTGTACGCCCCCCAGCTCTTGGTGGTCACACTTCGCATTGTGACAAGGCGGGTCATGAGCGTTGTAACGTTGGCCCCGGATTTATACAGGGCTATGCTTTGGCGGGAAAGACTGTCGGTGGAGAGGGAATCGGCATTGGCAAGCCACGATTGGGCTGTGGCAAAGGGGCGTCCTCTGGTGACTCCGGCATTGAGCAGGGCTTCCAGGGCTACGGCTGTTGGTTGGATCTGCAAGCCGCCGGAAGTTTTCCAGCTGCCGTCGCCTTTCTGGCTGTTGTACAACCAGGCAATCCCCTTGCTTCGTGACTGGTCAATTTCCGCCTGGGTAGCTGCCAGTGCTTGGATGGCAAATACTGATAGGAGCAACACCGCAACCGCTCGTGCGATAACGGACATGACCGTCCCTCCTCTCCCGCATCGCGGGTAAATGGTTCAGGCAGTCAGTCTTTTATGCAGCCGGAACCAGCATACTCATCAAAATGATATGCTTTGCGAACTTTCAGTAGAATGGTGTTCACTATATGTGAGCCAGTTAATTTGTCAATGTCTAATGGAGGGATTTATCTTGTGCAAGTTTCTTTTTTCTTGATCAGTTGGTCCAGTAGGGCGATTGGTTATTTTCTTGGGACTGGCTTTTGCGTAACGTCTCCGAAAATTAATCATCCCGAGAATGCACTTGGATCGAATCGACCCTTTCCCCGACTCTAGCCATTGTTCTTGTATACCAACATGTAAGTCTGGTTCTGCATCGGCAGGCAATATAATTTCAATTGGATAACCGGTAGAAACGAGTTTCAAAGAGCATAAAGTTAACGATAAATTCAAATTAGTTGACCGTTTTAGCCCCATCAAGGGGGCTTAGCTGCTCAATAGTAGGGTTTTTCAAAGCCCTGATATGCAAGCGATAAATCCCGGCAATGTGAACTCGCTTGCAAGACAATTGAAACTATAAAATAACCAGATAATATGCGGGAAAACACAATCATCTCAAACGAAGTTGCAATCAAAGAATCGTGTGCCTGATTGATCTTCGGTAATAGTAATGCTTGAGCGAGCCAAACGGATCTTCACCCAGAAACGAGACGACAAGAACAAGCTTTACAGCATGCAGGCTCCGGAAGTTGAGTGCATCGCCAAAGGCAAAGCCCACAAGAAGTTCGAATTTGACTGCAAGGTTTCACTGGTCAGTACATCAAAAGACAACTGGATTGTCGGCGCTCAGTCAATTCATGGCAATCCTTATGACCTGAGCTGTCAATAGTGAACACCATGTGTTGAGTCATGCAGCTTTCAGTTGTCTGTAGTATTCCCTCTCATATTCTGCAGGTGAAATGTACCCTAATCTCTTCTGCCGTCTCTGCCGGTTGTAGAATATTTCAATGTACTCCCTGATTTCCT
>JAQUKQ010000174.1 GCA_028718985.1 Desulfobulbaceae bacterium | reverse complement strand
TGAGAGTTTAGTCTCACAAACGCCAACAGCATTGGTAAATAACTGCTCTGACTCCATACCGACAGCTACCGACTCATAGGCATGGGACAAAATCAACTTCTGCACCCCAGGAAGCGCGCCCAATCGACGCCATGCCTCTTGCAGGTTGGCCCGACCATTCCCAAGATTTGAGCCCAGGCCAATAAACACCAAGGACATTAAAAGTCCTGCAGTCCCAGCACGTCAAACATGGTGTAGAGGCCATTGGCCTGATTGGTCACCCAAGCCGCCGCTAGGGCAGCCCCTTGCGCGAAGTTGTCCCGGCTATGCGCGCGATGCGTGATCTCGATCCGCTCCCCGGCCCCGGCAAAATAGACGGTGTGTTCGCCAACGATGTCGCCAGCGCGAATTGTCTGGATACCAATCTCCTGGTCGGTGCGGGCTCCAATCATGCCGTGTCGGCTATAGACCCCAACCTCATCAAGCTTACGATTGACCGCCGCCGCCACCACCTCACCCAATTTCAGGGCAGTGCCGCTTGGGGCATCCTTTTTCATGCGGTGGTGAGCCTCAACAATCTCGATATCATACGCATCGCCCAGGACCGCGGCCACCTTGGCGGCCGCCTTGAACAGCACATTGACCCCGACCGCCATGTTGGGAGACTGCACACAGGCGAACTTTTTGGCCAACTCCTTCAGTTCCGCCAAATTCTCCTGGGTCAGGCCAGTCGTGCCAATGACCATTGCCTTACCCCGCTCCGCCGCAAAGCGCGCCAATTTCATGGTCGCCTCATGAAAGGTGAAATCGATAATGACATCCCCCTGGTCGATAATCGTCCGTACATCATCGACAATCGTCACTCCAAGCGGGCCAACTCCTGCCACTGCGCCGATATCCTGTCCAACAAAAGCACTTCCTGGTAGCTCAAAGCCACCGGCCACGGTCAGATCCTTGTGCTCGTTAGCCATGGCAACGATTCTTCTACCCATCCGCCCAGCAGCACCGGCAATAATTACTCTCTTCATCTCTATTCTCCTGCGCTCAGCTCAAATCAAGCCGTAGGCACTCAGTTCGGTTTTCAGCTTGGTCAGATTGGCCGGGGTTATCTCTCCGAGCGGTAGACGCGGCGCACCGGATTTGATCTTGCCCATCAACTCAAGGCTCTTCTTGGCGGGTACCGGATTGCACTCCAAAAACATGGCAGACATGATTGGGAAGAGTTTGTAATGGGCCTCCTTGGCCTTTTCGTACTCTCCGGCCAAGGCCAAATCAATGATTGCGGCCATGTCACGCGGCGCAACATTTGAGGTCACTGAAATGACGCCGGTGCCACCAATGGCAATCGTCGGCAGGGCGGTGAAATCGTCCCCAGACATCACCACAAACTCTTTCGGACAGAGACGAATGACCTCACTGATCTGACAGAGGTTTGCCGTAGCCTCCTTAATACCCACGATGTTTTTGATGGCAGCGCAACGAGCCACCGTCTCCGGCATCATATTGACCCCGGTCCGGCTCGGCACGTTGTAGAGGATGATCGGAATGTCTACCGCTTGAGCCACGGTTTTGAAATGCTGATAGAGCCCCTCAGGAGAAGGACGATTGTAGTAAGGGGTAATGATTAAAGCCCCATCGGCCCCTGCTGCCTTGGCATGACGGGTAAGTTCGATGGTCTCCGATGTACTGTTCGAACCCGTGCCAGCCAAGACCGGCACCCGGCCATTGACCGTCTTGATGGTCAACTCCACCACCCGATGATGCTCCTCATGGCTCAGGGTAGCCGACTCCCCCGTGGTGCCGCAAGGCACAATGCCACTGGTGCCATTTTGAATCTGAAACTCAATCAGATCTTTCAACCCCTGCTCATCGACATTTCCATCAATAAATGGTGTAACAACAGCTACATAAGCCCCTTTAAACTTTGTCATTTCTCTCTCCGCCGATCTTTTATATCAAGTGTGGTTCTGGTCAACATCGTTTGCGTAACCAGTCAATATTACGAAATTTTCCCCTGCCATTTCCCTGATGCGTTCCATCATCAGGTCAAGGCCTCGGCCTGCAACTGGCCGTCATAGATGATTTTTGCCGGCCCTTCCAGATAGACATCAGAAATCACACCACTACCCTGGCTCTCCAGATGAATGACCAGCTTTTCTCCGCCGGAGGTGGTCACCTGCACCGGACTCTTAACCAAACCGAGCTTTGCGGCGATCAAGGCCGAGGCCACCGCTCCGGTACCGCAAGCCATGGTCTCGCCCTCAACGCCACGCTCATAGGTACGAACGGCAAGTCCGTCATTTGTCGCCTGCACAAAATTCACATTAGTGCCAGCAGGCTGATAGATTTCGTGATAGCGGATGGTCCTGCCCCACTCCGAAACCGGCACAGCAGCCAAATCATCGACAAAGCAGACGACGTGAGGCACCCCGGTATTGACGCTGTGTAGCATCTTGGTCGAATCGCCAAGATCGATGCTCCGTCCCATCTGCAGATTGACCGGCGCCGTCAACTTGATTTTGACCCCCTGCTCGACAATCTGGGCGGTAATCACTCCCGCCTCGGTCTGAAAGCGCATCGTCTCCTGAGCGATTCCCAATCGATAGGCAAAGCGCGCCGCGCAACGGGCGCCGTTACCGCACATCTCGGCCCGGCTACCATCGGCGTTAAAAAATTGCCAACGAAAATCCTCACGGGCGTCCTCTTCGATCAAAATCAGGCCATCGGCACCGGCTGAAAATTTGTGCCGGCAGACCAGTCGGGCAAACTGCGACAGATCGACCGAGGCCAAAAAGCGCTGCCGGTGATCGATGATAATAAAGTCATTGCCCGTACCGCTCATTTTAGTGAAGGGGATGGGAAACTGGTGTGCTGAAGGTAGCGCTTGACTCGGCATCATTGTTCTTAACTTTCCTCTTCCCACTCATATCTGTTCATCAATAGCGCCGAAAACGGACAGAACAGGCCTATTTCGTTTTCCTACACGTAAATGGCGTCTCGTTAGCCGTTCTACGCCTTCTCTTCACTCAGGAATGCTCTCACCATGAATCAAATCAGCGAAGGTCTCGCGCTTCCGTATCACAAAAAATTCGTCACCCCGCACCAAGACCTCGGGCACTCGCGGCCGTGAGTTATAATTGGAGGACATCGAAAAACCATAGGCCCCGGCACTCATCACCGCGAGGAGATCGCCGGTCTCGCTGACCGGCAACGCCCGCTCCTTGGCCAGAAAATCACCCGTCTCGCAGATCGGCCCTACCAGATCGGCCACCACCTCTCCCCGATCACTCTGCACCACCGCCTGAATGCCGTGATAAGCCCCGTAGAGACTTGGCCGAGCCAGGTCATTCATGCCGGCATCGACAATAATAAACTGCTTGGCCCCACTCTTGGTGTAGAGGACCTTGGTCACCAGAATACCGGCGTTGCCCACTATAACCCGTCCCGGTTCGATTATCAAGGTGCAGCCCGGCACACCAGCCAGTGCCTTTTTCAGGGCGGCGGCATACTCTGCCGGCAACGGCGGTTCTTCCTGGTCATAGCAAATGCCAAGCCCTCCCCCCATGTCCAGGTACTTGATCGTAATGCCGTCCGTCGCCAAACGCTTGACAAAGGCGATCACCTTGTTGATCGACTCAACAAAGGGGGCCACCGTGGTCAACTGCGAGCCGATATGGCAGCTCACACCCATCACCTCGATGTGGCTCATAGCTTGGGCTTCGGCATAAATTGCCGCCGCCTGCTCCAAAGGAAGTCCGAATTTGTTCTTGGCAAGCCCCGTTGAGATATAAGCGTGGGTCTTGGGGTCGACATCAGGGTTGATCCGCAAGGCCACCGGTGCCACGAGATCAAGTGCTGCCGCCACCTGCTGCAAAGTCGCCAACTCCTGCAGGGATTCGACGTTAAACATCAAAATCCCGGACTTCAACGCGTAGCGCAACTCCTCAGGACTTTTGCCAACGCCAGAATAGACTATCTTTTTCGGATCAATCCCGGCGCTCAAGGCACGGAACAACTCTCCACCAGAGACAATATCCGCACCACCACCCAAATGCCCAAAGAGGTTTAAGATTGCGATATTCGAGCAGGACTTGGCGGCAAAACAGGTCACATGAGGGATGTCGTTAAAGGCCTGATCAATCGCCTGAAAATGCCTGGTCAAGGTAGCGGCACTATACGCGTAGAATGGGGTGCCTACAGCGGCGGCGATCAGCGGCAGTGGCACGCCTTCGCAATGCATGGTCTGCTCTCGGTACTCAAAATGATTCATGAAATAACTCCTTGGAGAATGCACTTTCATTGGTTGGCACAGCCTTGTCAAAGGCGGTGATCGCCCAGTAACACCCCTCCGGGGCATGGGAGAGAGCGTCGACAAAAGAGATTTCGGCCCGATCAACCTCACCGATCAAAGCCATCGTGCTCGAATCCGGCAAACGCCGATAAATTCGATAGCCGGCCAGATCCTTTTCGGTGCTACGCTCCCACAGCAGCTTCACCCCCCCTGCCACCAAGACCCCAGTCAAATTCCGCGGCGGGGCGGGAGCCGTCAAATCGGTAGGAGTCACTGCCACCGGATGACTGGCCAGGCCAACGAGGCGTGAGTCATTCATCAGGCGCACAGCCCGAACCTAATAGTAGTACTGCTG
>JAQUKQ010000173.1 GCA_028718985.1 Desulfobulbaceae bacterium | reverse complement strand
GCGATACTTGACTATCCTGACACTAGTCTGTTTTATTCCGATGAAGACAAAATTAGTGCAGATGGCATCCGATACGCACCCTATTTTAAGTGCGCTTATAATTACGAGTTATTACTTGCGCAAAATATGATCTGCCATTTAGGGGTCTACCGCCGCAATTTACTTGAAGCTGTCGGTGGATTTCGCAGTGGACTTGAAGGTGCGCAGGACTATGATCTTGCTCTTCGCGTTGTTGAACTACTGCCATCCACTCAGATAAATCATATTCCTCGTATACTCTACCACTGGCGCGCCATAACTGGCAGTACCGCATTAGCAGGTGATGAAAAAAACTATGCTGCAATAGCTGGCCGTAAAGCAGTCTCTGAACACCTTCAGCGGCGTGGACTGCAAGCTGAAGTTGAGAAGCATATAGGGTCAGTTCTCCATATTCCACAAAATGACGACAAGCCAAATTTAGACACGAGTGAACAATGGCCCGTCCATTACGCATAACCTACCCCGGCGCATTTTATCACGTAACCTCACGTGGCAACGAGCAACGGGACGTATTCAAAAGCAAACGAGACCGGGAAAAATTCCTTTCCTATCTTGAATCTGCAAACGTTAGGTACGGCGCGGTGGTCCACGCATATTGCCTTATGAGCAACCACTACCATTTTTTACTTGAAACACCGCAGGGGAATCTGTCACAGATCATGCGGCACATAAACGGCGCATACACCACCTACTTCAACATCAAGAGAAAACGGGCCGGACATTTGTTCCAAGGGAGATACAAGGCAATTCTTGTTGAAGCTGATGCCTATGCAGAAGAGCTATCCAGATACATACACCTAAACCCGGTAAGGGCTGCAATGTCAGCGCGACCGGAAGAATACCCGTGGTCCAGCTACCGACACTACATCAGCACTACCGCGCCATCAGCATGGCTTAACACCGGCTTCATCCTCGGATACTTCGATAATAACGGAGACAACTACCGGCTATTTGTAGAAGAGCTTATCGACAAAGCGTATGAAAGCCCACTCAAGGATACGGTGGCAAGCACGGTCTTAGGCAGTTCGGCTTTTATAGAAGAGATAACGACAACTCACCTTAATGGTCGCCGGGATGAAGAAGGCATACCAGCTTTACGCCAGATGAAGAGCAAGCCGTCACCTGACGAGATTATGCAAAGCACAAAAAATATCATTGATAGCGATGACAAGCTGGCCCGACAACTGGGTATGTATCTTTGTCATCAACACAGTGGTTTGAAGCTGAAGGAAATCGGAGAAATATTCGGAATGCGTGAATCGGCACTATGCGAAGCAAGTCGGCGGATGAGGGACAAAATTACGCTGGACACTGCACTACAAAAGCAGGTAAAGGCAATTAAGGATAGTTTAAAATATGAATAATGAAGAACTGACCCCTGGTTTGCTTGTTATAAAAGAGCCCACACAGTGTTGCTCAGTTGTTATTCCAACAAAAAATGGTGGCCAGCTGTTCAAGCTAGCGATCGAAGCTTTGAAGAAGCAGAATGCGTGGGCAAATACGGAACTTATTATTATAGACTCGGGGTCCACGGATGGTACTGTGGAAGCTGCGAGGGCTGCCAATGCTAAAGTTGTAGAAATTTCTCCAAGAGATTTCAATCATGGCTCAACGCGCGATCTTGGCATTTCGATGGCGTCTTGTGAACTAGTCGTATTAATGGTTCAGGATGCGGTGGCGGAGAAAACGGATCTATTAGAAGCTATCCTGCAACCGTTTGACGATCCCGAAGTTGCTGGTGTCTATGCCCGTCAGAAGCCACAACCTCAGGCCGACTTGCTGACGAAGCGCAATCTCAACAGTTGGATGACTGGACGTTTGGACAGGGAGGTACGAAAACTGGAGAGCCTGGAGTGGTATGAATCGTTACTCCCGATGGGAAAATACCTCTTCTGTAACTTCGATAATGTCTGTTCGGCAATTCGCAAATCAGTCTGGAAAGAACAAAAATTCGGCGTAATTGGTTTTGGTGAAGATATTGATTGGGCAGAAAGAGTGCTCAAAATGGGACATAAAATTGTCTATGAACCTACCGCAGTTGTAATTCACTCGCACTCCAGACCGATGTCTTACGAATACAAAAGAACCTATGTCTGTCACCGAAAACTCTACCAAAAATTCGGGTTGCAGCTTGTTCCGAGTCTTACGGGGGCTATTATATCCTGGTTTCACTCGGTATTGAGTGATACGAAGTATATAACTATTCAACATTCCCCAAGTTGTGTAAAACTATCTCTTTGGGCAAATATGCTGATTCTGAATTTATTAAGCACTATTGCTCAGTACCGTGCTGCGCGAGACGAAGCGTCTGGGAACGCTCACAAAGTTGTTGGAGTATAACATGAAGATTCTACTAACGGTTCATCAGTTTTTTCCTGAATATTTCTCAGGGACTGAAGTACTTACTTTCAGTGTCGCAAGAGAACTAATGAGCCGCGGGCATCAGGTTTCTGTATTTACGGGCTATCCAGCCAGAGAGTTAATGCCTGATTCGCAGAGATTCGACCAATATGAGATTGAAGGTATTAGCGTTTATCGCTTTCACCACGCTTTTGTTCCCATGGGGGAGCAGCAAGTTGTTTCGGAAATAGAATACAACAATCATCTAACAGCTGGCTATTTCAAAGGATTCCTAGACGAATTGAAACCAGATGTCGTCCACTTCTTTCATTTCTCACGCCTTGGGACTGCACTCATCGATGTAGCCAGAAAACTGTCTATCCCGGCTTACTACACGCCAACCGATTTCTGGGCAGTGTGCCCGACCAGCCAATTACTGCTTACCGATGGTCAGGTATGTTCCGGACCTTCTTCTCATGGGGGCAATTGCATTAAACATGTTGCCTTACTTACGCGTTGGCGGCACTACTCAACTGTCGTCAAGCACTTACCCGACAGCGCAGTTGATGCGGTCGCTATCATGGCCACCCATGGCCACGGCATAAACTTCCCATTTAAACAGGAAATATCTGCACTTAGCAGAAGGAAATCATTCAACATTTCACGCCTCAATGCACTTCAGGGTATCGTCTCACCCACCCGATTGATGACCGACGTCTTGACGGGCAATGGTGTCAATCCGGAACTAATAGAACAATCAGCCTACGGCATCAATGTTTCTGGGTTTGAGGAGTTCAAACGCGAGTATCCTGAGGACCGCCCCATAACCATTGGTTATATCGGAACACTTGCTCCTCACAAGGGTTGTCACATTCTGGTTGATGCGTTCAGCAAACTGACTAACTTGGATGCATGTCTGAAAATCTACGGTAACCTAAACGAGTTCCCTGACTATGTGGCTGACTTGCATGCCGCAGCCAAATGCAATGACGCCATCGAATTTTGCGGAACCTTCCCGAACGAGCAAATCGCAGATGTACTGTCTAGGGTCGATGTCTTAATCGTCCCATCTGTCTGGTACGAGAACACCCCGCTAGTGGTTTATTCAGCTTTAGCGGCCAGATGTCCGGTGATTGCTTCAAATTTTCCTGGCATGTCGGAGGTGGTGCGTGATGGCTGGAACGGACTGTTATTCGAACCGAACAACTCCGAAGCACTGTCGGCATGTTTGGCGCGTTTGCATCACGAGCCCGCGTTACTGCACGAGTTGAGCCGGAATTGTACACCGCCAAAATCAATTGCAACTTATGTCGATGAACTACTCGGCCTGTACGACAAGAGGCTCCAGGTACCAAAGCACCCGTTATCAAGCCAGCAGGAATTTGCCGCCTACGTTCCGGATAATCAGGGGGAATATATCGCTGGATGGGCTGTCGTCGGATCGAATGCTCCAAAACGCATCTCGCTAATTCAATGTGATCAGGAAATCGGTAGCACCACAGAGTTCCTGCCCAGACTCGACGTCCGCGACGGGCTAAGAAACTCTGGCATAAAAATCAAGGCGGTCAATTTGGGCTTCACGATCACCCTTTCGGGCGTCATGGATAAAGCCACCGCGATCCTCGAGGTCGAATTCATGGGGAGCACCAAACAACGAATTCCCTATGCATCACTCCAAGCCGGCCATTTTTTCCTTTTTGATGGTGGAGTTCGGCTAGGGCTAGATCAAGAAAACCTGACATAAAATATCAAGGAGTCACCATTCCGTTATGAATACCCAAAGTTATCGGCTTAACCCTACACAACTGCTTGCCCTCTTTTGTGGCACTGTCTTGATACTCCTCATTGCCATGCAATACCGGCTCGGAATGGAGCTGGCCGACGACGGCGCCTTCTTTTTGCGCTATGCAGAAAATATGCTCAAGGGCGAGCTCTGGGTGTGGAATTTGGGCGAGGCACCTGTGTGGGGGGCATCCGCACCCTTGTACCCGCTCATCATTGCGTTGCCCATGGCGCTGGGGGTGTCACCTGAGGTGGCGATTGTCGGGGCCGGGTTGGCCCTGGCCTCGGTGAGCCTCGCAGCGGTGACGCTGATGCTCGCCCACCGGTTTGGTGCCATTACAGGATTTGCCTTCCTGGCCTTTTCGACGCTGGACACCGGTATGATGTATTTTTCCGGGGCGGGCTTGGAAAGCCCGCTCACTATCACGCTGCTGGCGTTTGCTTTGTGGACGCTGTTGTATAAGCCGAGTGCCTGGGTG
>JAQUKQ010000172.1 GCA_028718985.1 Desulfobulbaceae bacterium | reverse complement strand
TCCCAAGGCCGCCCCTATTACCAGAACTTCAAATAAATTTTCGAATTGCTGTATCCTATAACTATGCACGCCAATCGACATGAACGGGGTCCCTTCAGGGAATGAAACGAATAGGATCGCCATGATCAATGCCGCTAAACTGAAAGAAAGCGCTATCAGAAGCTGCATCAGCACCAGCCATTCCTTCTTTTGGATGATCAGATAAAGCGCGCAAAAAGGGTAGAGCAGCATCAATAGCCCGAGAGATACGCTATCTCCTATCACGTATGCTGAGACCAATGTGGACGTTAGCAGTATCCCGATGAACATCAGGGTGCCTATGGCAAGAATAACAAACCCTACGGTCTCCCTATTCTTGTTTTCTGTTTTTCTGCAAAGATGAAACATCGCTAGCGATGCAATAGCCATGACGGCATACGTCGGAATCATGCTATTGAAATAAAAGTCGTCGGCTTTTAGGTCGAACTGCTGGGCTGGAGAGATGTTGTGCACTTCAGATTGATTAATCAAGAACGGGATAAACCAGAATGAGGATAGTGCAAAAGTCCAAAGCAGATAACCGGTCAGCCGTTTTAGCTCGAATCTCCTGTTTTCAAACCAGTTAAGCAATTCTATACAGATTATACAGATGAACAGGCCTGCAGCTACCGCCATGTTCGTAACTATGACCAAAACCGACAGCATTATCGCTAATTTTCTTTTATCTGGATAGGCCGCCAAGGCCAGAAAGAACAGGGGCATTGCGACGTAGTTCGCTACCAAGCCTGCATATAGCGCTCCGGTAAGCGATGTAAGGAAAACTCCAGAGCTAAACACCATATAAACTGATAGCGCAAGCGACGCATAGGCGGCCATGCTCTGGTTTTTCGTATGCTTGACTAGGAAATAATACGCGGTTGCAGGCAATAAAAGGCAGGAAATAGCAAGGATCGTCTTTATCGCCCATTCCAACCCGACCAGATAAGAGAATAATCCTATGACGATATGCGAGAATGGCGGGTAGGACGCAATCGGATAACCAAAGAAAAAATAAGAGTTCCAGACATAAATATTCGGCAGTATCTGGTCCCGGTAGATCAAAGATTCTGCCAAATGGCCCGGGGTATCAACAGAAATAGCATGGCTATTCGCTAGATACTCCGCGATTGACGGTACAAGCAATAATTCTGCAAGCAATAGTATGACGAATGGAACGTCCATCTTGATTTTCAATGCAGCACCTACGCCTTTCTGCAAATCGCGAAATAGCTGATTCCGATAGGCAGGGTTACCCCATTCTTGATCAATCCATTCTCCAGTTTGAGGATTCTGTAGAGCATTTTCCCTAATACTGAATTTTGGTTATTTGCCCATTTTTTGTTTCCATTATATCTCCAAATGATCTTTTGCATTGCTACGGGCGCAGTCAAAATGAAATTCCAGCAGCCATCGGAAATTATCTCCAACCCCTGTTTCCGGAGCAACTTCCTTATCTCATCTTTTTCATATCTTCGCTTATGGCCGACTTCTATGTCCTGCGGCGACCAAAGCGCCTTGATGAGGGGCACGGTTATCAGTAAATTCCCCCTTGGCTTAAGCTGGTTAACTATTTTCCTAAGGGCGTCATCATCTTTTTCTATATGCTCCAGAACATCCAGCAGGAGGATCAAATCGTACTCGTTTTTTTGTTTGCGCTCTTCAATTTTGTAAGCGACACAAGCAACCCCGTTAATCCTGGCAACATTCGCCATGGAGGGGTTCATTTCTATGCCTTCAAGCTTGGCATTATATGTTTCCATGACTATTTTTGCTATTCGTCCATCTCCGCAACCTACATCCAGTACCCGTGGTGTCGGGGTGTTGAAATGTTTTTTTAATAATACCAAGATCAGCTCTTCCCTAGCTTTTTTCCACCACCAGAATTTTTCAGATGAATAGTCTGTAGCAGCCACGTTGTCCCTACTCCTTTTTCCTGCTCCTGGCATCATCAACTACGCCCAGCCAGGAATCCCCTATCTTCATCAGATAGTTGCCGAACGTTTTGCTCAAGGAGATCCGCATCGGCCGGAATTTGCGCTTGCTTTCCATCGCCACAATCGTATCGCGTTCTATTTTGATCATGCCCACGCGTCGTAGTCTCGGCAATACGCGATTGTAGAATGTAGCTTTGGAGATGCCATTCGCGTTTATGAACGCGGATAGATCCTCGCCGCTGAGAGAAAGCTTTTCTGAAAGCAGTTTCAGGAATGCGGACGTTATCTCATAATACTTGGCCTGGTATTTCTTGGAAAATACGAAATTGGCCACTTCCTCCCGATTCCAGAGGTTACGGGTGATATTCTCGTCCTTGTCCTGGAAAGACCTCAGCTCTTCGGAGTTATGCGGCGGGAAGTATAGCGACTCAGAGGAGGGGACTCCTCGTGATGCAATCGAAGGTTTTTCGGATTTTCCCTCTTTGCTTTCATGTACTTTTCCTTGTTCTTCCTGTGCTTCGTTCTCGCCCAAACTTCCACCTCAACACCTTAGTTATGAAGCTCAACCAAATATCCCATGGAGTGCTCTCCATGATCTATTCGGATTCGCTACGCTCATCCGAATATCGCACCCATGCCGCCTTCGGCTGCTTCCTCTTCTTTGGTAATCTGTTCGACAATTGCAGTCTCTACCTCTGCTTTGCAGCGGGTTGCGACATCCTTCAGTTTCTCGGTTGCCTTTTTCACAAATTCCTCTGAAGTAGAGACATAGACATAGGTCTTGGTCTTGTCTTGGTTAACACTCGCCCCATCCTTGACCTTGTAGCCAATCCTGGCAAAGCTGTCGTCAGCATACGGGTCGGCTTCCAGAATCTTTGTCAATGGCGCTTTCTTCGCAGTTTCGCATTCAAAAACGACTTTCATTCAATTCACCTTAGTAGTTTACTGTGACAATATATTCAATAAGGAATCTCTTAAATATGTATCCGCTCGGTCCTGACCGCTATGCCTTTCGTGCTTTTCACGAAATCCTCGTATTCCACCAGGAAAAGGCCGACGCCTACGAACTTTCCTTTCTCAGAATAAAGAGCCACGCGTTCGCCTTTCTTTACCTTGCTGTCAAAACGAAGGATGCCTGGAACCGTAAGCTGCGCCCCTTGCTTAAGCTGTTCGATTGCGCTTTCTTTGACTACTACTTTCGGATAATCGATGAACGTTTCCGGTGGTTTCAGCATTCCACGCAATAGCGAATCATCGTTCTTGTTTTTCCAGACCCAGACCGCGTCTATCAGGTCCTGCATGGTGTGCGCCTGGTTTTCCTTTATCTTCCCGACTGCGATTCGGCGCAATTCTTCCATTCGCGCCCCGCTCGGCTGCTGGCCGGAGGCCCTTGCCCGACCCATATCATCGCATAATGTCCGAATGTATGTGCCGGCTTCCACGGTTGCTTCGAAAAGAACGAAATGACCGCTAATCTCAAGTATCCTGAGTTTGTGGATCGTCCGCTGTCGTGGAACCTTGCGAACCGCGCTTATTTTCGGAGGAGTCTGCGTTATCCGTCCGGTGAATTCCTCAAATAATGCGCGAATCTTTTCTTCTGGCATCAATTCCTTGAACTTCATCAGGCAAACATAAGTTTTCTCTTTGGAAGCGATATATCGGATGAGCTTGGTGGCTTTGCCCAACGCAACCGGCAATACGCCGGAGACCTGCGGGTCCAGCGTTCCCGCGTGCCCTGAGCGAGAGACGCCAAGTATTTTCTTTACCTCTGTGGTTATTTCGTGGCTGGTCTGGCCGCAGGGCTTGTTGATGATAATGACGCAGTTATCCAGTTGCATGAGATGCGCCTAAACCAGTTTTTTCTTTTTGGCAAATGCCATCACGGCATCCGCCAGTTGCTCTGGGTTCATTTTTCCTGAATCCAGTTTCAAGTCAAACTTAGAAATATCAAAAATGTCGATTCCGTAAACTTTCATATAACGCTCGTGGTTCTGCTTATCCCGTGCGAACAGGTGTTTTTTCGCTTCAGGAACGCTCATGCCATCCCGTTTCGCCACGCGCTCGGCGCGCACGTCATCGGCAACCGAAACGTAAACCCGTAAATCCGCGTTTATCATCCAGGGGCCGAGCCAAGTGGTGACTACGCATCTGCCATTGGTCGCGGCCACCTGCTCTTTCAGCACGTCATCGAATTTCCTGTCGATGTTCGGGTCGTCCATCGCTTTTTTCTGGAACTCCATCAAAGAGATGCCTTCTCGTGCGGCAAGGTCCTTGAACGTGGGCGAGACCACCGGATAACCAAGCCGTTTGGCAAGCTCCTTTCCTAGCGTGTCTTTACCGCTCCCAGTCCTTCCAGATATCGCAATGATCATGGTTCGCCTCAGGCTTTTTTCATTTTCTTGAGCTGGCCAAGCACAAAAGAGATCGCCAGTCCGCCTATCAAAGCTACGAATATGAACCACCAATACGCCTCGTTGATACGTTTGATCTCAAGGATAGGTATGGCAATCGGCAGATCCATGTAGAACCTGGTCCCGTTGTCCATCACGACGTATGCTTCTTTCGCCCCTTTCGCGGAAACCGTTATCGTGGCCGTTCCGCCTTCCGGGACTATCTTCGGTTCCACGTTTATGCTGACCGGCTCGCCTTTCGGTCCTTTTGCAAACGGAGTGCTGTCATTTATCGCATA
>JAQUKQ010000171.1 GCA_028718985.1 Desulfobulbaceae bacterium | reverse complement strand
GGGGCTTGCGGTCCACGAGCAGGGGGTGAGAGGCCGGCAGGAACTCCTCGCCACCAGTTTTGCCGAGTATGAAATCATGATCCGCACCCAGTTGCAACGTCTCTTCGGGTCGGTCGGGTTCGATTCGAAGAGGGATATCGCCGGTATCATCCTGAACCGCTGGGGCCATGCCTATGTGAACCCTGATCCCGGGTTCTATTTCGGGGCCAATGGTGAAAGGTCAGCCAGGGATCTCTTGCGAGAGCCTTTTGACCGCATTGCCTTCGGTCACTCGGAGTTCAACGGCCATCAGCACTGGGCTGGGGCGGTGGAGGAGGGGCGGAGAGGGGTGGACTCTCTGGCCAAGTTTTTATGAGTGTTTTTCATCGGGTCGCTTCAGCCACTCCGGGATCTCGCAGCGGATATTAGCATAAAAAAGGATGCCCCCGAGGACCAGGAGTGCCCCTCCCTGGGCCATGATCAGCACCTTCACCCCGGCAACGGTGATGAGATAAAACGAGGTGGCCAGGGTGCCGACGATGCTCCCCAGGGTGGAAAGGGCATAAAGGGTGCCTATGGTCTTGCCCGAGGTGTGCAGGCTGCAAATGGCGAGCTTGGCGGTATAGGGGCTGACCGCGCCCAGGAAAAGTGAGGGCAGGAAAAAGAGGAGGATGGAGGCCAGCAATGGACCCAAACGGATACCCAGATTGAGATCGAAAACCCAGTCTGCCACCGGGTTACTATAGAACGGGAAGGTCAAAAAGAGAATTGCGGGGCAGAGGACGATCAGGGAGAGTTTGCGGGTCGACGGGCTGCGATCAGCGGCTTTGCCGCCGAAATAGTAGCCAGCGGAAAGGCCAGCCAAAAAGGTGGAGATCAAGCTGCCCCAGGCAAAGACCGAGGAACCGAAATTTGGGGCCAGCACCCTGCTCCCCAGGATCTCGAAGGACATGACGATGGCGCCACAGATGAAGACGATGAGTTTGATCATGGCTGCCCTTCCTCCATGTGCTGGTAGAGGTTAACCGGGGCAAAATCATCGGTCAGGATCTCGGCATTCTCTTCCGGGAGCGATGAGACCAACTGATCTTGATTGATGGCGGCCAAGTCGATCCCGAGTCGGCGGCCATCCTGGATATCCTTGGCCCGGTTCCACACCACTTCAGGGGTAACCGCCTGGCCACTCGCAACGAAGACATAATTGCTGGACTCTTTGCCCTTGTAGATGGAGAGGTTTACAAATTCCGCATTGTAGGTCTTGACCATGGAGGTGAAGAATTTGTTCTTTTTCGGCGAGAGGATGTTGGAGACCACCACCCCGCCTGGATTGAGTCTGGCCTTGACCTCCTGCAGGAACTCTCGGGTGGTCAGATGAAAGGGGATGGTCTCTCCCTGATAGGCGTCTAGGAAGACGATATCGTATCCCTTCTTGGACCTCTTGATAAACTGCCGGCCGTCTTCCACCTTGACTGTCATTTGCCCTAACTCCTTGAACGAGAAATACTCCTTGGCAATGTTGACCACAGCAGGATCGATCTCCACTATCTCGATGGTGTTTTCAGGGAAGTGTTTGGCCATGAAACGAGGCATGGCGCCGATGCCCATCCCGATAAATAGGGCGTCTTTCGGCAGCTGTTTCAGGTAGGCGAGACCAAGGAAGGAGATACGGGAATATTCGAAGAGGAGTTGGTCAGGGGTATCGAGCTTGACGCCGCCCTGATAGAGGGTCGTCTTCTCTCGATTCACTAAGTACCGTTCGTTCTTCTCTTTATCTTCAAGGACAAGGAGGTACTGATAGAGGGAGTTTTCCCGATGTACAACCGTCTCTGTCGCCTCACTCTGGCTTGGAACCATGGCTCCAAGCCAGAGTGAGGCGAGCAAAGATAAAAGCAGACAGAGATGTCTGGGGTTGGAAAGTCGTGTTGGGGTGCAAGCGATGCCTGGATGCCTGTGGGAAATGGTTGTCGAGGGGTGGAAGATGGTTTGAGTCAGTAAAGGCATAACAGTCACCAAAGAGGGTTTGGAGGAGTGGGTCAAGGACGGAGAAGGTGAAAGGTTAAAGCCCATTCCCCAGAATTTCTTCCAAGGGAATAGGCTTTGTGTTACTTTGCACGATGGGTCTGGAACATCTCAACCTACTCGGTGCTCAGCTTCCTGTGAAATTAGCGCCAATGTATTGCCCGTCCAAACTGAGAAACACATACAGTGTCTTCTTCTCTTGGTCTGCTGCCTTAGGGTTGTTGAAGATAACAACCCATTCTTGGCCAAACTGGTTCGTTACCGTTTTGGCTTCTTTTGGTTTTACACCATCCCAGGAGGCTTCGAGTTTGCCTTTTTTGGCAATGGCGGCAACGGCATCGGACGCATTTTTTATGGCCTGCTCTTCCTTGACCGGCGTGACAGGGCCATGGGAATGGCCTGCCCCAGCATAGGCCAAGGTTACAGGAAGGGCCAACGCTATTAATAAACAAATAATGTATCTACGCATACTTTTCTCCTAATCAATGGTTTTATGAAGATTTCGTTGTTGTTCGACGATTGTTTGTTCCAACTTTTTATGCTCATGAAAATGATTGTCGGTGCTGAATCCAAATTGGTCAGGATTTGCATTATGGCCAAAACCGTGCAACTGCATCATAAATAAAAATGCTCCTGCGGCAATAAGACCGCTGTTTGAGATTGTGCTGAATTGGGCAAACGAGTTGGTTTTTCGCCAACCAGAAATGATGAGCAGCATAATGGCCAAGGCGATGATCTGCCCAATTTCGACCCCGACATTAAAAGAGAGGATGCGCATGATCAAACCGCTTTCTCCCAACGGTAACTGCTGTAGTCTGGTGGAGAGCCCGAAACCATGCACCAGGCCAAACCCGAAAATGACCAGCAGGAGATTGGGCGATGGCCGCCCCAAGAATCTCTTAAATCCATCCTGGTTGTCAAAGCCTTTGTAACAAACACTCAGCGCGATAACCGCATCGACCAGGAAATAATTTGCGGATATACCAAACACTGTCGCAAAAATAAGGGTGATGCTGTGGCCCAAGGTAAAGGCGGTAATGTATTTAACAATGTCACGAAACCCGGTCAGAAAGAATATGACGCCAAAAATGAATAATAAGTGGTCATAACCGGTCAGCATATGAGTGGCTCCGAGCCACACATATCGCAATTCCCCGCCAGCAAGCATAGCCTGCTTATCCGCTTCTGAAATGCCGTGAGCAAGGGCCACAACAGGTATAATAAGTAATAATAAAACAAATGATGCTTTTATGATTTGCTTCAACTTCATAACGTACCTCTGCCAAGATGAAAAATATGGTATAGGATTACCCCAAATAGCAATGAGCACGAGACCATAAAACAACGGCGCGCCCTTTGGGAGATTTAAAGAAATAGCTATGATATAGCTATATTTGGTGTCGAGGAAGCTAAACTGTCGGAGGAGGAAGATCTGTAGCTATAAAGATAAATTCAAGGTGAGAGGGAGGTGTGATAGATGAAAATTGATTTGAAATTCCAGAGGGTACTTTTTTAAGCGTAAGCGCAAGGCTACAGCTCAGTGCTTGGGAAAAAAATGATTTGTGTTTTTCTGTGCTTTCGGCTGCTGGTCTTGCCCTTATAAGCTGGTTTTCTGGGACATGGACGTGCTGGTTGCTGTCATGATCATGCCATGAAACATCAATAAAGTTGGCATGGTGCGTTACATGGTTATGGTTGGCAGCAACCTTTAGCGTAAGGTCGTAATGAATTTGCCCATCATCGTGCTTGATGTCATGGCTATGAACAGAGGGCAGGAGGAAGGCCGTTATAAGAAAAAAACATAACAGCATCTGCCACAATTGTTTTTTGTCGCCGTAAAGACTTGACTGCATATTGCTTTTCTTAAAATTACGACACCGTCAAAAAATAAGGTGTCAAAAAAATACGATTTTTCACACTGCCTTAAAAGGATGTCAGGAGGCAACACGCCGACTTTTCCAGCGTCAATGCCCCTCATCTTCCAAAAGCCTTAGGCTCCGCCTCCAGTCAGGGAAAGCAATAGCCGAACCATTTATGCAAGTCAATAACTTTCCGGTTGGCAGGGGAAATTGGCGTCTATTGCGGACGACTGTTTTTGTGCGGCTATTGACATACCAGCAGCTAAGGTTTATTGTGTTAAAAAAGTTAATCACCTGTTTCAGTCCTTAACCCCTCCATTAAAAAACATGCTGCATAACCTTCGACAACTCAGGCGTTGCATCATTACTCTGACCATCGTCACTTTTTTATTAGGGTTTGGGGGCAATTCTAATCTTTGCTTCATACCTGATGGGAATGTGCACTTGGAGCAGAGCCATTCCGTTTGCGGCCTTGACGGGGCGCGTTCAGCCAATGCGGAAGCAGTAGTCACGAGCATTGATCGGGACTTAAGCCAAGGGCGTTGCGTGGATGTCTCTCTGGAAAGAAACACCACTGATCATCTTCATCGAAATCTCATCCAACTCCCAGCTCCCGCCATGGTTCCTCTGGGACCGCCAATCATTCTCACCCAAACTGAAAAATCATCTTTCCGCAACCCCCCTACCGTTACTCCGCCACCCCAACTCGCCTTTCTGCAAAGCGTCATTCTTCTGATTTGATTCCTTCCCCCCCCTGAGCCTCGGCAACGGTTACCAGCCTCGTAATCGCTGACGGAACTCACCC
>JAQUKQ010000170.1 GCA_028718985.1 Desulfobulbaceae bacterium | reverse complement strand
ATTAACTTGTCCGGGCCTGTCAGCGTTGGACAGCCAGCACAATTGATAATGCCGCTTAATATTAGCTTTTCATCTTCAGGATATCCGGCGAATTTCCCTTGTCTTTTTCGGAAATCTGCAAGGCAGCTTGCTGAGGAGCAACCAAGATCCTGTGTTGCATTTGAGCATGTTAAAATCCCAATTTTTGCCATTGCTGTACTTCCTCACGTCCGTAGGCTAACGACCAGCATCACCAGTTGGTCAATTTTGTCTGGTGAAACTTAATAGTTAGTAAGTCTTAAAACGGTGGGAGTTGAAATCTAGTTCAAGCTTATGGTTGTTGGCTTTTCAGGGCCTTTGCACCACATTTGCGCCACGGACTATAAATTATGTTGGATTGTAAGACCTGACCCCGATTTTACGAATACTCATAAGCCGAGGCTTCAAATACTTGGGCATAAAGGGCTAGCGCACTTTGCACCGCGAGAATTGCTTCTCGTTTTGTTACAGCGTTTTCTCCATACCTAACACCAGCAGGGCATTGAATTTTGCTGATTGTTTCATCAGGGATATTAATACTCAACGGCTTTAGTTTATCAGACAACTTCGAAAGTTGATGAACCCTATCAAAATCAATTCCCAGTAACTTTAATTTTGCCTTCATGGTTTTTTCAGCAAATTGGAGAGAAGCCCATTTGGAATTGTTGTAATCAGGATACTTGCAAAAAATATTACTGACTGAAATATCATAGTCATTCATAGCTTGATCCATGTAGGGTACGTCTTTGAGACCCCGCAAACTCTGGACAGCATTAAGTCCAAACATATACTCGTTCAATATTTTTTTTCGCTCATCATCTGATAAGGACAAAGCAACCTCACGAGTCATATTTGTTACGTGCCGTAATATGTTGATACTTGGAATATTTTGGCCGTTTTGTATGGTCACCCTTCGATTTTCCCTTTGGAGGTTAGCATCGATAGTAAAATGATTCTGGCCAGAACAGAGCGGATAGACGACTTCCCATGGTTCATCTTTAATTACCAAAATGTAGCATCCTGGCCCTGGATGAATTTTTATTCGGTCGCCATACCTTGACTCATACCACCTATGCACCTGCGCATACAATGCATCGTTTGAAAAATCATCTTCATCGATTTCATCTCCTCTCACTCGCATTTCAAAACTACCTCTAGGGTCAATTTTGTCTGCTAACTTACCAAAAGCATTTAGTGGCCTTTGGGGAAAAGGGATATCACTACCTCTTAATTCACGATCTATTTTTTCAATAAGTTCCAAAAAAATATTTCTAGTCAACATTGGCTCACCTTTTGAGGTCCAATTGGCAGTTAATCTGTATAAAAAGGTTTTGTTAGGATAATGAAAGGTTTGCCAGTTGTCCTTCTGTATCGATTGAACTCAGTGGTCGACCCCTGCCCGTTGCCGCGACTAGCACCCGGGAGCCTCTAGCGGTTCGCTGGAGCGGTTTGTTATGCGCTTTTCTTTGTTTTGGCTGCTGCCAATTGCATCTGCGTCACTATTCCTTCTATTTGCTGAGCGGTTTCAAATAAAACATTCCGACCTGTATCTGTGCCGAGCCAACGTGTCGTAATGTCAGCAATGTACCCACCATTTTCTGTTGAGAATTTGACCCGAATATTTTGGGGAAATTGATCTTGGAGCAGAATTCGAACGTTTTGTCCCGTCAACTCTGTAGAAAGTGACTCTACAATATACCGACGAGCATCATCATCTTTTCCTTGATCTATCATTTCCATATACCAATCATCAGATGCAGGTTCTGTCGGAATAAGGCTAATAACTGTTAGTACAGAATATGGAAAACCCTCAGCTAGCTCTACAAGGGTTAGGCGTATGATATGAATTCCTTCTGGAGTTTCTCCCCAGTCAATTGCCCAATCTGTATGCCATGTAGGATTTTCAAGCCGGTTGCGCCATTCGTTTGTTACTTTAGCTACAGATTCCAAGATGGTCTTGAATCCGGCATCAAAATCTGTTCGGAAGTCAGCATAAAGTTTTTCTCGGAGAAACATTGGAATAGTGCAATCACGGACAAGAACAGGGAGAATTACAATCCTCCTTTCTTCAAGTTCACGAATTAGACCGCTGTTTAATTCTTTTTTGCACCACTCAGAGTCAACTGAATCCGGAGAAAGGATTATGAGTAAGGCACTTGCGTCGGTTATAGCTCTTTGGATTCGATCAATCAGTGAGTCACCAACATGCATTTCCCATCGGTCAAGCCAGACATTGACTTTGTGTGCAACCAATTGTTTGGCTAACCGTTCAACAAACCCACCATCATTGTGTGAATAACTAATAAATAATGGCATGGGATGTTCCTTTAACGCCAAGGGTAACCAGCGGCGGCCACTGAACTTGATCGCGAATAGCGCAACGCTGCTCCCAGCCGTCTGGTGTATGCGATTGTTAGAAAGCTATTTCGCACGAAGATACAGAACCTTCTGATTTGATCCTGATGCTAGTCGCTCTTCTGTTACGAAGATGTCTGTTTTTGCTTTGACAAGATCAGAGAGCTTTTTGTAACCATAGAGCCTGGAGTCAAAGTCTGGCTGCAGCTTGGTAAGGTAACTCCCGAAAGTGCCAAGCTGCGCCCATCCTGCGTCATCTGTTGACTGTTCTAGGGCGGTTAGAATGAATTTTTTTGGAAATTCCTGAGTAGGCTCACTTGGTTCAGTAAGTGCCTTTGGGGTTACGGACTTTTTCTCATTTTCAACTTTTGGCGGTATGACAACGGGTTCTTCTGCGGTATTTGGACGAAGGACTTCAGTAAACAAAAACTTGTGGCAGGCATTGCGGAACGCATCTGGTGTTTTCTTTTCTCCAAATCCAAGAACTGTAAGTCCTTCTTCACGCAACCGCATCGCAAGACCTGTAAAATCACTGTCGCTTGTAACTAAACAGAAACCGTCGAATTTCCGAGTATATAATAAATCCATGGCATCAATAATTAGAGTGCTGTCCGTAGCGTTCTTGCCGGTTGTGTACGCAAACTGTTGAACCGGCTTAATGGCGTACCTCTGCAATACCTTTTTCCATGAAGCACTTGTTGGGGCAGTAAAATCCCCATATATTCGCCTTACAGTTGCTTCGCCAAATCTCGCAATTTCAGCGAGAAGACCTTCAATGACAGCAGCTTGAGCATTGTCAGCATCAATGAGAACTGCCAATCGAAGGGTTGGCTCTTCGGATTCAATTTTTGCAACTAATCGTGGGGAAACCATGATGACTCCAATTTTCTAACACGTTACTATACAGTTTCTGGCTATCTTCTGAAACGACAGGGTATCTCCCCTACCACTCCGAACACCTTCTCTCGAATCCGCGCCGAAACAGCCTTATCGTAAGGCCACCCAGACCAACAGCAACAGTGTGGTGATGAAGATATAGAACATATAGATATGCACCAGGCCGGACTGCAGGTGGCGCAGGTAACAGCACAACTCGGCGGCGCGGTCAAAGAGCGGCTGAAAGAGTCTGTCCAGCACCAGATCAGGGGCCTGATGACTGAAGCGGGCCTCCTCCGGGAAGAGGTGCATTGAGCGACCATCGGCCACCACCGGCTGCAGACCGTCACTCAACAGGCTGCTGTTCACCAGTTCGGTAAAACCCTCGGCGCTATAGGACATGCGGCTGGTCGGCAGGGCATAGCCGCAGCCCCAGGTCGAGGCCGCCCCAGTTTGGCCACGGGCCTGCAACCAGCGGGACCCGACCACGATCAGGGCCAACAAGACGATCAAGCCCAACCCCAGCCAACCCAACCAGATCGGCAGCAGGGCAGAGGCAACCCCCGAGGCCGCCAAAACGGGATCAATCAGCCCCACCACCCGGCTGACCGGCGAGAGGAACCAGACAGGCATCACCCCCCCGGCCAGACAGAGGAGCGCCAGCACCGCCATCGACCCCACCATCCGCCACCCTGCCTCGTGGGCCGCTGCCGCCTTCTCTCCTCTGGGCTCACCGAGCAGGGCGATGCCGACCAGTCGGGTAAAGACAACCAGCACCAAGGCACCGACCAGGGTCAGGAGACCAAGGGCGATGAGCGGGAAAAAGGCGGCAAGCCCGCTCAGCCTGACCCCGTTCTCCAACAGAGCGCGATAGATGAACCACTCGCCCAGCAGGCCATTAAAGGGGGGCAAGGCCGATACCGCCATGGAGCCGACAATCAGCAGCAGGCCGGTGTGTGGCATCCGCGCCAAAAGCCCGCCCATCTCATTGAGGTTGCGGGTATGGGTGCTATGGAGCAGAGAACCCGCCCCCATGAAGAGCAGGCTCTTGAACAGGGCATGGTTCCAGATGTGGAGCAGGCCGCCAAACAGCGCCAATGTGGCAGCCAGAGGGTGCAGGGTACTCCGCGAAAAGAGCCAGAGCCCCATGGCCAGAAAGATGAGCCCGACATTTTCGACCGTCGAATAGGCCAGCCCCCGTTTCAGATCCTTCTGCGCGGCGGCCAGGGTGATGCCAAAGAGGGCGCCGCCAAGGCCAAGGACGATGAGCAAGCCGCCCCACCAGGCAGGAGCCGGCGGCAGAAAGGAGACAAAACGGATAATGCCGTAGATAGCGGTCTTGACCATCACCCCGGACATCAGGGCCGAGACATGGCTGGGGGCGGCGGGATGGGCCTCCGGTAGCCAGACATGGAAGGGAAAGAGACCGGCCTTGCTGCCAAAGCCAATCAGAATCAGGAGAAAGAGGATGGAGGACAAGGGCGTGGAGAGCTGACGCAGCACGGTAAAGGCCGCGATATCAAAACTGCCCGCCTGCGTCCCGGCTACCAGGAAGAAGCCAAAGAGCAGGGCGGCGCCCAGGTGGGTGGCCAACAGGTAAATCCAGCCGGCCCGGCTGACTGCCGCCTCCTGATGCTCACCAATGACCAAAAAGAAGGAGGAGAGGGACATGC
>JAQUKQ010000169.1:2228-5021 GCA_028718985.1 Desulfobulbaceae bacterium | reverse complement strand
TTTTGGTCATGTTCAACGCTAAGGGATTATTTTTATGCGTTTTGGAGTGACTTTAACTGCACATATGACACAGCGCAGTACATCAAAGATAAAGTTGAGAGAGCTAAGAAGTATGCTGCCTTAGCAAGGCAATACGAAGACAGCAACATGCCAGCAACCGCTGAAGGTGAAATCAAGAAGATTGTGCCTGTGCTATGAAAACTTCACAATCAAACAGAACCGATGAGGTATCACAGTACTACGAACCCGCTGTCAAAGTGGTGCATAGTAGAAGGTTGCTTTTCTGGGTAGTAGCTTTCCTTTCGCTCTGCATGCCGTATTCTGCAACAGTGGGGGAGGGCTTCCATAACTCCCTAAAAGGAGTTTTCATTGTATTCGTGCTCGTTTACTTTGCGATTTCACAATTATCAAGATTCTGGTTGGTGCCGCTAGCGGAAGAAATGCGCCGAAAGCAAATTCTTTCAGATTCTTTCGGCACGCCACTTTCACATGACAAGACATCACTGTATTACAACAATGACTACTCTCCTTCTGTTTGTCGGCTTGGCGCTAACACAATGGAGAATACTTTGTTTAGCAAAGAAGTTGCGGCAAGAATGCTTTGGGGTGTGTAAAGAATTTTGTGTAAATGGTTTTTCTAATCAAAATTCCGGCATCCTGTCTTCAAACATGATACTGAACTGATTCAGGGCTGATTTCCAGTTTTTGATCGGCATCGTCCAGCGTTTCGAAATATTCGTCAGCGCCAGATACAACAGCTTAAACATTGCCTCGTCGTTCGGAAAGGAGCCACGGTTCTTGGTGACTTTTCGTAGAGACATGTTCAACGACTCAATGGTATTGGTCGTGTAAATCACCCTGCGGATCTCCGGCGGATAGGAAAAATACGGGATAATCCGCTGCCAGTTGTTCTGCCAGGACTGACTTACCCGAGGATGGGTCGGATCCCATTTTTCCCCGAAGCTGATCAGGTTTGTCTCGGCCTGTTCAACGGTCGAGGCGCTGTAAATCTCCTTCAGATCGTCCGCCATTTCCTTGCGCTGTTTCCAGGAAACGAAATTCAGGCTGTGCCGCACCAGGTGCACGATGCACAACTGGACCTGTGCAGAAGGATAGACTGCCTCGATGGCCTCTGGAAAACCTTTGAGTCCATCCACGCAGGCGATCAGGATATCCTTCACGCCCCGGTTTTTCAGCTCGGTCAGGATAGCCAACCAGAACTTGGCGCCCTCGGTCTCGGCGGCCCACATACCGAGAACCTCCTTCACTCCTGTCATCGTCACTGCAATCGCCAAGTAAACAGCCTTTTTGATAATCTGGCCGTTATGCTTGACCTTGATCCGAACCGCATCCAGATAGACGATCGGATAAATATCTTCCAATGGCCGGTTCTGCCAGAGCCGGACCTCTTCGGTGACGGCGTCGGTCACTTGGGAGATCAGGGTCGGTGAAATCTCAACGCCGTAAATCTCCTCCAGATGGCTCTGGATATCGCGGGTGGTCATTCCCCGGGCATACATGGAAATGATTTTGTCGTCAAACCCCTTGAAGCGGGTCTCTCCCTTGGGGACGATGATCGGCTCGAAGGAGCCGTTCCGGTCACGGGGAACCGCGACGTCAATCTCGCCAAAGTCTCCCTTGAGCTTTTTCTTGTAACTGCCGTTCCGGGAGTTGCCGCTGTTCTTCCCCTCCGGTGCGTTCCGGGGATAGCCGAGGTGATCGGTTATCTCGGCTTGCATGGCCCGCTCCAGCAGGGCCTTGGTCAGTTGTTTCAGTATACCGTTCTCGCCGATCAGGTCTTCCGGCTTTTTGTAATCGGCAATCAATTGGTCAAGCAGTTCTTTGGAAATGGCCATATCTCTCTCCTTGGGGGGGCGCACTTTTCTACCCCCGGGATGGCCATTTACACAATCCTTTTTACACCCTCATGCTTTGCAAAAATCGTTTGGTTGTGGGGGGATATGTGATTTTATGGCTTCTGGCATTTGCTTTGCGCCACAACAACTTGGAGATGCTGACTTGGATAACACAGATTGTTTTTTCCGGTGAGATTGTTGTTCAGTGGTTGAATCTTGAGGTTCTGCGGTTTCGGTGTGAACGTATATTTGAACAACTTCATGCTCACTTTTTGCATGATATTGGCGCTTGTTCTCCAAAGGCCATTGCAACAATACTCGATTTATTTGTTTCTTATGAGGCCGCAAAGTCATCAGCAGGGCTATTGCTATCAACCAAGGTATTTGAAAAACTAAATCCTTCCCTAACTGTTAAATGGGATCAAGTTCGCCAAGAATTGAAAATGGATTTCCAACAACCTGGTCAACCTGATCGAGAGAAATCCGGAAACGCTCCGCTATAGGAAGAAAACGCATAACCAGGCACTTCATGGGAAATTGCCCCTGCGGGTTTGGTTCCCGTTAGCTAAATTGTTATACCCGAATAAGGAGTAGAGATATTGTAAGTTACGAATTGGAAGAGATGTATCACCACTTAATATTCAACTGCCAATTTTTCGAACACAAAAAAGAATATGTTCTGAATCACCCCGAACTTTATTCTACTGCCTCATTGGCAACCTTGGAATCAATTATTGAAAGATCAGAGGGAGCTCCCGTAACCGTGCTTAGGCTCCATCGCAACCTCTTGTCTGATGTCGAATCTCGAGGCGTCGATGATGCGTTTCGCGACTATGGTTATGTCGATACTGACGTATCGCAATTATTCTTCCAATACGCTACTGACTCAACTGTGGAGATTACTGCCGCCAACATAATTGCGCAGGATAAGCTTTGC
>JAQUKQ010000169.1:0-2218 GCA_028718985.1 Desulfobulbaceae bacterium | reverse complement strand
GCTCGACGATTCTACCAAGATCAAGTTGGTCAACTGGTTTATTGCTGGCTATCCCGGCAGTAAGGAAAGACTTCCTTACCTAAGAGCTTGTATTGGGCTTAATGTTGGAAGAAGCTAACCAGGCGCTTCGCTTGACGCCGTGATCTGCACCGCCCCTGCGGGTGGTATCGCGCAACAAATCCATTAAGCAAAAAAAACTAGGCCTATGGTAAATTTTCTGATTATCTCGGTTAAGAAGATGGAAGAAATTACGACAGTTTATCCGGAGGTGTTTGAGACTGTAGGGAGAATACAGCTGTCCCAAAAGGGGCGCCCGGTTGGCTATGCGAATTTAATTAGAGAAGGGAGAGTTGTCACTCTTTGTGATATTAAAATTTATAATCACTCTCGCTCTATCTTTCGATTTTTCCCATGGTTTAAAATTGGCAAAAATTATCGTGGTCTCGGTCATGGTAGTGCGTTACTTGTGAAGATAATAGAGTTTTGCAAGAAGTATGAAGTTGAAGAAATAAAAGGAAGGGCTATGGGGGATCTAGTTTTTCTGGTCCCATGGTATAAGAAGCATGGTTTCACTGTAGATAAAAACAATAACGCAATACATATAAAACTATATTCGTAACCGGCGGTTTGAGTCAGACAGACAATTCTGCGGCATACCGTATAGGGCTACTCTTTTGTCCGGAAAAATGATCAGAGGTATCAAGTAATGCTTGGGGGCAACTCTGGGGGCAACAGTAAGTGTTGGCTCTATAATAATAGAGTTATTTCATGTATATGTGCTGCAACTTCAAGTGACGCCGCCTCCACCATTTAACTAGTTGATTTTGTTGTTTTTGTTTTCTCTTGCGATTTAACAAAAAAGGGGCAGCCAGTACATGGCCGCCCCTTTTTTGTTTGTCCATCACCGTTTAAAACTTCCAGGTAACCCCGGCAAGCACGGTGTAATCCGTCTCTGGATCATTGAGTCCGTATTTGATCCCGCAATCGAGATCAAACTCCTCCGACAGGGCATAGACCAGCCCCGCCAGGACGAAAGCGGGATCGGTTCCGGCGGCTTTGTCCGTATTGCTTTCAACGCCGAGGTTGGCGACTGCGGTGAGCGCATCGGTTAGGGCAAAAGAGGAGGCGATGGACGCGTGCCAGATGTCCTTTTCTTCATCCAGGGTGTTCTCGTTTCTGATATAGCCGAGGTTCAGGTGGAAGGCCCATGGGTCCATTTCCTGCGAGCCAATGAAAAAGAGGCTGTAGGTTGCCTTGCCGGAGCCCAGGCCTTTTTCGTCGTCGCCGGTGGGTAGGGTGAGCCCTGGTTTAACGGCCAGGCTCAAGTTCTCATGCTCGTAAAACCGCCATTTTACTTCGATGGCGGTATCGGCGAAGCCATCTTCGCTTGTGGTGCCTTCCTCTGTTTTTTCACGGGAATACAGATAGGGAAGGTCGATGACGAGATCCACCTGATCGCTCAGTCCATAGGAGAGGCATGCGTCTCCCTGGGTTGTTTTGGTGGTAACGCCATCTTCTTTTTCATGCCCGTATTCGCCGTTCATTTCCAATTGAGCCTTGCCTGTGCCCATGGTCCCCGCATCGTCGGTGATCAGCGGGTGGGCGGCAAAAGCGGCGGTCGAGCAGGAGAGGATACTGAAGAATACAACAGGGGCTGACAGATGGTGCAGACGACAAACAGTTTGGGATTTCATGGGCTCCTCCGGTGTTACATTAATAATTAACGTGTTACCGGGCACCATACTGGGTGTTGATCAAAAAAGCAAAATAAATTCCATGGCCGGAGTCAACGCGCGGCCGTATTGGCTCTCTTGGCCAAAAAGTGGATAAGTTCCGGCCCGTGATCCTCGTAGGCGGAGCGGATGATGTTTTTCAGCTCCCCTTTGATGCTCGCCATGGGCGGAAGCGACTGGATAACCGGCAGGTAGTGTTCCGGCGGCAGCTGCGGGGCGATGTGCATCTTGGCTTCCATGTTCTGGGCCATGCCAACTTCCATGCCGCCTTCCATGCTGCCCGCCTTGTTGGGGTCGCCCAGGGTTTTGAGGAATCCCATGATGGAGCCTAGATCGTTTTTCCGGTAGAAGGTCTCGATTTCTTCGTTGATTTCCTCGCGGTACTTCTTGAGTTCGCCGAATTTTGTCCGGTATTCGGCCACATGCACCTCTAGGCGCTGGTAGCAGTCGAAGATCAGATTTTTAAACCGGCCGGCATGGGTAAA
>JAQUKQ010000168.1 GCA_028718985.1 Desulfobulbaceae bacterium | reverse complement strand
TGGTTTGTTCATGAAGGAATTTGTGCCGGTATCGATCAAAATGGCCAAGGAGCAGGATCTGCCGCTCAACCCAAGCAAGATCTCCGGGGTGTGCAATCGATTGCTCTGTTGTTTGACCCATGAGTATGAGACCTACCGAGCCTTGAAGAAGGGGATGCCAAAAGTCGGGCGTGTTATCACCTATGAGGATAAGCAATATAAGGTTACGTATTGTAAAACCTTAAGTGGCACGGTAACTGTCACCTCTATAGACGATTTCAGAGATACACGAGTCTTGAACCGCGATGAATGGGAGAATGGTTTCTCCTCTGCCAAAGGGAAACTGGAGTCGGAAGAGTTGGCATTGTCTGAGAAACCTGTTGACTCTCCTGCATCCTCGCCGAAGCCCCCACATCCATCGAAGTCACAGGCGGGGCGGCCTTCCAGCGGCCGACAAATACCTGGTCCTAGTCGGCAGTCTGCAAAGGGGACTTCGTCAGAGTCTCAGCGGATAGGAGGGGCGGGCCAATCAACGCCTGAGACTGGTCAATCCCCCTCTGAGGGACATAAAAAAGGTAGCAGGCCGCCATCTTCTGCCGGCAAAAAACCGTTTACCAACAAACAAGTGTCTGCAGTTAAGTCCGCACCGAATAGAAATCAGGGTGGTGGCAGGGCAAATGGCACTAAAAGTGAGGACGTTAGTAAGCCAGCCACGGCACATCCGCCTCGTTCAAGGCGCTCCAAGGGCCGGAGAAAAGGGAACACTCCATGAATACCTATGTAACGACACCGATTTTTTATGTTAACGCCGAGCCGCATCTGGGCCACGCCTACACGACCATTGTTGCCGATGCCTATGGCCGCTATCAGCGTCTCAAAGGAAACACGGTTCGTTTTCAGACTGGGACCGACGAGCACGGCGATAAGATAGCCACGGCGGCTGAGGCCGCCGGGATTACGCCACAGGCCTATGCCGATCGGGTCAGTGCCATGTTCCGGGCAGTCTGTCCTCCTTTGCAGGTCGAGTACGATAACTTTATTCGAACGACGGATGCCGCTCACCAAAGGGTTGTGCAGGCTGTCCTGCAAAAACTCTATGAGCAAGGCGATATTGTTTTAAGTGACTACTCGGGTCTTTATTGCCAAGGCTGTGAGCGTTTCTTGACCGAAAAGGAGCTGCAGGGAGGTCTCTGCCCCGATCACCTGAAGCCGCCGGTAGCGATTACAGAGCAAAACTACTTTTTCAAGATGAGCCGCTATCAAGGTTGGTTGATCGAGCATATTAAGGCTAACCCTGACTTTATTACCCCGGAGCGCTATCGCAATGAGGTGCTATCTTTCTTGAGTGAGCCGTTGGAGGATCTTTGCATCTCGCGGCCAACCAGTCGCTTGACTTGGGGTATCCCTCTGCCTTTTGATAAAAATTTTGTCACCTATGTCTGGTTTGATGCACTACTCAACTATTTGAGTGGGTTGGGCTACTTCCCGGAGGGAGAAATGTCTGCGGAGTGTAGTCACTACTGGCCGGTGGCGGAACATGTTGTGGCCAAAGATATTTTGAAGCCTCATGCCATCTACTGGACTACTATGCTAAAGGCCATGGGGGTGGCACCCTATCGTAAGCTCCATGTGCACGGCTATTGGAATGTTAATGACACGAAGATGTCAAAAAGCATCGGTAATGTTGTTAGGCCAATGGATTTGGTCGAAAAATATGGTAGTGACAGTGTGCGCTATTTTCTGTTGCGAGAGATGTCGTTTGGTCTTGACTCCTCTTTTTCACTGGCGGCCTTTGAGGCGAGATATAACTCTGATCTGGCTAATGATCTTGGCAATTTGTTCAGCAGGACCATGGCCATGGTGCAGAAGTTTGCGGGCGGGAAGGTGCCTCTGCTGGTTGATGGGGAAGGGGAGAGCACGGAACTCGATCGGCAATTGATTGCTGCCGCGCATGAGATGGTGCAGGAGTTCTGCCGGCAGATGGAGGAGTTTCATTTTCATCGAGCCCTGCAGGCGGTATGGGAGGTGGTGAGCCTGTCGAACAAGTATATCGTCAGCAATGCTCCTTGGGAACTGGCTAAAGATCCGGCAAAGCGGGGACGTCTCCATTTGGTGATTTACAACTTGCTTGAAACTTTGCGCCTGATTGCTTTGCCACTTAACGTCGTGATGCCGACAACGGCGCTTGCTATGCAAGTAGCCTTGGGGATTAGCGGACGGCAGAACTTGGCGGCACATGGAAAGTGGGGAGGAATTTTGCAGGAGGGTGCAGTTATCAGTTTGAGTACGCCACTCTTTCCACGTTTTGATCAGGCCGATGCTGTGTCGCCTGTTGCAGGTCAGACCAAGCCCCAGCAGGTGAAAGCCCCTAAAAATGCGGTATCTTCGTCTGCCAAGACCGACGAAGATACCTTGATCACTTTTGACGAGTTTAAGCGGATTGATTTACGGGTGGCGACTGTGGTGGCGGCTGAAAAGGTTGCCAAATCCGATCGCTTACTGAAACTGACGGTAGAGGCGCCTGAGAGGCGTACCGTGGTGGCTGGGATTGCTGAGTATTACCAGCCCGAAGAGATGGTTGGACGGCAAGTGATTATTGTCGCTAATTTGAAACCGACCAAGCTCATGGGGATCGAGTCTCAGGGGATGGTCTTGGCCGCTAAGAGTGGAGGGCAGCTTTTTGTGTCCACTGTCAGTGGTGAGGTTGATGCTGGTTCTAAGGTTGCGTGATGGGCGTTAAGAGGAGTGGGGCATCGGCGCAGAGTATGACGGTTCTGCAACGCAGTGCTCGCCTCTATGAGGGAGAGTGTTGGTGGCTCTTTGATGAGCGTGAAGAAGTGCGGGGCCTGTTGCTTTTTGATGGCGGTGAGGATCTTGCCTGCCTCCGTGATGATATCAGCCGGAGCACACAAGGGTATCGGTTCTGTCTCGAAGGAAGGTCGGCCGCGAACGGATCGCCCGTGGCATCGCCTTCGCCAAATTTGATCCGGTCTGATTGTCAGGTCACAGTCGAAGAACGAACCCAACTCTTTGGGTTTTTGAAAAGGGGCTCTGTTTAGTCCTTGCATGACGAGGGGTAAGGCAAGATGACAATGATAGCAAGTGACAAGGGGACGCAGGTTATTTGCGTGAGTAGTGGCAAGGGGGGCGTGGGGAAGACCTCCATCACGGTGAATGTGGCTCTCGCCTTGGCCCAAGCCGGTAAGCGTGTTTTGCTGGTCGATGGTGATCTCGGTTTGGCCAATGTCGACATCGTTCTTGGGCTTTCGGTTAAACACACCGTACGTGAAACAGTTGAGGCGGGTGCAGCCCTTGCCGATATCCTGGTGCAGATTGAACCTGGTTTCTTTGTGTTGCCAGCAAGTTCCGGGGTGCCTGAAATGGCAAGCCTTTCGGTGGAGGAGCAGAACTTCCTGACCAATGCCTTGGAAGATATGATGGGTGATTTTGATTATGTGTTAATCGATTGTGCCGCCGGTATCGGTGAATCTGTTTTATGGTTCAATCGATGGGCAGAACACAGTGCGGTTATCCTTGCACCTGACCCGACCTCCATGACTGACGCCTATGCCCTGATCAAAGTTATGGCCGCCCAGTTTGGTCGGCAAGAGTTTCATGTTATTGTCAATAACGTTAAGAGCCAGAAAGAGGGGGCCGAGCTCTTCAAGAGCATGGCAGCAGTTTTGAAGAATTTCTTAAGGATCGAACCTCAACTCTTGGGGATTATGCCCTCTGACGCGGCGGTTTCCAGGGCTATTCGAGCCCAGAAGCCTTTCTTTCAGGCCGCCCCTGATGCCAAAGCCAGTCAAGCCGTCAAGGTCTTGGCCGAGCGGATAATCGCTCAGTTTTAACGGCTTGTTATTAACCATTACCCTTGCACCACCTAAATCCTATGTTTGTTATCAGTAATTTTTTGAACGCCTTGGCCACGTTAATTGATTTTGTTTTTTCTGCCTATATGTGGATTATTATCGGTCGTGCGATTATCTCTTGGGTGAATGCCGACCCTTACAATCCCATCGTCAGGTTCATTTATGAAGTGACTGAACCGTTGCTCTACCGCATCAGACGAACGCTGCCTGTTGTGGCAGGTGGGATAGATCTGTCCCCGATGGTCTTGATCATGGCGATCATCTTTTTGCAGAGTTTTCTGGTGCCCACCTTAAAACGTATGGCCGCTGGTTTTGCCGGATAATTTGTAGGCTGGCGTGAGCAGAGTGGAATCACTATTCGCATTTTCGTTAACGTATAAGGAGTATTTTTTATGACATTGATGCCAGAAGACATTCAGTCGAAGCAGTTTCATGTTCGTTTCCGTGGTTTTGATGTGGAAGAGGTAGATGGTTTTCTTGAGCAGGTGGCAGAGAATTTTTTGATGTTGCTTGAGGAGAATCGCACACTGAGGACAAAGATAGAGGGAATGACCCAGGAGATTGAGCTCTTTCGGCAGGATGAAAGTTCGTTTAAAAATGCTATTGTCTCGGCTCAGAAGGTGGGTGACGAGATGAAGAGGAAAAGCCGCAATGAGGCGAACAGACTGATGGCGCAGGTCACGGCCGAGGTGACTCAGCTCAGGGATGAGGCCAATAAGGAAGTTGCACAGCTTGAGGCAAAAGTTGATCAACTCAAAGGCATGCAAACCAAGATTATGGGGGATTTGCGTGGTGTACTCAACAGCTACCTTGAGCAACTCGATGACTCCTCCTTGAATGTCACGACTGTTGATAGCAGGGAAGCCGCGCCTGTTGGCAAGGTGGCAACCCCGGTGTCAAAGAGTGTAGATGCCGGTCCGTCTATGTTGTATGAGAAGATTACCGTTGACGATGACGATGAGCCGTGGTCGGTGCAGGCCGAAGAGGAATCGCTTTCTCTCTCTGAAGAGGCCGTAGTTCGGGGGGCTCGTTTCTCCGGTCCAACGGTTGGTGGGCTCGATTTTGAAGATGAGCCGAGTGTTTCGATTCCTGAAATGGATGACGAGGTCATGTTTACCCTGGAAGATCCGTTGGATCAGGATGGGGTGACGAGGACGCGGCGCTAAGGTTGAC
>JAQUKQ010000167.1 GCA_028718985.1 Desulfobulbaceae bacterium | reverse complement strand
GAGGATATCCGAGGCAATCGCAGTCAGTGTGAGAGACTTCACGCCCATGGACTCCAGCGTACGAATTCCAAACCTCAAACGCAACTGCGGACCGAAAAAGAGAAAACCCGGACCCCGGCCAAAGCAAAAGCCAGAACCGGAATACAGGACAGTGCCGGTGAAACCAGGACTGGCCGGGGCACTGTCCCAGTTCATACGAGATAACGCTCTCGGACTTGACGACCTTATTTTCCCCTTTTCCCGTACCACCGGCTGGCGCATCGTGCAGAAAGCGGCAAAGACCGCCGGTATCAACGACAACCGCTGCCACCCGCACACCTTCAGGCACTATACCGAGTCCCGAACTATGCCGAGTGATGATTTGAATTCCCAGTAGATCAACCTTTTTCCTCTTGTAAACTCGGCATAGTCTTTTATGTTTTCTCCTAAGAAATTACATCAAAGGAGAAGACATCATGACCAAATTCTTTAAAAATCCTCACATTCCTCAATACATGTACCAGGGTCCATTGGGCAGCGTTGTACCGGCCTATGCAGCCTTTCTGTCTCAACAAGGGTACACGCAACAATCCGCCCATCTACAACTCCGTTTCCTCGCTGACTTGAACCAGTGGCTCCACCGACAAGGCCTTCAGGTCACCGATCTCACAGAGCCGACGCTCCATCGGTATCTGCGGTCTCGTCATCAGCGGTTCCGCCCACGGTACGATGACAACTCGATATTGAGGAAACTTCTACACCTATTGCACACTCAGGGCCTTTTGCCAAAGGAAGCTTCACCGCCCCCTGATAATCCACGCCAGTGCCTCGAACATGACTTTGACCGTTATTTGGCTGAAGAGCGTGGGCTTTCTATGGCCACTCGTATCAATTACCGGCCTTTCATTCAACGCTTTCTGTCAGCCCAGTTTGGTGCCAAACCTATTCGGTTCACTGCTTTGCATGCCAAAGACGTGATCCGATTCATACGGACTCAGGCTCCACGTCTAAGCCCCAAACGTGCTGGATTGATGGTCAGCGCCCTCCGCTCCTTCTTCCGTTATTTACGGCACCGAGGAGACATTACCATCGACTTGGCGGCCTGCGTCCCCGCCATTGCGAACTGGCAATTTTCGTCCTTACCAAAGTTCCTTCAACCTCATCAGGTTCAGCAGGTCTTAAGCCAGTGTGACCGCCGAACAGCTCAGGGGCGCCGTGACTATGCGATTTTCCTATTGCTCGCCCGGCTGGGCCTGAGGGCCTGCGAAATCGTCGGCCTCACCTTGGATGATATCCATTGGCAGGCAGGGGAAATCACCATCCAAGGAAAAGGAAATCGATCGACTCGTCTTCCTCTGCCACCCGATGTCGGGCAGGCCATTGCCGCTTACCTTAAGAAAGACCGGCCCGTTTGTTCCACCCGTCATGTTTTCATTCGCCTGAAGGCTCCTCGCCGCGGGTTCGCTAATTCCGAAGCCATCTCGACTATAGTCGCCCGGACTCTTAAGAAAGCAGGCATTGATTCCCCACATACGGGCGCCCATCTGTTCCGTCACACCCTCGCCACTCAAATGCTTCGCCAAGGCGCTTCTCTTCCTGACATTGCCCATCTGTTACGGCATCGCAGTTTCAACACCACCACGATCTATGCCAAGGTTGATCTCATAGCCCTTGGGACTTTGGCTCAGCCCTGGCCGGGAGGTGAACAATGATCTCCCTTCGAAAAGCCGTGGAAAGCTATCTAACCATGCGTCGATCTCTGGGTTTCGAGTTACGTGATATGGGCCATAACCTCCGGCATTTCGTGTCCTTCATGGAGCAAGAAGGTGCCTCCATCATCACCATTGAGTTGGCTCTCCGCTGGGCTCAGCAACCTCAAGACGTCCAGCCCGTCCAATGGGCCGCTCGCCTGAGCTTCGTGCGCAGCTTTGCCCGCTATTGGAGCGCCACCGATCCTCGGACTGAAATCCCACCGAAGGGCCTTTTGCCCTACCGCACTAAACGGGCTACGCCTTACATCTACTCCAATGACGAGATCCTACAGATCCTGAAGGCAGCGAGGAATATTCCTCCCTCAACAGGCCTGCGCCCCTGGACCTATTACAGCCTCTTTGGGTTAATGGCCGTGACCGGGATGCGGATTAGCGAAGTCATTCGCCTTGATAGCACTGACGTTGATCTCAAACAGGGACTCTTGACCGTTCAGTTGACCAAATTCAGCAAGTCCCGCCTGATTCCTTTGCATCCTTCCACTGTGAAGAAGCTCAAACTGTATCTCCATCGGCGGGATCAGCTTCATCCCCGGCCTCCCACGACCCGCTTTTTCCTGTCCAACCAAGGCACACCGCTCACCGACTGCATGGTCCGTAGGACCTTCGTCAAACTCTCTCGCCAGATCGGCCTGAGAAAAATAGGGGACAGCTTCGGTCCACGCCTTCATGACCTTCGGCACCGATTCGCGGTGACCACACTTTTCCATTGGTATCGAACCGGAGTTGATGTTGAACAACGCTTGCCGGTGCTCTCTACCTATCTGGGACATGCCCATGTGACGGACACCTATTGGTATCTGTCCGCCATCCCGGAGATCTTATCGCTGACAAAAGACCGACTCGAAAAAAGATGGGAGGCTCTATTATGAAAACAATCATCCCTTTATCCACTTTGCTTCAGTCCTTTTTCACTGACCGCCTTATGAATCAACGCCAAGCCAGCCCTCACACCATCGCCTCATACCGCGATACCTTCCGGTTGCTTCTCGGATTTGCCAAGAGGCAACTTAAGAAACCGCCTTCGAAACTTGTATTGGAAGATCTCAACGCTCCTTTCATCGGCACTTTCCTGGATCATGTTCAGAGACACCGCCAAAACAGCTCCCGAACCCGCAACCTTCGCTTGACTGCGATCCGCTCCTTCTTCCAATACGCCGCGTTTCAAGAACCCAGCCTCTCCGCTCACATTCAGCGTGTCCTCGCCATCCCTCCCAAGCGCCAAGATCGCCCTTTGATTGATTTCCTCACCTATCCAGAAATTCATGCGCTCCTGGCTGCCCCTGACAACACCACCTGGACGGGACAGCGAGACCAGGCCCTTCTTATGCTGGCCATCCAGACCGGCCTTCGTCTTTCTGAACTCATTGGCCTTCGTCGTTGCGATATCATCTTGAGTTCAGGATCTCATGTCCGTTGTTACGGCAAGGGCCGCAAAGAACGCTGTACGCCCCTCACCAAACAGACGGTCGCCGTCATGAAAGCCTGGCTCCAAAAACGGGGCGGATCTGAAAACGATGTCGTCTTTCCCAATAACCGTGGCACTCAACTCAGCCCCGATGGTGTTCAGTACCTCCTGGCCAAACATTTAGCAAAAGCTCGGGAAACCTGTCCTTCCTTGAAAAAAAAGAGGGTTTCACCTCATGTCCTTCGTCATACCGCGGCCATGGAACTCCTTCAATCCGGAGTGGACCCTTCCGTCATCGCTCTTTGGCTTGGCCACGAATCTCCCGAAACCACCCACATCTACTTACAGGCCAATCTAGCGCTCAAAGAAAAAGCCTTGGCCAAGACGAAACCGCTTAATGTCAAAGCCGGTCGTTACCGACCTAGTGATAACCTCTTACAGTTCTTGAACGCTCTATGAACTTCGTCAGACTATGCCGAGTTGATCATAAACAAATCATTAATACTCAAAGATGAAATGTGGTCACTCGGCATAGTTCGGGACTCGGCATAGTGCCTGTTATGCCGAGCTCGGCATAACAGGCATACCTTCGCCATCCAGGCCGTCCGGTCAGGAATCTCACTGATGGTGATTCAGCAATGGCTGGGCCAGAGCAATCTCTTCAACACGCTGATCTACGCAAAGGCAACTGCACTTGATACCAGGCCGTTTATGGGGGAAATGAAGCTGTTCCCGGAAGATTTCAGGGAAGGAACGGGTGGATAAACACGGGTGGATAAACACGAATGGCCAAAACCTACACCCCTCGAGTATAATTATCCTTATCAAGGTGTCCACAATTACTCTACCACTTCATTGTAAAATCCATCAGGTCAATGTACTTTTTGATTTGCTAATTTCTAATGAACTACTCGCCCTGTTGCTACGTCCACTCATCCCAGAGGATAATTCTCGAAACCGCGGGGATTGTAGATTTGACAGCCTGATCCATAACTTTGCCTTTTCTTATGTTATCCGTTGCCTTTTTTGCACGGTCTGGTAGTCTTTCTTTTGACCACGGTAAGTTTAGAGAGTCGCCATCTTTACTAATTGGAAAAGAACGTTGCCATAAGGCGTATCCTTCTGTTCTTGCTAACATCATTATTCAGTAAGTGGTCTGGACCCGAGTTTTTTATCAATTATGAGTAAAAACCAAGGCAGGTCAATACCAAAAACATATCTAGAAAATAGTGATCTTTTCTTGCTATTGGAGAGTTGGCCTTTCTGATCCTGCAGATGCTGACTTGTTGCCGTAAAACATGCTAGGCGCCAAGAGCAGTCAATTAAACATTATCCCGCCATTTAAGGGTGGTATCTATCAGCCTTTGAGCCAAGACGATCGCCAGGTTACGCATCATCAAGTATCCTACGTGGTTGTCTTTATTAAAAAGTTCATAAAGTTTTGTTCCATCGACTTGCAGCACACGAGTTTCGGCAAGTGTGGTCACACAGGCATGTCTATGGTTATTTTCCAAGAAAGCCACTTCCCCAAAAACGTCACCGGGTGTCAAAATTGCCAGCTTTTTCTGTTCTCTGCCATAATGGAAATGCGTTGTTTCAATCTCAACGCTCACGATGCCTTCCAGAACGACGAAAAGGTCTGAGCCAATGCTTGACTCTTGAAAAATTACCTCTCCACCTTTAAAGGTCTTTTCCTGGCTATGTACGAGGATACTGTCCAATTCCTCGGAACTCAATCCGTCAAAGATGTTAAGCTTTGCGACTTCTTCTCTCTCCAGCACTGGCTGATTACCATCCGAGCAATTTTGGAAACTTCTAACTCTGTTTTCAAAAAACCTTGCGATCCGCCAAAAAGAAGTGAGGGTTTAGTTTAAGGCCACAACTCATACCTATATAACGTATCGGGAACTTTTCC
>JAQUKQ010000166.1 GCA_028718985.1 Desulfobulbaceae bacterium | reverse complement strand
CATAGCCATCTTTGTCAGGGTGATGGCAGCATGAGCGGCACCATGATGAATACGGATTCCGAGGAACTTTTGAAGCGTGGGGTCGAGACTGCGGCCAAGGTATGGCCGAATTTTTTGGCGGAGCTTGCTTGGCGGCCAGAGAGTATCGGTCGTTATTTTTGTCACCAGGTAGGCAGCGCCCATGCTCGACTGCTGATGGAGAGTCTGCAACTCGATCCTGCCAAAAATTTTGAGACGCTGGCGCAGCTTGGCAATGTCGGTTCGGTGTCCGCCCCGATCACCATGGCGATGGCCGTGGAGCAGGGGCAGCTCGTTGCAGGGCAGCGGGCCGCAATTCTTGGTATAGGCAGTGGGATCAACTGCCTGATGCTGGGTGTGGAATGGTAGTATGACATCTCCCTACCCATTTACCCCTAAGATCTTTCCTGTCGATGGTCACCGCCTCTCGTATCTCGACGAAGGCAAGGGCCCGGTCATCGTCATGTTGCATGGCAATCCCACGTGGTCGTTTTATTACCGGAATATGGTATTGGCATTGCGTTCCGAGTTTAGGGTCATTGTGCCTGATCATATTGGGTGCGGCCTTTCCGACAAGCCATTGGACTATCCTTACACCTTGGCTACTCATATTGCGAATTTGACAGAGCTTATTCGCCATCTTGGGCTGCACGATATCTCCTTGATGGTGCATGATTGGGGCGGAGCCATCGGCATGGGCTTTGCCGGCAGGCATCCTGAGATGATTCGTTCGCTGGTGATCAGCAATACGGCAGCTTTCCTCTCGGCAAGGATTCCGTGGCGGATCTGGCTTTGCCGCTTGCCATGGCTTGGCGCTCTATTGGTGCGGGGCTTGAATGGTTTTGCTGGTGCTGCGATAACCATGGCGGTGACGAAAAAGATGCCGGCTGATGTTGCCCAAGGGTATTTGCAGCCCTATGACTCTTGGCGGAACCGGGTGGCGGTGTATGCCTTTGTGCGTGATATCCCGTTGGCGAAGAGTCATGTCTCCTGGCAAACCTTGGCTGAAGTAGAGGGCAATTTGCCGATGTTGCAAAAAAAGCCCCTGTTGATCCTTTGGGGGGGGAAGGATTTCTGCTTTGACGATTGGTTTTATCGAGAGTGGTTGAGGCGATTCCCTAAGGCAAGACGCCACTATTTTGCTGAGGCTGGTCATTATCTTTTGGAGGATGCAGGCCCAGAGGTTGTGACAATGGCTCGTAATTTCTTCCGAGAGACAACCCCGCATGAGTAATATTGCCGCCTCTTTGCTCAAGGTGGCTCGTGAGTCACCGGATGGGGTTGCCTTGATCTGTAAGTCCGGGAGTGGTTGGCAGCGCTGGACGTTTCGTCAGCTCGAGAACAATGTGGCATGTTTTGCGGAATTTCTCAGGGGAGAGGGTGTTGTTCCAGGCGATAGAGTCATGCTCATGGTGCGTCCCTCCATGGAGTTTATCTGCCTGACCTTTGCCCTCTTTGCCCTTGGCGCAGTTGTTATCCTGATCGATCCTGGGATGGGCTACCGCAACCTGCTCTCCTGCATTGGTTCGGTAAAGCCCGCAGTGCTGGTCGGCATTCCTCGGGCGCAGCTTTTCGCCCGTCTCTTCCGGGCCCCATTCAAGACTGTGCGCCGGACTATCTGCGTTGGAACGGGCTTTGGCCTTTTAGGCAAGGAACTTCCTTGCCCGGGGAAAAGCACCCGGCAATTAGCGCTCACACCAACTCAGGCAGATGATCTTGCCGCTATCATCTTTACCACCGGCAGTACCGGCCCGCCTAAGGGGGTGCGCTACGAGCACCGCATTTTTCAGGCGCAATTGCAACAGATTCGAGAGTACTACCAGATTGGTGCCGGGGATGTCGATCAGCCCGCCTTTCCACTGTTTGCCCTTTTTTCTATTGCCCTTGGGGCGCGGGCGGTGATTCCAGACATGGATCCGACCCGACCGGCTCAGGTCGACCCGCAGAAATTCATTCAATCAATTGATGAATTTAAGGTGACTTACTCGTTCGGGTCGCCTGCCATCTGGAATGTGATCAGTCGTTTTTGCCAGGAGAGGGAACTGCGTCTGGGCAGCTTGCGCAAGGTGCTGATGGCAGGTGCCCCGGTTTCAGGAGAGCTTATCGAGCGAATGCATGCGGTATTGCCTGTTGATGCCGAGATCCACATCCCCTATGGGGCTACCGAGTCCTTGCCCATTGTCTCTATTTGTGGCAGAGAGGTCTTGACCGAGACTTGGGGCTTGACCAGGCAGGGCAGGGGGGCTTGTGTCGGGCGGCCTTTACCTGGCATCGAAGTCAGAGTGATTGCCTTGCGTGAAGGAGCAATTGGCCCCTTTGACCCTGCTGAGGGTAGTGATCTCCCAGGGGGAGTGCGATGGCTGCCGCCCTTTGAGGTTGGTGAAATTATTGTTCGTGGGCCAGTGGTGACCGCCGCCTATGATAATAATGATGCCGAAAATCAAATGGCCAAGATCATTGACGGCGATGGATTCTGGCACCGGGTTGGCGACTTGGGCTATGTCGATGATGTGGGCCGTCTGTGGTTTTGTGGGCGGAAGGCCCATCGGGTAACTACGGCGAACGGGACGCTCTATACTATCTGCTGTGAGGCGATTTTCAATAATCACCCCCAGGTTTTACGTTCGGCCCTGGTTGGTGTTGGAGGGGCAGGACGAATGCGACCGGTCGTGATTGTCGAGCCGCAGGGCAGGGTCGAAGACGCACCTAAATTATTTGCCGAGTTGAGAGAGATGGCATTGCAGCATGAACAAACGGCAGGGATTGTGGACTTTTTGATTCATAAGTCGTTCCCGGTTGATATCCGACATAATGCCAAAATCTTCAGAGAGAAGTTGGCCTCATGGGCGGAGAGACGATTATAGGTGCAACTGCCTGCTGTTTATTAGTCAGCAGTGTTTTTCCTCATCACGGTTTTTTACTGTCAATCATGGCTTGGAGTTCGGTAGCAAGGGCTTCTGCCTGAGCCTGTTGTTCTGCGTTCAGTTTGCTGATTGCAAAGTCCTTATTCTTGATGGCGACGTTGTATCCCTGGGATGCGGAGACGAGGAGCCAGGCGTAAGCATCGACGCCGCTTTGAGGTACCCCTCGCCCTTTATGGTACATGCTTCCTAACCTGTATTGAGACTCTGCATCTCCTTGCTCGGCGGCCTTTCGGTACCAGGCAACGGCTTGCGCGTAATCCTTTGTCACACCTTTCCCTTCGGCATAGCTCTGGCCTACATTGCATTCCCCCCTCAAGTCTCCCTGCTCAGCTGCCTTTTGATACCAGGAAAAGGCAAGCACATCGTCTTGGGGTACTCCATTGCCGTCCGAGTACATCTTTCCTAAGGTGATTTGGGCATCTGCTTTCCCTTGCTCTGCAGAACTTTTGAGAGCGGCGACGTCGGCTTCAATTTTTTGGGCGCTGGCTTTTGCAGAGGTGTGCCCTTGCTCGATTGCTTTGTTGTACCAGAAAAGGGCTTTTGTGAAGTTTTGAGGTTGTCCTTTACCGCGATCGAACATTGACCCTAATTGGTATTGCGCCTCGGCATTGCCCTCTTCTGCCGATTTTTTGTACCAGATAGCCGCCTTATCCAAGTCTTGGGAGGTTCCTTTCCCCGTGGCATACATGAGGCCTAGGAGATATTGTGCATTGGCGTCGCCGTGAGAGGCATGGATTTTTGTGATGTCGAAATCTTCTTTATCTCCGTCTGCGGCCAGTGCCCCCGTGGGCAGCAGAGAAAGGAGCGCGAAAAGTGTCATCAAGAGAGAACATCGTTTGTGGGTCAGTACTTTCATTGCGGTGCGTGCCTCCAAGAATTTCAAATTGTCGCTGGGGCGACTATGGGGATAAACTTTAGGTTGCATGGGGTAAGAATAACCTGTCAACTCACCTACTCACAGGCTAACAGCAATTGCCGGGTGCAGGCAAGGGAATTTTTTGTTGCACGAACAGGCACAGTCCTCAGCAGGCACATGATTCCTCTGCGGGAGTTGGCAGCGATATCTTTCTGATGATTTCAGCAAGGAGTTGGCGACTATTTCCCTCTGCTTTTGCAACTTGTGTGAGGACTTCGTCGAGCCGTATGGGCTGCATCTGGTTAGGGTTATTGACATTGGCGATGATCGACAGGCCAAAAACCTCAAGCCCCGCGTGAGTTGCCACGATGACTTCCGGTACTGTCGACATGCCGACTGCATCGGCACCGCAACGATTTAGAAATCTGGTTTCAGCCGGCGTTTCCAGACTGGGGCCGGGGATGGCAACATAGATACCGTGATGCAGTTTGATTTTGAGATTAGCGGCGGCCTCTTCGGCGATGGCGAGTATTCGTCGGGAGTAGGGTTGAGACATGTCTGGGAAGCGTGGCCCCCATTGTTCGAAATTTACGCCACGGAGAGGATTCGTGCCGATAAAATTGATATGGTCGGTGATTGCCATTAACTCCCCAGCGGCAAAGTCGAGATTTAAGCCGCCAGCGGTGTTGGTGATGAGCAGTATCTTGGCACCAAGGATTGAGATGGCTCTAAGAGGTAGGGTGATTTCTGCGGCATCGTAACCCTCGTAGCAATGGAACCTGCCCTGCAAAAAGAGGCATGGGGTGTCATGCAACTTGCCGAGAACTAATCGACCGCGGTGACCTGGCACGGTTGTCTTTGGGAAATTTGGGATGTCTGCATAGTCGATGACGGTCTCAATACATAACTCCTCAGGCAGGGTGCCCTGGCCGGTGCCGAGCATGGTTACGATCCCGGGGAGTGTGTTGAGCCGGTTTTTGAGGAAGGTTGCCGTTGCCGAAACTTTGCGAAAAAAAGTGTCGTCAATCATGGTGTGCAGTAACCAGGGGTAAGGTGAAGCGGAAGATGGTGCCTGATCCGTTCTTGCTGTCAGCGCTGATGGTTCCGCCATGCCCGCTTTCGATGATCTCTTTGCAGGCGGCAAGCCCTAAACCACTGCCGTTCTCTTTGATCGTGAAATGGGGCAGAAATATTTTGTCTAGGATATCCGGGGAGAGTCCTGTTCCCTGGTCTGAAACCTCCACCACCGTTTGGTCGCTTTTGGCACTGAGCGTAATTTGG
>JAQUKQ010000165.1 GCA_028718985.1 Desulfobulbaceae bacterium | reverse complement strand
ACAGCTCGAGATAACGCACCTGCAAGTCGCGATCGTCCGGGCTGTCCTTCATGCTCTTCACGCAGTTACGCATGCCCCCCAAAGGATTATTGACCTCATGAGCGATGCCGGCGGAGAGCCGGCCCAACGAGGCCATCTTCTCTCCTTGAAACATCTGGTGGCGGGTGTGTTCCAACTCAGCCCGAGAGGCGATCAGCCGGGTCCCCATTTTGGAAAACCCCTGGCTCAGGAGGCCAATTTCGTCGGTACTATCCCTGAGGCCTGCCATACCTCCATCTTCCTCAGGAAAGGTGTCCATCGACCGAGTCAAGACGGTTAACCGCTTCACCACCATACAGTCCATGAGGCACCAGATCACCAAACCGACAACCAAGATGGTTGCAACAGCGACGATAAAAAGCAGACGGTTATTGTCAGAAATAGACTTGTCAGCCCAGGCCATAGGGACGGTCAGGCTGAGTCCTCCCCGTATGTCGCCGATCTTGTAGCCTTGCTGGCCATGGCACTCCAAGCAACTTGTCTCGACGATCAGTGGAGTGATGAAACGCAACTCACGGCCCCTTTGGGCCGACACCACCCTGATTACCTCATCCTCTCCCAGCTCGAAGGCCTTCAGCGCCAGGGTCTCAAAGTCGTCCGGGGCGTTGGCGGCGTTAACCGGATTTAAACTTGTCACTCGAAACCGGCAGAAATCAGAGTTTACGGCATAATCGGACAGCTCGCGAGTGACCATGGCTGGGTTGCGTTTGACATAGGCATTGCCCTCCCGATCAACAATTTCAGGCTCGGACAAAAAAGGATTCGACTCAACCCCCGGCCGCTTGGCCACAAAAAGGCCGTTGTGGTCAGCCACCCACTTACGAGTGAGGATGATCTGCTGGGAGAGCATCCTGGCCTGACGTTCGGCTTGACGAATAACGAGCTGATCCTGAAAATGGGCTGTTCGCAAAAAAGTGAACCCAAAAGAGAAAAGTAGGACCGGCCCCAGGGTGACGAGAAATTTAGCGTGGAGTTTCACTTTTCATTCTCCGAAAGAAAGTGCATTGGCGGAAGGGTGTGATGTCAGTCCCAAGCTGTAAGTCAAGATCTATAGTGCAACCTATGCTGCAACGCGGACTGGACAGGACAAAAAAAGGCGGCATCCATCCTCGACAGCACGCCATAGTGTGCAAATGCATGCGGTGATACCGTTGCCATTTAACAACATCTCCTACGCTAAAATGATACCATACAGTAACATCAGACCACAGTCGTATTTTTAACATGTTGAAAACATGAGTATTTCATGTACAGCACCATTGTTGCCAAGCTGATCGGTAACGCCACCTCACGCAGGGCCTGCACCGTCAAGAAGTATTCACTTTGAAGCCATGACCGAGCAAAGGGAGGACAGGTCCAATAGAAAAGGGGGAGATGAATTTCATCCCCCCCTTTTTGTGTGTTCAGCTATCAAACACCTTTAGTCGTGGCTATTACTTGCTCTTGTTAAACATGCCCTGGTAGACCTTCTGCAGTTCGCCGCTCTTGATAGCTGCCTTCAACTCAGCGGTGGGTTTGTCGAGCCAGGTGTGCATTGGATCGTTCTTGAGCAGATTGTCGATGTAGGCGTTGATTTCGGCATCGTTGTAGCTGCGGGCCTCGGGGATCAACTTGAAGTAGAAGTTGTGGGCCACGTCGTAAATGCCGTGCCACCAGGTGTAGTCCGGTCCCATCATGGCGGCACCCATGCGTGCGCGTCTCCCTTCATGATGCCACAACTCCCAGTACTCCCACTCGACGCTGTTGGCGAAGGAGGCCTTGTGCTCCATCAACCCCTTCTTTTTAATCATGTCCATGATGGCGGTGGCCGGCTTGGCAAACTTCTCGTTGTAGAGTTCCACCATGGCGTCATACTGATAGTAATGACCGTCAACAAAGGCTTGTTGGTGGCAGTTTAAGCAAACCTCCTGCATGCTACCGCGCTTGCCCTGCCAATTATCCTTATGCTTGGAGATAGGCGGACGCAGGGTCCAAGAGATGCGGTCACCCACGTCATGCGTCATGGCCTGGTTCTTGGTGGCCGACATGTGGCAGGTGGAGCAGGTTGGAGCGGCATAATAGTCCTGACCCACCACCCATGTCTTACTCTTCAGGTTCATCTTGTCCTTATTGCCGAAATAGGCAATGCCGTGCTTGGACTCTTCATAGATTTCCTTTTGCGGATGATCCGGTCCCAGGTGACACTTGCCGCAGTTCTCGGGCTGTCTTGCCTGCTCAACAGAAAATGAGTGGCGGGAGTGACAGGCGTTGCACGAACCCTTCGAGCCGTCTGGGTTGATGCGGCCTATGCCGGAATTGGGCCAGGTCTTCTTGGAGAGCTTGTTAGGCTCGTTTGGATCGATCTTGACCTTGCCACCATGGCAATTTTCACAGCCGGCTATGGCCACCGGTTGACCGCCTGCCACATGAGCCAGGTAGGCATCGGCCGAGTCCAGGATCTCGCCCGCACTGGCATGGTAGGACTTCATAGCCTGTTCTGCCTCTTTCTCATGGCATTTCGCGCAGTCCTTGGGAGTTACCAGGGTAGCGATGGTGGCGCCGTAATGCTCAAAGGCATCCACATCTTTCTTATCGGCTTGGTGGCAATCAATACAGCCGACCCCCTGCTCGCCGTGTTTGGAATTTTTCCACTGCTGATACAGCCCAGGGTTCTTCTCTTGGTGACAGGAGGCGCAGTCTTCAGCCGCCCTGGCCAGCCCCATTGATGCGCCCATGGCAATGAGCGCTAGCGCAACTGTGCTAAAAATTCGTTTCATGCGTTCTCCCCCTTTCAGTTGTTGTGCGTTTATCGTATCAGGCCGTATGCCCTTGATGAAACATATTAGCAAGTCATATGCCAATATAAATTGTTTTTAATTTTAATATGTTACAATTGTGGCGATGAACAATGTAACCATTTGGTAACATTGTTCAACTGGGAGCGTTACCGAGTGGTAATGATGGTACTCTGACCGAAATTACTAACCTCGAACTGGTTCAATAGACGGGGGAAGGTCATGGACGCCAAAGGGGTCTTTGATCTCCATGCTAGGCTGACCTATGAGTTTTTTAACCCACGGGTGTCGAGAGATTTGGTGAATTCAAGATCGACCATGATAGGCACTTCAACCCTGGCCTTGGTAAGAGCCTGTCGCAGAAGTGCCTCCACTTTTATGGCAAAGGCGGTGGAGTCACCAAGAGTCCACATTGCCTCAGTTGGATTATGGAAGCTGACCTGATCATAATAAAGCAAATTTATCATACATATTGTACGCAGAACTTTATTCTGATATCAACACTAATAAAATATTAGTATATAGTTAGGGTATACACTTAACGACACCAGCTGGCGGGAAATTAAGAATTTCTTAGGTTTGAAAAGTAGCAACTGACCAGCATATGATATAAAAGGTAAATACGTCATAGACCTGTACCTCCATTCAGGCTCAGCAATCTAAATCGAAACACGTAACGCACCTCTATGGAGTCAGCAACAAATGCTCAACAATACGGACACAACCTCTCTCCGGCCACTGGCAAAGGCCCCGACAACCTGCGCGTCTAAAGGCATTTCAAATCTGTTCGTTGGAGCGTTTTGGTTTATGGCATTCACGTTGTTTTCGTTGCAGTGTGCTTACGCTACCGATGAATATGCCAAACAGACTGGACAGATATGTTCGGCCTGTCACCTCGATCCGAATGGAGGTGGAGAATTGACAGCAGCTGGCAAGATATTTGCCACCACCCTCCACACGAAAGCAGAAAACCCTAAAGCAAGCATTATCGCCAAAGGACTTCGTCTACTAGTCGGCTACACCCACTTCTTGACCGCCATTTTTTGGTTTGGAACGATCCTTTATGTGCATCTGGTCCTCAAGCCTACTTATGCGGCCAGCGGTCTTCCACGAGGAGAGATGAGAGTCGGTGTAATCTCAATGGTTGTCATTGGAATAACCGGAGCAATCTTGACGTACTATCGGATCAGCTCTTTAGACGCACTCCTTCACACCCACTTTGGCATCCTCCTGTTGATAAAGATTTTTCTCTATTTGGTAATGGTCATTTCCTCCGTCATAGTCATTGCGGTGATTGGCCCCCGCCTCAAAGCAAAAAAGAGGGACTTGCCATCTGTCGTAACAGGTGATTTATTGCCGGAAGAACTAGCCTCCTGTGACGGAAAAGATGGGCGACCTGCCTATTTTGCTTTTGCAGGAAAAATTTACGATGTAACTTCAAGCCGATTCTGGAAACAAGGTATGCATATGGGCAGGCACAACGCGGGGACAGACTTGACAGAGGTCCTTAAGCTGGCTCCACACGACCAGGACAAAGTGGAGGCAATGAAGGAAGTGGGGGCCCTGCTCGCTTCTGCCCCCCAAATGGCTTTCCACGAGAGGGTGTTCTACTTCATGGCTTACATGAACCTTACCATTGTCCTTGTTATCATTATGATCCTTGCTCTCTGGAAATGGTGGTAATCAGTAACAAAACTTAATTTGCCAACTATTGTCCTTCGTGCGCAACAGACAGATTACTCTCCGGCATGCCGGTACTGTTGCGAAATTATCATCAAACAGCTAACATCGAAAGAATGAATCAATCAACCAGGGACAGGAGGTAATTCATGGAGAGTAAAGGTTATGTACTAAATGTTAAGGTTCTAAGGCAGCTTATTATTGCAGCTGATGACATCATTCATTTTGTTGTTGCCTTGACGTTAATGGCTTGTGCTTCTGTAATTATTATCAGAACGTTACCTAATTTATTCCATGCAGAAACATTATCTATTCTTCATGTTGTGAATGATGTTCTCCTTGCCCTGATTGTTATGGAGTTAATGTGGCCTATTGTTAGATTTCTAAAAAGAAAGCCATTCAGCCTGAACCCTTTTCTTTATATTGGGATTATCTCAAGCACACGCCGATTGCTAATGATTGAAGCAGAACATTCAACCCTTTCTGCTATAGGCCAACAAAGGATTGAATGGCAAGACACTTGGCCTGTTCTTGCCGAGTTAGGGATCAATGTTATAATTATTTTAGTTTTAGCTATTTCATTACGACTAATTTGCAATACAGGAAAGCAGGAGAGTGGACTCTAACGTGGCA
>JAQUKQ010000164.1 GCA_028718985.1 Desulfobulbaceae bacterium | reverse complement strand
AATTTTGTTAGCTTCTATTGATAAGTCATTGACTAGCCAATCTACAAGTGGTTGATTGACTGCGATTATATACTTGAACCTGCTAAGCAATATCCTAAAAATTAAGCCATTAGGCTTTTCAATTGCATACCTGCCAAAATGGACATGCCATATAAGCCGAACTGAAGGCAAGAGTATACCAACCAGAAATGCGGCAAATAGTGAAGAACTATGCGCATGAATTATTTCAATGTTATTGTCGCGAATATAGCGATACAACTTGCGCAAAGCCGCCAGGTCTACGGTTGATTTCTTGTTGAGTATTACAACAGAGACGTCGCTTTTGATCTCTTTTTCAAGCGGTCCGCCTCCACGAGTTGCACAGAGGTGCGGCACGAAACGCTCACGAGGCAGGTGATTGACAAGATTTACCGCCACCCGTTCAGCGCCGCCAATAGCCAGGCTATCGATTAAGTGAAGGACCGCTCTCGGTTTAGCCGAAGCGCTGTTTTTAGCTTTCCACACATCGCCACTAATCACATCGAAGTCCAAGATGTTTTTCAATGAAAGACCTGTAGAGTAATTCCTGGTTGTCCAACAGATATGGGATCACCTTTTCACGCCCTCTATTCCCTGCCGCCTGCAACGCATCAATATCCATAAAAGCAGAGCCAATAGTGTCTGCAAGTGCTTCCGGTTGACCCGGAGCGACAATAAAACCACAAGAAGGGGGGGCAATAAGAACCCGGGACACACCTACATCTGTTCCCACCAGCGGTAAGGCAAACGACATGGCCTCCAAAATAACTTTACCGAATCCTTCCTTTCGTGAGCAATGAACAAAACAGTTGGCATTGGCATATAAATTTTCGAGTTCCTGCCAGCTGACCCATCCATGAAAATTGATGGTATTCGCAATGCCGAGCTCCGTTGCCATTTCCATCAGATTAGCCTTTTCCGGACCGTCGCCAACTAAATCAAGGCGAAACTCAGTACCTCTTTCGCGCAGGATTTTCACGGCTTTCAATAAGGTATCGGCCCCTTTCGCAGGTACCAGGCGGCCAACAAAAATAAGCTTATAGGGAGGTTGCCAGACACGCTCCTTGATCCTATGGCCGGCCGACTCCCATTCGCTTCGTGATACTGCCGAAGGGAAAAACGGAATCAGGTGTGGCCGGTGAGGGTCCTTCGTCCCATAAATCAGCACCGGGCCGCCAAAACCTGCACTCCTATATGACATTTTTTGCAGTCTGTACCCGAATGATTCACCAGCAAATGATTGCCATTGGTCAGCATACTTGGCAAAACGGAGGTTTGTTCGACCCCTGGAGAGCAGGTAACCAAGAAAGCCCACACTGTCTGGTCCTCTGGCCATGATGATATCTGTTGACCGGATAATTCGGTTGGCTTTCAAAAGCCACCTGAAGGAAGAGGCAAACAATCGAAACTTTCCTGCTATCCCCGAAGTATAGGTCGGTGCGCCAAGGGACAAAAACTTAATATTTTCGGAGACATATCTGATGGCATCGGCTTTGGGCGAATCGTCGGAGCAGGGCGAAACGATTAACACTTCACGAAAAAAACGCGCCCAGACCTCCACCTCTTTGGCAAAGCCACCGTGGGCAACGATACCCTCAGGGGTGGGGTGATGGAATACGCCCGTAAAGATTATCAGACGTCTCTCCTTGCAGAAGTTACCCGTTGTCATGGTTTTTGAAATGACCTTTGTGATGGACTGAAGAGAATCGTTAGTCCGAACAGGAAATAAGGCGCTACGAGTTTAAGACTGCCGGTCATCGAGATTGTTACCACAAAAACCAGCATCGACAAAGCGATCCCATCTTTTGCCTTTAGTGCTGGTGGCAGCAACACCAGAAAAAAAGTCCCTAGCAGGATAAGGCCAATAACGCCGCATTCAGCTAATGCCTGTACTAAAATATTGTGGGCATCAGATATCTTTGCATGAACTCCACCATAATTTGATGCGTATTGCGGATAAATCTGGCTCCAACTGCCAACGCCGAACCCGCCGAGAGGTTCGTCTTTGGCCATTTCAACTGCAACCCTCCAGATATCAAAACGGCTCTCTTTCTTGGTCGGTTCAAGAAAGCGATCTTTGGCAACATCCGATTGGTACGCTAATGCTACCATTGCAAGAGCCGCTGTAATTGCGGATAGCATTATTACTGCACGCATCAGTTTTTTGAGTGATTGCTTCCATGCAAAAAGGCAAATGAAACTGAGGAAAAGAGCCAGACTTGATGTCCGTGACATAGTGATGACACTGGCACCCATTAAACAAAGCGGAACAAGCATGCTGGGTTGCTGATACCAATTGTTGTAGAAGTTACGAGAGAACCAAATTATTCCCCCCATAGCCAAAATAGTCCCTAGTTGAACTGCGCTGGTAAGATAGTGGCCGAAGCGAAATTCTGTTTCCTCAAGAAAGACCTGCGGAGTCTGAATATAGGACGCCAGGGTAACTCCCAATACCAGGACGGCTCCCAGAACGAGACCATCAAGAACCCCATTTTGTGTGTCTTCATTGTCAGCACAAAGGACCAATGTAATTATTGCAATTCCGGAAAGGTACAGGGCGATGAACCAACGCCCCTTAAGTGGGTCAAGACTGTAGGCCAGAGTAAGAAGTGCCCAGAAAGAATAAAATAAAAAAGGCCACAGCCGAGTTCCAAAACGGCGCGTACCAAAAGTCCTCAAAACCAGATGAAAATTTAATACTCCAAGTATGATGAAGATGTACTCAATCAGGAGATATCCGGGGAGACCTTTCAGTGCAAAATCACGGAAATAAATCTGGCCGGTACCCAACAGACCAATAATAAACATGAAATTATAGGTTGTCTGCTGGCGTTTAAACGTCAATAGGCATAATCTAATCATGATTAGAATAAGGAAGGCAAGACCAACTATTTGCCCGTAAATCCCGGCAAAAGGAGGGAGGAGCCCAACTGTGAATATCACAAAATACAACCACAGGGGGATATATTGCTTATTGTCAGCCAAAACCATAAACGGCCTCAGATTTTCGATCAAATAGGTGCTACTGAAGAGCGATATAAACTTTCATTTTTGTCGATTATGACTTCGTTGCTAAAGAGCTTTACCACCTTTTGTCGAGCATGCACACCAAAATACCGCCTAGTATCATCTTCAGATAACAGCCGATTAACTGCTGCCGCGATTGAAGCGGGGTCCTTCGGGTCGCATAGAAGTCCGTCTTCCTCATGGTCGATTAATTCTGGCCCTGGACCGGCCTTGCTTGCTACCACCGCTTTACCGACGGCCATGGCTTCCAGAATAACCAACCCTTGTGACTCCATATGTGAGGGAAACACGCAGACTGCTGCTGAGGCATAGATGAGTGGCAATTCGCGGTGATCGACTGCTCCCCTGAACTCGATTTTCTCTGCTAACGGCTCCTGGATATCAGCCTGAAGAGTTGAACGATAACTTTTCCCTGAGCTCAATGATGTATCACGTCCAATCAAGAGCAGTTTTGCGTTTGGGAAAGCCCTGGCAATTTCGGGGAATGCCTGAAGCAACTGCCGCACCCCCTTTTTCTCGCAGAGTGTCCCGACAAATACGATCAAGTCCTTTACAACGGAGACCTCAGGATGGGGTCGAAAAAAGTCGGTATCCACCGGATTTGGAATTATCTCAACGGGGCGATCTTCCTGGTGTAATAAGCGGTTAGTCGTTTCGGCCACAAAACGACTGACCGCGCAAAGAACATCAGCCTTGGCAAATGACCGTTTTTCCTGCCAGGAACGCCAAAAGCGCGGACTTTGCCCAAGAGTGGTGAAGAAAAAATGATGGCCTCCATGCATTCGAATGATCTTCTTGCCTGGGAGACTTACTGGCAGAAAGGCAAAAACGGCTTCTTGTCCCTCAACAACATCAATCGGTAGTTGCTTATGCAGTTCACAAAGGCGCTTATATAGTCGCCAAGAGTTGTCGATAAAGTTCAGCACCGGCAACTGAGCGGCACCGAGTCTTATTACATTTACTCCATGGTCTTCTTCAATCTGTTCACTCGTAATCTCAGAATATACACCAATCACGGTCACCTTGTGTCCACGGTCTACCATAGATCGAGCAAGTGATTGTGTGACGGTTCCGATCCCTCCATGAGGGAAAGGCGGATACTCTCTGCAAAGATAAACAATGTTCATCGTTTTCATAGAATGGCTCTTAATCTATGCGTATGATCATCTTTTACAAGTGCTGCGAGTATATTTTGGGTGCGTTCTGAAGATTTTCCAGGAGCAACGCCGAGTAGCCGGAGTAGCAAGGCAGACTGGCCACAGCTCATCCAGGCGCGATTTTCTATACTTATTATCAGCAGCTCCCTTAATCTATCAGGAGTATCAGCCAGAGCAGCCGCTTCGTTCTCGCGGACATCCCGGTAATAATCAGCTAACCAGCAAGAAGCCAGTGATCCATTTAATGAGGGCGGGCCAGGCAGGTCAAAACCGATATTGATGACCGGTAAGCGCGTTACTGCACACTCAATCGTAACGGTGGAAGGAATGCCGACACAAGCTGACGCATAAAAAAGAAGGCAATTGTAGAGTAACAGGTCGGTACTTCGCTGAAAGCACCAGTTGAATTTATTATCCCAACGCCAGTCAGGTCTTGACACAAGTATATCTGGAGAGATCGCAGAAATGGCCTTTCGCACGCTGTCCGTGTTGTCCATTGGATTCAGCCTTACGAGCAGTTCAACGTCGTCTCCAAGGATTCCACTCTGGATCTCTTCCCAGATGAGAGCTATGTATCGTTCCTCTTCCGGTACAACCCACGGAGCCGACGCAGGGAAAAGAATAAGGCGAGAGTTAGCCCTTGCACCGATTGCAGTCCTGAATTCCAGTTCAGGCAGTAACAAGTCCTTGCGGCCGACACAATCAAAGTGGGCACACCCCACAACCGTGACGGTCTCAGGAGCAATTTGCGGGTTCTGCCGCAGCAACTCCCTTTTCATCTGTTCATTCCAGACACCAATGGCGGAGAACTGATGATTAAGTCTCCCTGCTGCCGAAACATCTTTCCATGTGTGGTACACGACGACGGTATGGCAACCACTGTCTGCGGCGACAGAAAGTCCCGGAGTAATTCGATTTACTTTCGGCACAT
>JAQUKQ010000163.1 GCA_028718985.1 Desulfobulbaceae bacterium | reverse complement strand
GTCCTCCTTCGGTGACAAGCTTGACTCCTTCTTCGCTAAATTCAGGCGTATAGCGCCCTTATGGTACTCTTATCATGCTTACACCTCCGTTTGGTTCCTATCAAACACTTGGTGTCCATTTTTTCTCAACCTAACTCAGATGGATTTGAAATATTTTCATTGATGTGAAACAGTTAAGAAAAAGAACCTCCCTTAATTCTGTCGTCTTGCAAAATATTGAGGATCAGGCTAAAAGGTTTGAATGAATAATTCTATTGCCCTTGCCTTGTCGATCTCAGAGAAGGTGATGGTGCTGTGGGGAGGTTTTTGCTATGCGCTTTGTTCGAAGAATACCTTTGCTCTGCCTGCTTGTTTTTTTGATATTCAGCCTCGGTTGCACATCAAAAGAGTATGTCAGGCACTTGGCATCTGATGCCTGTTTGATCACTCCTAAGCAATCGACCAAGGAAAACATCAATGCATACCTGGGGCCGCCGGATAAAAAACAGGCCCTTGCCGATGGCGGTGAGGAGTGGACATATTTTCAGCAGAATAAAAGCCTGCTGCGTAAAACTCCGTATGTCGGCACGCAATTAGGAACGGAACACTACGACGTCATGGTGATAGTTTTCCGAGGTGAAATTGTTGATGCCTGCCAGTACCGGATGTTTACGCAGGAAGAATTTGAGAAAGCCCATATCGATACAGGACCTAAGCCTGATGCCGACTAATTACGCCACGGCGCGTGGGCGTATGGTTCGGGAGCAGTTGATTCCTCGTGGGATCAGTGATTCCGAAGTTCTTAAGGTGATGGAGATTGTGCCACGGCATCTTTTTGTCGAAGATGCGTTGCAAGGACAGGCCTATGGTGATTTTTGCCTGCCCATTGGCGAAGGGCAGACCATCTCACAGCCCTATATCGTGGCGTTGATGACCCAAAGTTTGGCGCTTGGGCCGGAGATGAGCGTGCTTGAGATCGGTACTGGTTGCGGGTATCAGACGGCGGTTCTTTCGCTACTTTGCGGAAAGGTCTATACCGTTGAACGGCTGAAGCCATTACTGATCAAGGCCCGTCGGAATTTTGACCGCCTGCATTATTTGAACATTGTCTGCAAGGTTGATGATGGCTCGATGGGGTGGCAGGCGAATGCGCCGTATGATGCCATTATTGTTACCGCTGCAGGGCCAACAGTGCCCGAAGCACTGCTTTTACAATTGGCCGATCCTGGTGTCATGGTGCTGCCGGTAGGGGATAGGCAGAGTCAGGAATTGGTGGTTATCAATAAGTGTGAAGGACAAGTCAAGAAGACAACCATTGAGTTGGTTCGTTTTGTGCCGCTGATCGGGGCTCAGGGCTGGTCGTGACACGCGAAAGGTTGCGATTCTAAATCGAAGGTTCCGCGGGGTCCCCCCTATTTAAATTATCTCCGTCCCTCCCAATGGCCCTTTATGCTTTGCTTGCAGCTCCTCCTGGCCGGCTGAAGCGGCGCATCCTTACATTGAGGAGAATACCGATACCTGCTAAGTTGGTTAGGAGAGATGATCCGCCATAGCTGAACAGGGGTAGGGGCATGCCGACCACTGGCAGCAAACCCAGCACCATGGCGAGGTTGACAAAGGCTTGCCAGAACAGCAACGCAGTCACTCCAAAGGCAAGAAACACCCCAAACTTGTCACGGGCCGCTCCGGCCACATTGATCCCTAAAAAAACCAAAAAAAAGTACCAAGCCAGGAAAAAAATCGCTCCGGCAAAGCCCCACTCTTCGGCTAAGACAGAAAAGGCGAAGTCTGTATGGCGTTCTGGCAGAAAATCCAAGTGGACTTGGGTGCCAGCCAAATAACCTTTCCCAAAGGTTTGCCCGGAGCCAATGGCGATTTTTGACTGCATGATGTGATACCCCGCCCCCAAGGGGTCTGCTTCGGGGGCAAACAAAGTCTCAATTCGTTGACGTTGATAGGGCTTAAGCCCATGTTCCCATCCCAGTGGTGCCAGGGCCAAGATCAGTACAGCCAAGAAAATAAATGTCCTGAGTCGAATTTTGGCAAACAAGGTCATGGAGGCAAAGACAAAGAGCAGCATCAGGGCAGTGCCAAGGTCTGGTTGCTTGATGATCAGGATGACAGGGAGTAGAACGAGTCCTGTTGGCGGGAGCAGTTCCCATAAATCAAAGCCTTTCCCCGTGTCCTTCCGACAATAGTAACTGGCCATTGTGATAACCATGGAGAGTTTGGCCAGTTCCGAGGGCTGTAGCTTGATGATGCCAAGATTGATCCAGCGCTGGGCACCCATCGCTGTTTTGCCAAAGAACATGGCGACCAGAAGCAGGACGACTATGCTGCCGTAGATCAGGTAATTGGCGCGGAGCAAGAAACGATAGTCAACGCTGATAATTGCCAGCATCATGCCGCAACCGACTAAATAGTAAAAAATCTGCTTGATATATGGCGGTGTTCCGTAGTAGCCGACATGTGAGGCGCTATAGAGATTCATGAGAGATATGCCGATGACGGTTAGTAGCGTCAGTAGCAAGGCCCAGTCAAAATGCTGTAACAGTCTGCGGTCAAAGTGGAACATCGTTATTCATCCTCTATCAGCACGGTTTCTTTTGTGTCCATGCGTTCCTTGAAATACTCTTTGAGCAATCTTCGGGCGACGGGGCCAGCACCAGTGGCGCCGTGTAGGCCGTGCTCAACAAGGACGGTGACGGCGATCTCCGGCTTCTCTGCCGGTGCAAAGCAGGTGAACCAGGCGTGGTCTCGCCATTTGTACGGGATGTCATTTTCTCTAAGGTGCTGATATTGCTTTACCTTAACAACTTGCGCCGTTCCTGTTTTGGCACCAACCAGCATCGACTTTGATTTGGCAACTCCAGCCGTGCCATGTGGGGTATTGACCGCGGCAACCATGCCTGCCCGGATCAAGTCCAAGGATTTTGCCGTCCCCAAGGCATGGCCATCGATAATTGGCTCAAACCCTTTGGCGACATTACCGTCGGCATCCATGACCGCCTCGATAAGCTGCGGTCGATAGCGCGTACCGCCATTGACCAAGGTGCTGGTCATTTGACAAATTTGCAAAGGTGTGGCCAGGTCGTACCCCTGACCAATGGAGATCGACATCGTCTCTCCCTCATACCAGACTTGGCCGAAGCGTTTTTTCTTCCACGCTATACTTGGGACGACACCGCTTTTTTCATGCTCCAGCGTAATGCCTGTTGGTTCGCCGAGCCCAAGACTTTTGGCGTATTCTGCAAGTTTGTCGACCCCGACTCTCATGCCGACGCTATAAAAAAAGACGTCACAGGATTCGGCCAAGGCTCGTTCCAAGCTGATTGTCCCATGACCCTGTTTTTTCCAGCAGCGGTAATCACGGCCTTTAAATTTCATCGCCCCATTACAAAAGAAGGTGGTGTCGGCGTTGATCACACCCTCGCTAAGGCCAGCCAAGGCGACAACCATTTTGTAGGTTGATCCAGGCGGGTATTGCCCCTGAGTCGCTTTGTTGATCAGAGGTTTCATCTCATCTTCCTGCATTTCTTTCCAATTCTGAGAGGAGATGCCTCCCACGAATTTATCTAATTCGAGGGCCGGGGAGCTGGCAAGGGCGAGAATCCGGCCGGTTGTAACTTCCATGACTACGGCGGCACCAGCTCTCCCATCAAGTGCGTCTTCGGCAACGTCTTGCATGTCACGATCAATGGTTAATTTAAGATCGGAGCCAGGAAGAGGCTGCTGCACTGAGACTTCGCGTTGCTCAAAGCCTTGGGCATCAACTTCGATATAGCGCTTCCCCTGTTCACCACGGAGTTGCTTCTCGAAAATTCGTTCGAGACCAAGTTTCCCAATTTGGTCGTTGCGTTGATACTCACCCTCGTCTGCCCGCTCGCTCAGTTCCGCTTCGTTAATTCGGCCAAGATAGCCAAAGAGGTGCGAGCCTAAATTTTCGTAAAGATATTCGCGGGAAGGTAAAACATCGATGCGGATACCTGGCAGGTCGTAGAGGTGATTTTCAATGGAGACCAGCGTCTTCCAGTCGATATCCTCCTTAAGCAGGATTGGCACATAGCGGGGATAGTCTTCGCCTTCGCGGATGCGGTCCAGCAGTTCGTTGACATCCACATCCAGAATAGTCGACAGCCGGTTGAGCAGATCTTCTGGGTTTGGGGCATCTTCTCTTGCTAGCGTGACATTGAAGTAAGGCCGGTTGGCGATCAGTGGTCTTCCGAAACGGTCGGAAAGCATGCCGCGTGGGGCTTTCAGCCAGTGGAGCCTGATGCGATTGTTCTCAGAGAGCTTGAAATAGTTTTCGCCATTGAGAATCTGCAGGTACCAGAGGCGGATCACCAGAATCGAGGCAAAAGCCAGCAACAACATTGACGCATACCGCAACCTTTTTTTTAAGGTCAGGAGTTCGGCTTCATTGATTTTGTCGACTCTGGAGATAACTTGTTGCACGAGTTACCCTCTTGCCTTGTATGTGTTGCCTCGTTTCTGACGGAAAAAAGAACGCTTGCTTCTTTTTTTGTCGCACCACCGCATCATGGAGAGGAACGCGAGACTGGCGGGAATAGAGAGGATGGTGACGATCAATACCCGTTGTAGGATAGCACCCCATCCCCACGGATTGGGGCTGGCATCGGATAACATGAGGCTGGAGAGGTAGACAAAGGCGTTGACAAAGAGGAAGGAGAGGGAGGCAATAGCAGGTTGTTGATTCATGTCCTTTAAGGCAAAGTGGGTAGAGAGCCACTTGATGATGGAAAAGACCAGTAGGTAGGCGATGGCATATAATCCTAAAAAATAACCGGAAAAAACCTCCAAACCGAGCGAAAAAAGCAGGGTGAGTACGGCCCCGGAGCCTGGCTTGAAGTGGAGGGAGAGGAAGACGATTAAGAGCAAAAGCAAGTCAGGAATGCCGAACCACACCGGAAGGGCTTGAAAGACGGTGGTCTGCAGAGTGAGAAACAGGATGCCTAAAAAGAAAAAAAGGGTGATTTTCATGGTGCAGTCAGCATCAATCAGCCAAGGAGCTTGCCTGCAGAATGATGGTCACATACTCAAGGTCACGGAATTCGACAGATGGCCGGACAGTGATAGTATGAAACATCCCGCGTTTGCTCTTGCCTGCATCTGTCACCTGGCCAATCGGTAAACCTTTTGTGAAGACTCCCCCCATGCCAGAGGTAACGA
>JAQUKQ010000162.1 GCA_028718985.1 Desulfobulbaceae bacterium | reverse complement strand
CGAAATTGTCAAGCGCACGCAGCATGGCGGCATCGAGATTGTCAATCACTTAAAGACTGGTTCGGCCTTCTATACCCCAGGGCTCTGTGCGGTGGAGATGGCAGAGGCCATTCTCAAGGATACGAAACGGGTATTGCCCTGCGCGGCCTATCTGGAGGGAGAGTTTGACATCAGCGGTTGCTTCATCGGGGTGCCGGTGGTCTTGGGTGCCAATGGTGTTGAGCGGATCATCGAGTTTCAATTGACTGCCGAGGAGAAGGCGGCCCTGGCAGAGTCTGAGGTCGTGGTCAGAAAGCAGATGGCTGATACTGGCTTGTAAGCGGGAAGGATTTTGTTGTTGTTCGGGAGATGTCTCCCTTTGTGAGCTCTCCTGGAGTTGTGCCCGGTTGATTTTGACGATGAAAAGATATGGTTACAATCAAAGACGAACAACTGGCTGAGTGTCTGCAACGACTCAATTCGGTATGCTTTTCGCCATTTGAGTTGTTGAACAGTCGTAACTTGCCGGAAAAGTTGATTGAGTTGGTTTTGCAAGGGGCGCCAGACGGGCCGCCTTGGATTACGTCCGGACTTAAATCGCTCGCTGCCTCGATGATCTCAAAGGAGAGCGCTCAGGTCAAGGTGGTGGTGTTTGGCGGCGGGACAGGGTTGTCAACTATCATTGGCGGAGATAGCCGCAGTTTGAGCTGGGTGGAGCACCCCTTTCATGGTTTGAAGGAGGTCTTTCCGCACACCACGGCCATTGTCTGTGTGACCGATGATGGCGGTTCGACGGGTGAGTTGTTGAAGGATCTGCCGCTCATCGGTTTGGGGGATATCCGGCACGTCATGTTGTCTGCCATTCAGAAGGTCAGGCTGCGTGAAGAGTACGGTTTGAGCGATGCTGAAGCCAGTCAGGCAGGGGCGGCCCTTTTTGCGCTGTTCAATCATCGTTTCGTCAAGGCCCCACAAAGCTTTGACGAGCTGCTGACCAGGGGCCAGCTCAACTTGCGGGGATTGCCGGAGATCATGCTTGATGGCATCAAAAGACTGCTACGACGTCTCTTTGATGACCGCCGTTTGGTAGTGGTGATGCAACGCCCCCACTGTCTTGGTAACCTGCTCATTGCCTCGGCTATTTACGCTGGGGTTGAGGACGGGGCCCTTGAGGCATCGCCGCAAGCGATTCGTGATGGGCTGCGAGAGGTTGCCTCGTTGATCGGAGTGGCACCTGATGGTGTTTTGCCCTGCACCTGTACCCCTTCGGTGTTGAAGATGCATTATACCAACGGGGTGATGGTCACCGGAGAGGACAAGTCTTCCGCCGCTCGCCGCGGCGTGCCGATCGACCAGGTCTTGGTGGATTTCTCGGAGGCGCAGCCGCAAATTTTGACCGAGGTGGTGGATAGCATCGGTCAGGCAGACATAATCCTTTTTGCCCCAGGCAGTCTCTACACCAGCATTGCTCCGATCATGCAGGTTCCCGGTCTGGCTCAGGCGGTTCGTGCCAATACAAAGGCGATGAAGCTTTTGGTCGGCAATCTTTGGGTGCAGGCCGGAGAGACCGACCTGGCGATTGATGACCCGGGGCGTCGTTTCTATGCCTCCGACTTGATCACCGCCTATCATCGGAATATCCCGGGTGGTGTCCATGGGCTATTCAACCAGATTTTGCTGCTCGCCATGCAGGAAATTCCAGGAAACATCCTGCAGAGTTATGCCATCGAGGGCAAGAGCCCTATCTACCTCGACCGGGTCAAGGTCTGGAATATGGGCTTTTTGCCGATTGAAGCGGCGATCTTTTCTCGGGAGGGGTTGCGGGATCGTAAGGTTCGTCACGACCCGGCTTCGTTCGCTACGGCAGTCAAGGTGCTGTGGGCGGCGAAAGATCATCTTGAGGAGAAAGGACGGCACGGCACGAAGGCGCTCCCCCCACCCGCCGTGACAGTGCCAAGGGTGGGTGAGAGTGCGGAGGTGCCTAGTCGTCGTTATGCTCGGATGCGGGCCATGTTGAGCATGATCGATACCATCGACTTTGAACGAATTATGGATATTCTTTGGCGCCATGCCGACATCCCGGTCGAGCATCTGGGCCATGTGCGCGGCATAACCACCGTGTCGCGCGGGGATTGGGTGAGAGGTCAGGCTTGGGACAACCTCTACTCGTTTTATGATCCTGCTGATGGCAGGATTAAGATCCGCCAGGACCTGCTGGGAGATCGCCGTTTTGAGGTCGCTTTTCTGGTGGCTCTCGGCCAATCTCTTTTAGGGGATTATGCCCTGCGCAAAGAGGTGGTGCCTTTGTGCCATGAGGGAGAGGGTTTAGGCAAAATCTATCATCTGACCTTGCGGCCGGAGAGCGGGCGCCGCTGTTATTTTACGGAAGCGGAACTGGTGCGCTACTTGTCATTGGCCCGTATGTGCAGGTCAGCTCGCAACCCGTCTCATTTCACCAGGGTCGTGAATGGCGAAGAGGGCTTCACGCCGCCTGGCCTTCTCTTTGGCTTGACCTACGCCTGGTATCTTGATAACCGGTTTGCCAGTCACATCGAATACAAGATGGCGATTGGTCGGACCGCCGTCTCGGATCTGGTGCCTGAGCAGATGAAGAGCCAGGCGCAACGGCAGGAGTTGATCCAATTTTTCAGGGAGGTCGTTTTCCGGCAGAAGAGGTGAGATGTTACACCCCACGGTCACTTTCGGGCCAGAGAATTTTGTGGAGTTGTAGCTGGAGGCGAACGGCAAGTTTATCTTGCAGTATCCAGGCTGCCAGCTCGGCTGGGGGGAGATATCCACTGACTGGAGAGAAGAGGACGGGGCGTAACGCTCGGCCGTTGCGGCAGTCGATCAAGTTGTGTGCTTTGGCGCAGGCAACGGCCCAGTCATAATCCTTGCGGCTGCAGAGCACGAATTTTATTTCGGCACTTTTGTTGAGCGTCGTCAGATTTTCGAGCCGGTTGGCATGGGCCATGCCCGAGTCGGGGCACTTGACATCGATGATAATCGTCACGCCGTCCGGCACAGAGGAGAGGTCAATGCTGCCGTTTGTTTCAAGCAGTACGGTGCGTTTTTGGTCAACGAGGCGTTGCATGAGGGGGATGACGTTTTCCTGTAGCATCGGTTCCCCTCCGGTAATCTCGACGATCGCCTCTGGATAGAGGTCGACAAAGGCGATAATCTCGCTAAGGGACTTGTTGCCGCCGATCTCTTCATAGGTGTAACGGGCGTCGCAGTAGCGGCAGCGCAGGTTGCAGCCTGCCAGGCGTATGAAAACGCATGGCAGGCCGGCATAGGTCGATTCCCCCTGGAGGCTGAAGAAGAGTTCCGAAAGGGCAAGGCTTTGTTCAGTCGGCACGGTAGATGACACCGGTGTTTTCTGTTTCACCGACCATGACGCTGTAGACCTGGTAGCGGTCTGATTTCAGTGTCGGGCTGAGCTGTTCGAAGATATAGCGAGCCAGGTTTTCGGACGAGGGGTTCTGGTCGAGAAAGGCAGGGTGATGATTCAGGTCGCAATGGTCAAGTTCATCCATGACGGTGCTGACGGCTTGTTTGACGGTCCGGAAATCGACGCCCATGCCCAGCTCATCGAGTTCTGTGGCCCGGACGGTCACCGTGACATTCCAGTTGTGGCCGTGGGGTCTTTCGCAGTTGCCGGGGTAGTTTCGCAGGTGGTGGCCGGCGGAGAAATGGGTTTTGATATAGACATCGAACATGGCGGGCTCCAGTGTGGTTGAGGGCTGTTTTGTTACGGTTGGCGAGGCGTTGATCTCATCGGCCCCGCCGTTTTTTTAAGGTTGCATTATTTCTTTGTTCATATAGTATGGCGGGGTATTTTTAGACCCCATTGTAATGAAGATTTTGCTATTTGGCACGGAAGTTTTTCGTGGTCAATAGAGGAGATAGAAAAATGGCTAGAATCGCTCCGTTACGCGGACTTCGCTATAACTTGGCAAAGATCACCGATCTGGAAGACGTGGTGTCACCGCCCTATGACGTGATTGACCAACAGTCGCACAACGCCTTGCTCAAGAAGAATCCCTACAATATGATTCAACTTGATTTGACCAAGAGTGTCGATGCGGCTGAGGCTCAGTCCGATGATCGCTATCAACAGGCGCGCCAGACATTCGAGCGTTGGCAGCAGGAGCAGGTCTTGGTGCGTGATCCCGAACCTGCGATCTATCTCTATCACACCGAGTACCGCATTCCCTCTGGTAAGCAGTTTGTGCGCAAGGGCTTGATCTCCTTGGTTGGCTTGGCCGAATTCTCTGAGGGGGTAGTCAAGCCGCATGAAAAGACCTTCCGTGGAGTCACGACCGATCGTCTTCGCCTGCTCGATACCTGTCAAGCCCAGTTTTCACCGATCTTTTCGCTCTATTCCGATCCTGCGGGCCGAATTATGACACTCTTGGAAGCAAAGAGGCCCGCGGCTCCTCTCTACTCGGTGAGTGATCACGATGGTTGCCGCCATACGTTGTGGGCGATTACCGATGTGCCGACGCTTGCCGAGATCAAGCGACAGTTTGCCGATAGGGCGCTCTATATTGCCGATGGACATCATCGCTATACCACCGCTTTGCAGTTGCGTGAGTTGATGCGAGAGAGGGGCGGCGAGGTCAGTGCCGACAGCCCTTATGACTACACGATGATGTATCTTTGCGGCATGGAGGATGATGGGTTGTCAGTCCTGCCAACCCATCGACTTGTTCGCGTCCCGGGACAGGTGACTGCCGACTCCTTGGCCGAAGCGATGCAGGGCAGTTTTGAGGTTGAAGAGATTGGCGGGGGGGCACGTGAGTTTTTGGTTTCTGAAGTGCTGGCCAGGATGGATGAAAATGATCAGGGTACGATGTTTGGCCTCTACCACCCAGGCGTTGACCGTTGTTTCCTGCTGACTTTGAAGCCCGGTGTTATGGCTAGGACAAGTGCGGCTGATCAGCCGCAGGCGCTGCAGGAACTTGATGTTGTGGTTCTGTCCGAACTGGTTCTGGATACGATTCTTGGGTTGAGTCATCAACGTTGTGAGGACGAGAGTCTGATTCACTACTACCCCGACCCGGATGAGGCGTTGGATGCGGCAGTTAAAGAGAGCCTCGATGCTCGTATGACCACGCCCGTGCTATTCTTGATGAACCCGACCCTGGTCAGTCAGGTGCAAAGGGTGGCGGACGAGGGATTGGTCATGCCCCACAAGTCGACCTATTTCTACCCTAAGGTGCTGACCGGTCTGTT
>JAQUKQ010000161.1 GCA_028718985.1 Desulfobulbaceae bacterium | reverse complement strand
ATGCATCTTTTGTCGGATCACCGCCTCGGCAAATTTCTCTCGCGGAGGCCCTTCCATGAGTTTTTCCGGCATCTTCCAGAGGGTGAGGGCGGCAAGGGCAAGGATGATTGCGTAGAGGGCCAATGCCCCATACACCTTGCGGTCGTGTTGTTTGATCTGGTTTGGGTTTCGGTCACACTGTCTGAGGTAGTCGATTCGTTGGCCGATGCCGAAATGGTGCCAGCTTGGCAGATCACGGATGTCGCCGCTCAACCAGGCTATTCGCTCAAAGACCTGGATCAATGGGGCACTGCTCGTCATCGTCTGCAGGGCGTACAGGTCGGCCTGTCGCTCAAAATTCCGCATGAAAAAACCCAAGATAAAGCGGAAATAGACGATCATCAAGACAAACATCGGCACGGTGCTGACAAAGGCAAGCGCGTTACTCGGTTTTCTGTTGGTCAGGTGAACGAGTTGGTAGAAGAGGTCCGAGTTGCTCAACAGGGAGAGAATCGGGTAGGAGGAGAGCTGGGCAAGCAGACCAAAGCCGATGAACAGCACCAGAAAGATTTGCAGGTGTCGTTTTTTGACATGGCCAAGCTCGTGGGCGATGACCGCTTCAATCTCTTCTGCGGTCATCGCCTCCAGAAGGGCGGGAGTGATGAGGATATAGCGGAAGCGGCTGATGATGCCCATGACGCCAGCCGTCAAGGCCTGCCCCTCATGGAGCGGCCAAAGGAGGATCTCGGCAAAGCCGACTCCCTGCCGCTGGCAAAAGGTTTCGATTCTGTGGCGGGCGGGACCAGTGGGTAGCGGGGTGCAGCCCCACATGCGGGTGACGATCAGGGGAAAGAGGATTGCCAGGCACAAGAAGAAAACGATGAACATCGTTTGTTCAGCCCAAGCCGAGGCCATCAGTTGCTGAACTATTGGCAGGTTGGAGTGTTGGAGAAGATCGGCAAAGAGGGACAGCGTGAGCCAGGGAAGGATGATCGGCAGGTTGGTCTTGATGTTGTTCCAGGCAAAGGCCGTTGGCGTTTGGCGTGAGTTGAAAATTGCCCGGTAACGATTGCCTGCTTTGCTCCACATGCTGAACAGATAGCCAGCGAACAAAAGGAGGCTGGCGACACTATTGATGACCGGCAGGGGGCGGGCTCCTGGAAGCAGATTGAAATAGTATTGGCAGTCAAGCAGGTAGACATCGAGGCTGAAAAAGATAATTGCCAGTATCGATCCCTGGCGTTCGGCAGCATTGTAGGTGCTGGCTTTGTTGACTTTCTCCTTGCTGAAGATGCGGTTCAACAGCTTTTGGTAGAGCAGTGCCTTGGCCAGAAACAGGGCCAGTGCTGTGACGCTTGTCAACTGGGGCGAGTTAGCCGCGCTGTTGGTGGTCAGGATCAGGATGACCACCAAAAAATAGATGAGGTTGTTGTAAATCAAAAATTACATCCTGGATGAGAAGGCATAGCGTGGAGGGGAGTAAGAGATGTTATGTTTGGTAAAGCGAGTGGCGAGTTCATTGAGCTGGAGGGGTGAAAGCAGTTTGTGCTGGAGGTAATAGTCACCGATTTTTTTTTGCAGCCTGCTCTGTTGGAAGACCATGAGACGTACCTGCTTGTCTGTCAAGAGGCCTAAGCTTACAGCGGAGGCACCGAATGATTCGGAGAGTTTTCGTTTTCTCAAGATGGTCAGGATGTCTTGATCCGTCAGCCAGCCAAAGCGACGGCCAATCTCTCCTAGTCGGGGGCGACCGGTGCGCTGCCAGACCAGTGCTTTGATAATTGTCTGCCAATTTGTAGCTCCAGCGTAGTAGAGATAATGGCCAAAGAGGAGTTTGCGGGATGGGATTGATCTCTCTCTCCAGGTTCTATGGCAATGCCTAGCGGAGGTTGTCCGGCTATCCTGGCGATAGAAGGTGTTGGCCTCTTCTCTGTGAGTTCTTGTACCCGTTGGGCTTGCGCTTGATCGAGTTTGGGCCTGGCTGCGAGGGGCTGGCTTGCTGGTCGGTCGGGCAGGGGCGGCTTGCCGACGCATCTTTGCATCTTCCTGAAATTGGAAACCGCTCTCTCTGGCGTCCAGATAGGTGGTCAGGTGTTCATAGGCTTGCTGGACAACGCGAAAGAGGTCGGCGTTTTGTTGTTTGGTCTTGCTCTCCTGGCTGGCAAGGATGTCCGGATGCGTCGCCAGGGCCTTTTGGCGGTAAGCGCTTTTGATTCCCGGTCGCTGCAGGTATTCCAGAAAGGCCCTGGATACCTGTAGATCTGCACCAAACAGCACCCGACAGGAATCAAACAATTCGTGCTCTGCGAGCACCGCTGTCATCGCCATAAATTTCCTCCGCTTGACCCGTGTAAGGTGAGCCCAAAGCAACTTTTGACACATCACCCAGCGCAACAACGAAAATGATAGCCTAAGCCCTTTTGGAAATCAATCTTTTTTCAGAAGGGCTTAGGCCTGAAGGTTAAGTGCAACAGGGGGTGTGTCGGCGTGTCGTGCTCAGTGAGCAACAGGATGAAGGGGCGCACTCTTATTGCTGAGAGGGAGGTAGACGTCAAAGCGGTGCTTGGGGGTGGTGATGGCAAAGTCCGGTTGACGCTCTCTGTCGCTGCCCTGTGGCGAAAGCTCTAAGGGGGGGGCCTGGATTGGTCTCTTGCACACCACCCGTTTTGCGGCGTGTTCAATGGCCGCCTGCAGGAGGGCGCTGGTGTCGTGGTCGTCGCCGACGAGGGCTCGGATCATGCGCATCTCCTTTTTTATCAGGGCGCTCTTTTTGCTTCGACTTGGGTACATGGGGTCGAGGTAGATAGTATCAGGCTGGAATTCTTCACTCAGGGCGGGGAGCAGGGCGCGGCAGTCACCGGCGTATAGAGAGATTCGGCTGGCAATGGCACTGAGGCGGGGGTCGGTTGCGGCTCGGGCCAGACCGTCGTGCAATAAGGCGTGAACGATGGGAGAACGTTCGCAGAAGATAACGCGGCAACCGAGCGACGCCAGGATGAAGCCGTCACGGCCAAGGCCCGCGGTGGCGTCGAGAACGAGTGGCGAGTAACCGGGCTGCAGGCCTACTGCCCGTGCCAGCGGTTGTCTGCGGCCACCACCTTTCTGTAGTCGGTAGAGGAAGGTGTCGCTGGCAAAGTCGACGAGGATGGATTCGGCCCGTCCGCCATTTTCTTGCAGGACGAGACCCTTGTGGCTGAAGCAGAGTTCAAAATCGCCTGCGCGCACTGCACGAAGAACGGTGATCCTTTGTGCACTGAGTGACGTGGTCAGGGATTCGACTTCTGCCTGATGACAGCCTGTTTTGTCGGTAACACAGAGAGATGTTGGTGGCGTTTGCACAAGAGTATGGTAATATCATCCGGAAAATTGAAACAGGCAACCTGTCCTGCGCAGCCTTACCGAATCGAGAGTAATAAAAATGAATCAGAAAGCAAAGTCAAAAGTGGTGGCGATTATCCCGGCCCGGTATGGCTCCAATCGCTTTGAAGGCAAGCCCTTGGCAGATATCGCTGGGAAACCGATGATTCAGCGCGTTTACGAGCGGGCTCGTACTGTCGATTTGCTGTCGCGGGTCGCAGTGGCGACGGATGATAGGCGTATTGCCGATTGTGTTCGCGGTTTTGGTGGGGAGGTCGTCATGACCCGTTCCGACCACGTTTCGGGGACGGATCGTCTGGCGGAGGCCGCCGAAAAGATGGGTATTGCCGAGCAGGATGTCGTGGTCAATATTCAAGGCGATCAGCCGTTGTTTGATCGTGCGGTGGTGGCACAGGTTGCTCAGCCGCTGCTTGATGACCTGGCGTTGCCCATGTCTACGTTGATCTATAAGATTATCCGGCCAGAGGAGATTCACGATTCGAATCACGTCAAGACAGTCTTTGATCGCCATGGCATGGCGCTCTATTTTTCCCGTTCGCCTATCCCTTTTCAGCGCAATCCAGATGAACCTGTGCCGCCGACCTACTATAAGCATCTGGGCTTTTATGCTTACCGAAAGGGATTTTTGGTGACTTTTGTCGGCTTGCCGGAAGGGGAGTGGGAGCGTTTTGAAAAGCTTGAGCAGCTTAGAGCCCTTGAGTTTGGCTATCAGATTAAGGTAGTGCTGACTGAGCATGACTCGATCGAAGTCGATACCCCAAAGGACCTTGAGCGGGTAGAGGCCATGATCAAGGAGTTAAAGTTAGAGGGGTGATTTGGTCTCTGAGTGTCCCTTCTGCTGAAACAGAGCCTTGTTCCTTGCCGACGAGGGTAGCCTTATGACAAAGAAGATTTGCGATTGCTGGACAGTTTAATAACATTGAAAATCAAGACGAGAGAGGATTAACCTATGCGAAAGAAAATTACGATTATTGGTGCTGGAAATGTTGGGGCGACCGCAGCCCATTGGGCGATGACTCGGGAGCTTGGCGACGTTGTTTTGATGGATGTGATGGAGGGGATCCCCCAAGGGAAGGGCTTGGATCTGCTGCAAAGTGGGCCAGTGGATGGCTTCTCCTACTCGATTGTTGGCAGCAATGATTATCGCGATACGGCCAATTCGGATGTCGTGATCATTGCCGCAGGTCTCGCCAGAAAGCCAGGCATGAGCCGAGATGATCTGCTGGCCAAGAATGTGGCTATTGTCAAATCGTGTACTGAAGAGGCGGTCAAACACTCGCCAAACTGCGTTCTGATTGTGGTCACCAATCCGATCGACGCCATGGTGTATACTGCTTTCAAGGCCTCAGGCTTTCCGAAAGAGAGAGTGGTTGGTATGGCCGGGGTGTTGGATTCTGCTCGCTATAGAACCTTCTTGGCCGAGGCCTTACAGGTTTCACCGAAAGATATCATTGCCATGGTCATGGGCGTGCATGGTGATAACATGCTGCCCTTGGTCCGATTGGCCAGTGTCGCCGGAGTGCCGATAACAGATCTCCTCTCCGCCGATAAAATTGCCGAAATTGTCAAGCGCACGCAGCATGGCGGCATCGAGATTGTCAATCACTTAAAGACTGGTTCGGCCTTCTATACCCCAGGGCTCTGTGCGGTGGAGATGGCAGAGGCCATTCTCAAGGATACGAAGCGGGTATTGCCCTGCGCGGCCTATCTGGAGGGAGAGTTTGACATCAGCGGTTGCTTTATCGGGGTGCCGGTGGTCTTGGGTGCCAATGGTGTTGAGCGGATCATCGAGTTTCAATTGACTGCCGAGGAGAAGGTGGCCCTGGCAGAGTCTGAGGTCGTGGTCAGAAAGCAGATGGCTGATACTGGCTTGTGAGCGGGAAGGATTTTGTTGTTGTTCGGGAGATGTCTCCCTT
>JAQUKQ010000160.1 GCA_028718985.1 Desulfobulbaceae bacterium | reverse complement strand
GATGGTGGTGAAGGGGGTTGATGGTAAATTTTGGGCTTGACTTTCATTTTAATGTCGAGCTAATGGTCTCTTTGCAGCTTTTTACCGAAAGCGGCTATCGAGATGATAGTAACAACGAAAAGCAATGATACCCCTCACGACGCTTCTAAAACTAACATATATAGGTTTTTGCTCATGAATGGCAATGAAATCAGAGAAAAATTCTTAAATTTCTTCGCGGCCCGCGACCACCAAACCGTTGAGAGTTCATCTCTCGTCCCGCATGACGACCAGACCCTGCTCTTTGTCAATTCGGGCATGGTGCAGTTTAAAAAAGTCTTCACCGGCGAGGAGAAACGCGATTATGTGCGGGCGACCAGTTGTCAGCGCAGCGTGCGGGCCGGCGGCAAGCATAACGATCTGGAAAACGTTGGCTACACCGCACGCCACCACACCTTTTTTGAGATGCTTGGCAACTTTTCCTTTGGCGATTACTTCAAGAAGGAGGCGATTGCCTACGCCTGGGAGTTTTTGACAAAAGTCCTCGAGCTGCCCAAGGAGAAGTTGTGGGTGACGGTTTTTAATGACGATGACGAGGCCTTTGCCCTGTGGGAAAAGGCAGAGGGCTTACTGCCTGGCCGGATTGTCCGCATGGGGGAGAAGGATAACTTCTGGGCCATGGGCGACACTGGGCCGTGTGGGCCATGCTCCGAGATCCACTACGATCAGGGGGCGGCGGCGGGTTGCGGTCGTCCGGAGTGTGCGCTTGGTTGTGAATGTGATCGTTTCCTTGAATTGTGGAATTTGGTTTTCATGCAATTTTACAGGGATGAGAGCGGTAAGATGACGCCGCTTCCTCAACCGAGCATCGATACCGGTATGGGTTTGGAACGGGTGGCGGCAGTGCTGCAGGGCAAGTTCACCAATTATGATTCCGATATCTTCACCACCTTGATGGATCGAATTTCTTTCGTGTCCGGGGTGGCCTATGGTGCTGGCCCTAAAAGTGACACCGCGCTACGGGTAATTGCCGACCACGCTCGTGCCACGACTTTTTTGGTGGCGGACGGGGTCTTGCCCTCCAATGAAGGGCGTGGCTATGTCTTGCGACGCATCATGCGTCGAGCCATTCGTTATGGACGTACCTTAGGGATGACCAAACCCTTTTTGGCGACCATTGTATCTGCCGTGGTTCGACAAATGGGCAATGCCTACCCGCACTTGCTTGGTGCGAGTGAGCTGCTGACCAAGGTGGTGACAAACGAGGAGGAGCGCTTTCTGGAGACCATTGATAATGGTCTGGCCATGCTGCATGAGGAGTTTGCCCGCATGCAGGAAACAGCCGAGAAAACGGTGCCTGGTGAGTTTATGTTCAAGCTCTATGATACCTTTGGTTTCCCGGTGGATATTGTTCGCGACATGGCGCTTGAAATTGGCTACGAGGTCGATCAGTACGGCTTTAATCAGGCGATGGACGCCCAGCGTCAACAGTCACGAAAATCTTGGAAGGGTGCAGCCGTGCAGGTTGGCCAGGGGGTTGATCTGCTGGGTAGGGCCGGGCATACAGTTTTCTTGGGTTACGAAAAACGGGAGGCAAGCTCGGTTATCAAGGTGATTTTAAATGAAAGTGGCGAGGAGATACCGCGTGCCGAGGCTGGTCAGCGGGTGATGATTGCCTGCACCGAGACCCCGTTTTATGCCGAGTCTGGTGGCCAAGTTGGTGACAGCGGCCAGATGACTGGGCCACTTGGCATCGCGCAAGTACTCGATACGGTAAAGGCCGCAGGCCACGTCAGCTTGCACAAGGCGCAGATTGTGGCGGGCACTCTGGCAACTGGCGAAGCGGTTGATCTAAAAGTCAATGCGGCACGCAGGCGTGATATCGAGGCCAATCACAGCGCTACCCATCTTTTGCAAGCGGCGCTCAGGAAGGTGCTTGGGGAGCACGTCAATCAGTCGGGCTCGTTGGTCGATGATGGCCGTTTGCGGTTCGATTTCACCCATTTTTCACCCATGAGGGCTGAGGAGTTGGCCAGGGTCGAGGCCATGGTTAATCAAGAGATTCGGGCCAACTTGGTGCGCGAGGCCGAGGAGATGGATCGTGAGGCGGCTCAGAAGTCTGGCGCAACGGCGCTTTTTGGCGAAAAATATGAGGATACAGTGCGGGTGGTGCGTTTTGGCACGGTGAGCAAGGAGCTGTGCGGCGGCACCCATGTTGAGGCTACCGGTCAGATTGGGCTGTTCAAAATCCTGAGTGAAACAGGCATCGCCGCAGGTGTACGCAGACTGTTTGCTGTGACTGGGCGTGGGGCCATGGAGCGCTATCAGGAGTTGGAGAAATCCTTGAGTGGTCTTGCCGAAACCATGAAGAGCACCCCGGATGAGTTGGCAACGAAAGTGAAAGCGCTGCTCAGTCGGCAAAAAGAGTTGGAGCGGGAGGTGAGCCAGCTGACTGCCAAGCTGTCGATGACCGGTCTTGAGAATATCTTGCAGCAGGCACGAGAGGTAAAGGGGGTCAAGGTGCTGTGCGCCGAGATTGTGCTTGATTCTCCAAAAACCTTGCGCGAGATAGGCGATAGGATGCGGGATGCGATTGGCAGTGGGGTGGTAGTCTTGGGCGGCGAGTTGCAGGGCAAGGCGGCATTGCTGGCGATCGTTACCCAGGATTTGACGAAAAAATGTCATGCCGGGAAGATTATCAAAGAAGTAGCGGCGCTGGTAGGAGGGAGTGGTGGAGGGAGACCAGACATGGCCCAAGCCGGTGGCTCTATGCCGGATAAAGTACCCGAGGCATTGGCTGCGGTCTCTGGGATTGTTGAAGCACAGATTGGTGCACTAGAATAAAAAGGGATGCTGCCCTGAAGGCCACTTTGAGTTGAAGAGGGCTATGACAAGGGGCTTGCTTGAAGAGAACCAGGTATTTTTACTCATAAAATATTTGTATAATCGTGTATCTCGGCACAAGATAAAACGTTGACAGGCCTTTTTTTATCTGATAAGAAAATGCCTGATTTTTTGAATGACCATTCATTTTTGCTCGTGATTGGGCGTGGCACAAGGAAGTTCTATCAATCTTAGGAGATGTTGCATGATAACAATTGATCTCACTATGCCGATTCATATCATCAATATGTTGCTGTTGATTGTGATCATGAACGCGGTTTTGTATCGGCCAATCCGCTCCATCATTCTTGAGCGGGACAAAAAGTTGTCTGGCCTGGCGAAAGACATCGAGACATTTGAGAAGAACTCCAACCTGCAATTAGACGAGTTCAACCGAAAACTGGCCGAGGCCCGTGCTAAGGCGAAGGCAGAATTTGAGACAGTGAAAGGCGCTGCTCTCGCCGAGAGTGCTGAGCAGTTGGCTGATATTCGCAAGGGTGCTGAGGCGGATAAGGCCTTGCAGCTGAGCACGATTCAAGGGCAATTTACTGCGGCACAGGATGCCCTTAAGGGGCAGTTGGACACTTTTGCCGGTGAGATGGCCAACAAGATTTTGGGGAGGGCTGTTTGATCATGCGTCTGAATAAGAAAAAAGCGAAAACTGCTTTGGCCTTGGCGGCTGGTATGCTTGTGCTGAGCACGGCGCTTGCCTATGCTGAAGGGCATGGCGGTGGGCATGTGCCTGCCAACCCGCTCTCGCACGAGAAGTTGATGGATCTGTTGTGGCGGACGCTGAACTTTGCGGCACTGCTCGTACTCCTGGTCAAGTTTGGCTCTAAGCCCATTGCCAGCGCCTTGGGCGGTCGCCGGGCCGCGATCATCAATCGATTTGATGATCTCAATGCCAGACGGAACGAGGTTGAGCAGTCGTACAAAAAATATGAAGAGAAGCTGGGACGTATCGATCAGGAAGTCCAGGCGATCATTGAGAGTGCCAAGGCCCAGGGCGAGATTGAGAAGCAGAAGATTATCGATGATGCGACCCGGGCAGCGGCTGATATCAAGCGTAAGGCCGAGCTCGCCGTACAGTTTGAATTTGCCCAGGCACAAAAGTCATTGCGGGAAGAGGTTGCCGAGCAGGCGGCCGGTATGGCTGCGGCTTTGGTTCAGAAGAGTTTCACCGATGCCGATCAAAGCAAACTGGTGAGTGAATTTCTTGATAAGGTAGGTGCTCGCTGATGAAGAATTCAATCCTCGCCAATCGTTATGCTAAGGCCCTTTTTTCAGTAGCGCAGGAAGAAAATGCCTTTGATGAGTACGCTAAATCGCTGAACGAGATTGCGGCTGCCATGCTTGCTCAGCCTGAGGTCAAGGATGGTCTGACCAATCCGATGTACCCAGTTGATGTCCGCTGCAAGGTCATGGCCCATATCGCTCATGCGCAAGGCGCCTCGCAAGTGATCACCAATTTTCTGGATCTGGTGATCCATAAAAAGCGAATCGCCTTCCTGCCTGAGATCGCCGAAGCCTTTCAATTGCTTATCGATACTCAGCGCAATATCTGTCAGGGGACGGTGGTGACGGCAATGCCGTTGACACCGGAGTTGAATGATAAATTACAGGCGACGCTGGAAAAAATTACCGGCAAGAAGGTCGTCTTGAGCACCAAAGTTGATCCGGCAATTCTTGGCGGCATTATTGCCAAAGTCGGTGATTTAGTCTTGGATGGCAGCATCAGGAGCCAGTTGCAGGGGTTAAAAGAATCCATTAAAGGGAGTGAATAAGCACAATGCAGATTAAAGCCGAAGAGATCAGTCAAATTATCAAGGGTCAGATCAAGGACTATGAAGCAAAAGTTGATCTGAGTGAAACTGGTACAGTAATCTCCGTTGGTGACGGTATTGCCCGTGTCCATGGCGTTGAGAACTGCATGGCGATGGAACTCCTTGAGTTTTCAAATGGAGTCCTTGGCCTGGCACTGAACCTGGAAGCCGATAATGTTGGCTGCGCTGTACTTGGCGAAGTCTCCGGCATCAAGGAAGGTGATACTGTTAAACGGACAGGCAAGATCGCTGAGGTGCCGGTTGGCCCTGAAATGGAAGGGCGCGTAGTTGACGCGGTGGGCTTTCCCATTGACGGCCAAGGCCCGATCAATGCGAAAGAAACCCGCAAGATTGAGGTTATTGCCCCAGGCGTTATCGCCAGAAAAGGCGTGCATGAGCCCTGCTACACCGGTTTGAAGGCAATTGACGCCATGACGCCGGTTGGTAAAGGCCAGCGTGAGCTGGTGATCGGCGACCGTCAGATTGGCAAGACGGCAGTCTGCGTTGACGCCATCATCGCCCAGCGTGAGACAGGCGTCCATTGTATCTACGTCGCCATCGGCCAGAAAAAATCCACGGTCGCCTTGGTTGTTGAGGCCCT
>JAQUKQ010000159.1 GCA_028718985.1 Desulfobulbaceae bacterium | reverse complement strand
GGGGGGTGCCTGAGCCAATAAATGATGGCTTGGATGTTCCTGTCTTTGACTGGGCCAATAAGCTGGGATTCAGCCAAATCGTTTACCATCAGGCACCCTTCCCGTACCGCTTTATCTATCATTTCGGCGAACGCCGGATCCTCATCCTTCCAACGGTAGAGCGTGGCTCGGGCGATCCCCATTTTTTCGCAAGCGATTTGGATAATCGGCGTTTTCTTTAGCTGTTCAAGCAACAGCTCTTTGGTTTGGTCGTTCTTTTTCATATGGGTTGAGCTTTTTGTTTAGTCATAGCTTCCCACCTGCGAATGATGGTTCTGCAATAATCCTCGTCTTGCTCGACCATGAAACAACGCCGCTTTAACTGTTCGCAGGCTAGAAGCGTGGTTCCACTGCCTCCGAATCCGTCATAGACGGCATCACCCATATCGGTTGAGTTCAGGATAAGGTGCCGGATGAGACCAAGAGGTTTGGTTGTCGGGTGATAGGGACTCTTGTTGGGCTTGGGATAGAAGATGACAGACTTGTCCTTGCTCCTATGAAACGTATGCGTGCCATACCATCCGAAAACGATGAGCTCATGTTGGGGCAGATAGTCTTTACGTCCGACGATGGCGTGATTCTTTACCCAAATCACAAGCTGGGAGAATCGGACATGCGCTTCATCCATTCCGTCCTTGAGAGCAAAGAGCATCTTGTCAGCATTAAAGATATAAATGCTATTTTTCTTTGCGAGGTGTGGAAGAATGGGCGTAAGCCAATCCTTTGTGAAGGTTGCATATTCTGATTCGGAAGAAATGTCATCATTTATTATGGCTTTATGCGATCTGAGAGGTGCTATCTCGGCTTTGCTCTCGACAACGGAGACGCCATACGGGGGATCGCTTACGATGGCGTTGATTCTAGTGTTGTTTATTAGCTTTTTTACAAGTGCTTGATCCCGCGCATCCCCACAAGCCAAGCGATGATCGCCGAGTTTCCAAAATTTGGCATTAGTTGAGTTTTTTAGTTGCCTGTTTAGTGAGTTTTTCATAACGGCGAAGGATTAAATCTACAAAAATAGGCTCTCTTTCTGCCAAATACGCAGAGCGTTTAAGCTGTTCGCAGGCCACCATAAGGCTCCCTGAGCCTGCAAACAGGTCAAGAACTGTGTCACCAGGCTTCGTGCAACGCCTTATGGCTTTCTCGTGCAATTGCGGTGGCTTTTGTGTCGGATGTTCATAGTCCGTCCCGTTCAGCCGCTTAACCAACCATATGTCAATCATGTCGTGGATGTCCTCGATTGTTCGATTGCCCGTACCGACTTCCTTATTCATTATTTCAGACAAATTCAAGACCTTGTCGGACAGATATGGGCTGCCGATCGTCCCGTATATGCACGGCTCATATTGTTTATTGAAGGCCACTTGCGGCGTGGGGTTGCTTGAGTTCTTGATCCAGAGGCAGACACGCTTGTTTTGGATACCAAGCTCTTTATATAGTGTTTGGAGAAGCCAGATGTATCTCTGGTCACAGTAAGTGAATACGTGGGCGTCTGGTTGACAAACGGCCAATCCATTCTTGAGGGCGATATTTAGCAGTTCACGGTATTGGTCGTCCGTTTTCGAATCGTCTACGTTACCGCCATATCGTTTTTTACCACCTATGCCCTTATCGTATGAAAGGCCAATATTATAGGGCGGATCCTGAAGTATGGCATTGACTCTCTTGCCGTCCATGAGTTTCTTCACAGCTTTCAAATCCGTGCAATCAGCGCAAATTAAGCGGTGACTACCGAGCTGATACAGGTCGCCAAGTTTGGATTTCGGCTTCCCAATTTTTGCTAACTCTTTTTCAGTGTCAAAGTCGTCGTCCTCGACTTCTAGGTCATCGAAGAGGTGAGATAAATCTGTATTATCGAAGCCGCTTGATAGAAGCACATCGATATCAAAGTTTGCGGCAAGCTTTTCCCAATCCCAATCACCGTGTACCCGATTGCTCGTGAGGAGGTACTGGTCGTATTCCCGCTTGGTCAACTTACGATTCGGCATCCTAACCTCAATGTCTTCATCCTCTCGGCCAAGGAGTTTCAAGACCATGATTCTTTGATGGCCTGCCAACAAACGATTGTCAGCATCGATTACCGGTATTTCTACTAACGAAAATTTCTTGAGGCTCTTCTTAAGATCCTCGACTTGCTTAGGGCTCATGACCCGGGGGTTTTGGTCGTTCGGGATGAGCGCGGAGACCTTTCGGGTCTCGGTATGCCATTGGAGTTTGGGCATAGGTAAACTTGGTTAAACTCACAGTGAATAAAAAAGCACCAACCCTTTTAGGTCGGTGCTTTTTTATTGGGTAGACCCCAAAACAAAAAGACACAAAACCCTTTTAGGGCAATGTAATTTTGTTCATGGTGTCTAGACCCTCCATTGGTCTTGTATAAGGCCGACGGAATTCCTCTTTAGGTCTTTGCAGTTGAATCCGCTGAAATATCTCAGCAGACTCATCTCAAAAATATCTTTAGATACAATGTGCTAATAAAGAATATAGCACGTCACTAAATTATAAGTCATGGTTGACCTGTGGATAAGTTTCTTTGTCTCTCATAATCTTCAAGGGCGAGCTCGGCGAGCTTAATAATTCGCACCATTTCTTCGGTAGCGTCTTCATCAGAGAGTTCAACTCCATGTTCACGTTTGTATATTTCTTTTAGTTGCTTAATGCGCTTGGGGGAAGGGTCCATATTAAAGATGCCAATTGATAGCGTTTGTCTTTTTACTTTCGAGATATGCAATAACATCCTGCCTACGAAAACGAAGGCTTCCGCCAACTCTGTAGAATGGCAAAATACGACTCTCGACGAGCCGATAGACTGTGGTTTTGGAAATTTTCATAAAAGCACTCAGCTCGTCCGGTGTCATGAATTGATAGTCTTCAAAATTTTTACCAGGTTCCTGGTATGGAGAAGGGGCTGTTGGTTTTCGGACTCGCATATTTGACGTATGGCCTTAGGATGGATTTTCTATGTCCTAACGATCATCGGGGCTGCGTGGTAGCTATCTTTACGATACTGACCTTGTATTGGTAGCTCCTCAGCGCCTGCGTCGCAGAACGCAAATTTATCCGGCTGAAAAACGGCAGGGAATCCACAATGCCATGACTCGAGTTACTAACTATCGCAAATACGATTTCGAATTCATCAGGGGCTGGCCTTGATGTCGGTATTAGCCCGCGATGAGATTCGGGTAACAGCTCCTTGACCTCGCGTCTGAACTCGGGCTCGGTAACAAATAACTGGCCAGACACAAGACCTTGGGCGAAAAGATGGCTCAACACCGATGAGCCGCCATACCGTTTTACGTGAATGACCAACTTTTCATTTGAGAAGAGGTCGCAGAATTCAATAGCGCTCAGGCCTCTACCAAGACGGATAAGTTTTTTATCCATGAGGGCGAGGGCGTCATTTGCCGAAGCGACTCTGGAATTGTACGAACCCTCATCACGGTCATTGAAATCTGGCAATAAATCATTCCTTATAGTTATGCCTTGAACCGCTGTGTTAACAGATTCGGCAAAATCTCGGGCAACGCGATACCATTTTCCGGTCGATAGGAAAAAGACGCCCCCTTCTTTTTCAATCTCACAATAAAGACACTGATAGACAGTCCAATCATATGAGTCAAAACCTGTTGAGGCGGAAGTGGCATGAACTTTTTTGCTACGTAAGAGCTCTGTGCTAAGAGGTGTATTCACCTCAAGCGTTGAAAGGAAGTCCGCGACATGCAAATCAGTATGAGTAATATTTCTCTGTTCTCCCGTATACCTGAATCCATTAATATCGTTCCAATCGATTATCTCAGGAATCGCTAACCACAACCGCCCTAGATCTTGTCTATTGAGCTTGTCGATGAGTTGAACGTCGAGTTCGTTAATGATTGTGGCATCTCTCACCTCTGCCAGCTGATCAATCCAAGGATAGCGTTGTCTATATGACTCTTCTCGGTATTTCTCAAAATATCTACCTAGCAATGCCGATAAACCAGAAGCATCCACGGGAACATGGACATGCAGAGCGTCCGTCCCGCTCATACGCGTGCCTAAAGTTTTATCGTCCGGGGTACCGACTGCGGACCGCAATAAGTCTCGTTCAATGTCTAGCCCAAAATCAGCAAATGAGCCTTCTTTACTGGCCTGGATACGACGATGAGTCGAAAGAGTATCGAAGCTTTGTGTATCCATGCTTTTAATCTTTCCATCAATGATGCTGTTCAGAGTGACTATAAGACCAAAGCGCTCTTCCCAACTACCAGGGACTAGCAAATGATGCCCGAAGCCAAATGCCAGAGCAAAAACATGTCCTTCGCGGCGGATGATTAGGATAGCTGAAGAGCTACGGTTTATTGTCTGTGGACGTGGATCGGTGGAATCCTGGAAAAGAAAAGAGACCCATTTAGGCATATGTCCGGGAGGACTCTTGAAATATAAAGTACCGATTACTTGTCCCGATGTTACGACGTTAAAACGATCTAAAGTTGCGGCGTCTTTGATGATTTGAGCATCATCAACCAGCCCTTCTTTTATAAGGTAAATATTCAGCTTTTGGGAAGCTGGGCTGTTGGATCTACCGCGTGGCATAAATGTCCAGATTGGGTAAAAAATAGCATGATTTGGTCAGTCCGTAAAGCATCCGACCGACGGCGACGCAACCTAATTAAGAAGAAAGTGCATTCCAGTTTTAATTCATAGGGCAAGCGCTAAAAACGAAGCTGCCCCAAAAGCCCAAGGCACTGTCTCATTTGTCTCATTCTGGAAATCCGCCACCGACCCACTTGCCTCAAAATCGCCTTCAGCCAAACTTCCAAATAAGCCCTCAACACACTATACTGGTGGGGTACCTAACCCACCGACACCGCCACATAAAACGCTCAGCAGATGCTGGGCGTTTTGCTTTCACGTGATGACAAATCAATGTTTTTATTGCATACTGGCTTCTTGGCTATGAACACAAAAACCATCCTGGGCATCATCTTTTTATCACTGGCCATGACCGGCTCTGGTTGTTACGTGGCCTCCGAGACAAAACCCCAACCTCTGACCATTAACCAAGTCATAAATAACCAACCAAAAGCCACTCCCCAAGCACTCCCCTCTGGTTTTGAGAGACGCGAGGTGGCTTATGCTGACGGCCGACAGGTAACTTGGATTGTTGTCCCGTTCAAAAAAGATGTTTGGTCTTGGTCTTTGGCTAATGACCCATCCAAACCCAAGACTGTCAGCTCTTGGCGCGAATTATTAAAAGCCAATCTAGTAATTAATGGATCTTATTTTAATGAGGACTACCATCCGTCTGGATATTACCAAGAGCCTAACTCTTCAAGTTCCAAACCCTGGCCTGATCAGGCGGCGCAAAAAAAACCGGAT
>JAQUKQ010000158.1 GCA_028718985.1 Desulfobulbaceae bacterium | reverse complement strand
AGTAGTAATAACGTTCTCCCTTGGTGCGGACATTTCTCTCTTTGCTGCCCCAGCTTTCGAAGATTGTGAAGGTCAGTGCAGGGGTGATATCCCAGTCGATGGTCGCTTGAGCGTTTCCTGTAAGGCCTAGTTTTTCAAAAATTCCCATAGTTTATCTCCTCGTGGTTGTGGGCTAGAAGGGTTTCAAGCGTTAATGCAGGTTGCATCTATTATTTAGGAATGCTGCTTAACAAGCACTAAGTGAAAATGATAACTCTTATGATCTGGACTATATCACCAATGACGAGAAATACCAAGCATTGAAGTGAATCGGAGAGAAGATAGGCGATTTTACCGGCAACTATACCAGTTCTGACAGGATTTGGTTAGCTACTGGTAGGGCTTTTTCGGTTAGCCACATACTCTCCTCATCAAGCGCTATCAGACCTTGGGAGCAAAATTTTTTCAGGGTTTCCCCGTAGTAACTCTGAGGTTCAAGGGCATAGCGTTCCTGTAGCATAGAGAGTGAAACACCAGCCATTAAGCGTAAACCCAAAACCACCGATTCTCGAAAGGAGGCGTCCAGGCTCAGCGCCTCGCCATCGTGAAAGGCCATCTGCCCGGCGTTGATCCTCACCATGTATTCGACAGGGGCATCAACATTTTTCAGCCGCAAGCCGTCGAACGAGGAGACGGCACCTGCCCCCAGGCCGATATAGGAGCCATTTCGCCAGTAATTGAGGTTATGGCGACACTCCGATCCCGGCACGGCGTAATTTGATGTTTCGTAACGACGGTAGCCGTGGCGTGCCAGGAGTTTGTGACCTAGTTCGGCCATCTCGGCGGTACTGTCGTCTTCGGGTAGGGCAAGGGTCCCTTTTGATTGCTTGGCGGCAAAGAGTGTCCCGGGCTCGATGCTTAATTCGTAGAGTGATAGGTGTTCCGGAGATAATTCCAGGGCGGCGGAGAGACTGAGCTGCCAGTCATGCACGGTTTGGGTCGGCAGGCCGTAGATCAGATCAAGATTCAGACTGGTGAAACCGGCTTCTCTGGCGAGGGCCACTGCCTGTAGTGCCTGCGCCACGCTATGGCTGCGGTCGATGGCTTGCAACAGGCGATCATCAAGGGCCTGTACGCCGATGCTCAGCCGGTTGGCTCCTGCCGAGCGGTAGGCATCAAGGTTTGCGGCGTTGACGGTGTTGGGGTTGGTCTCAATAGTAATTTCTGGGGAGTCGATCCAAGAAAAGTGAGTGCGACAGGCGTCAAGGAGTCTCGTCAAGGCGCGGCCATCATAGATAGTCGGGGTGCCACCGCCGATAAAAATGGAAGAGAGTGTTTGCCCTGCACCCCAGCCGTTGGAGACGCGTTCCATCTCGGAGAGCAGGGCATCGAGATATGCCTCCGGTCCCGGGCCAGACCAGGGTGCTGAATTGAACGAACAGTAGCCGCACTTGCTCCGGCAATAAGGGATGTGTATGTAGAGACCAAGTTCTGCCATCAGCGGAGCAGTTCGACGCACTCCCCGGCGAACTGGTTGATGAGACCATGATCGGCGAAGCTGTAAGGGGGAGAGGAGCCGGCAATAATTAAGTGGTCTAATAAGCGGATATTGACGAGCGAAAGGGCGAGGTAGAGATTGCGGGTCAGGCGGCGATCCTCGGCCGATGGGGTCTGGTTGCCGGACGGATGGTTGTGGGCAATGACCAGGGCCGCAGCGTGACGGGCCAAGGCGGGTTTGATGAGCTCACGTGGATAGACGGTATTGCTGGCCAAGGTGCCTTCAGCGATGATTTCGCTATCGATGATGGCGTGGCTGGCATCGAGATAAATGACCATCAAGACCTCACGCTTTAAGTCACGCATGGCATGGATCAGATAGTCGCTGACCTCGGCAGATGAACGCACATACTGCTTGGCTGTCAGCCTCTGCTTGAGATAGCGTCGAGCGACACCCTGGATAAAATGAATGGCGTATGAATTTTTTGGCCCAACGCCAGGGATCTGCTGCAACTGGCTTGGTGCAGCCTCCAGCACCCCGGCCAACGTGCCGAAGGAGGCAAGCAGGGCGCGTGCCTCGGTTTTACAGTCTTTCCTCGGGGTGCCCATGGTCAAGAGGAGTTCCAGGATTTCAGCATCGGAGAGACCGTCCATGCCGCGCTCAAGAAATCGGTCGCGCAGGCGCTGGCGGTGGCCGGCACCTTTGTCTTGCCACTCTTCTTTGTCCATTTTGGTTAGTGATCTATCGAGCGGGTCAGGGGTTTGCCTGCAAGAAGGACTCCGATATTTCGTTTATGCCAACTCCTTCATGAATAAGTCGTTTGCCATCTGTGGGTTGGCACGCCCCTGGGTTTGCTTCATGAGCTGGCCGACGAAGAATCCCATGACCTTAGTTTTGCCCTCTCTGAATTGGGCCACTTGCTCCGGATTCTTCGCCAGGATGTCGCGGACAATTGCGACCATGTCTCCCTCGTCACTCATCTGTACCAAGCCTTTTTCCTTGACGATGGCCTCCGGATCTTGGCCGCTTACCAGCATCTCGGCAAAGACGGTCTTGGCGATTTTGCCGCTGATGCTGCCTCGGTCGATCAGGGTGAGAAGGGCCGCGAGGCCATGGGGGCGTATCTTACAGGCAGCGATGTCCTCACCGATTTCACCTTTGAATTCTCGCATCAACTCGGTCATGATCCAGTTGCCGAGTTTTTTGGCATTGGGGTAGTTTTTGGTTGCCTCTTCGAAGTAGTCGGCCAACTCCTTGGCTGAGGTCAAGACCTCGGCGTCGGCCTCCGGCAGGCCAAGTTTTTCGACAAAGCGACGTTTACGTGCGGCAGGCAGTTCGGGGAGGGTTTTTTCGATGTCTGCCAACCATTGGTCATCAATGACGATAGGGATCAGATCGGGGTCGGGAAAGTAGCGGTAGTCGTGGGCTTCCTCCTTGCCGCGCATGGAGTTTGTGACATTGCGATCCGGATCCCAGAGTAGGGTCTCCTGGGTGATGCTTTCGCCATCGAGCAGGCGGTCACGTTGCCGACGAACCTCGTACTCCAGGGCACGCTGCACGTTGCGGAAGGAGTTCATGTTCTTCAGTTCGGTGCGAGTGCCAAACTCCTCTTGTCCCAGCGGCCGAAGGGAGATGTTGGCGTCACAACGGAAACTCCCCTCCTGCATGTTGCCGTCACAGATGTCGAGATAGCGAAGGATGGCGTGTATTTTCCGCAAATATGCCGCTGCCTCTTCAGGGGAACGAATATCCGGCTCGCTGACGATTTCGATCAGCGGAACCGCTGCACGGTTGAGATCGACGTAGCTGAAGCCACCGCGTTCGTCATGGACCAACTTGCCAGCGTCCTCCTCCATGTGGATACGGGTGATGCCGATGCGACGAGTTTTACCGTCAGCTTCGATCTCGATCCAACCATGCTCGGCAATCGGCAGATCAAATTGGGAAACTTGATACCCTTTGGGCAGATCCGGATAGAAATAGTTCTTGCGTGCAAACTGGTTGCTGCGGTTGATGCGGCAGTTGGTCGCCAGCCCCATCTTCATGGCGTACTCAACAACCTTGCGGTTCAGGACTGGTAGTACGCCCGGCATGCCAAGGCAAATCGGGCAGGTGTTGGTGTTGGGTGGTGCTCCAAAGGTGGTGGTGCAGCCACAAAATATCTTGGTGTTGGTTTTCAGTTGGGCGTGAACCTCAAGCCCAATGACCGTTTCAAATTTCATTCCGCCATCCTTTTCTTTGGAGAGAGGTCACTCTTTGATGCGTATCCAGGCGCGCAGTCTGCTCAACTCCGCCTCCCAGTCCGACGATAAGCGAACATTCAAATAGAGGCGAAACAGTTCATCGACTAACTGCAGCGCCTGCTCGTAGAGGCCGATTTTTTCCAAAATTTTGCCTTCGACCGCCACCGGATCATCTGAATCTTCTTGGCTGGCCATGGTCTTGGGGGTCTTGACGCTTTTGAAGTCGAACATACTGGCCTTGACCGTCATGACCCATTCGTACTCACCGCGGCCCAAAACAATGCGCGCCTGTTCGAGTTTTTTGCCCATGCGAAGGCCGGTACGGGCCTCATTGAGTTCAGCCTGCAGGCCTTGGCAGATGACCTTTTCGTGGCAGTCGCCCTCGCCGTACTCAAGGAGCAGATGTTTCTCGAAAGAGACAGAGATATCGCCGATGCCGGGCAGGTCGATGGCACCGCTGCGCTCTTCACTCTTACACCACAGCCAAGTGAGGAATTCTTGCCCTAAAAATCTTTTTTCTGCAATAATGTCAACTAAATCCATATGGTCTTGGGCATCCTTATTCCCGATTTTTTGTGGCTATCCAGCCGTAGTTCACCGTGCGGCAATCGATCCGGCTTGCGCAACTGAGCAGGGAGGATTTTCTCCTCTGACAGGCAATAGCGTAACGAAACTCCCCAGTGTTACAGCAAGATAGATGAGTTCATCGCCGCGAGCGCGGCCTCCTGGGCAGGGTTGAGCAGGTGAGCAGCTGCCAGATACGGGACTTGCAACACCAGGTGTAAGCCGAAAGTTTCTTTGAATAGATCTTCCAAGGCTAAATGAGATTTAGGGCTGGTTGAGAAAAACAGTACGGTATTATTTGAGAGATTCCAGCACAAATCGTAGACCGCAGGCATTGGGGCGGCTTTCTTGGTCAGCATCAACTTGACGTTCTCTTTGATTTCCAAGCGATGGCTGCGGCTTAGTTTTGGCACCTGTTTTTCTTTGCGAACTCTCTCTTCCTCTTTCATGCAGTACTTTTTGAGGACGGCCGAGGGGACTTTTCGCTCGTCAATGCGCATTGAGAGGACGATGTAATCACCAACGGCATGAGAGGCATAGGCAAATTGAGAGTCAAACATATTCATCACCGACACCCAGCCGATGGAGTACTCTTCATAGCTGTCGTCAATATCTTTGAAGGCATTTACGACAATGCGATCGGCGGCAAACTCCCAGAAGTTTTCCGGCAGTTCACCTTCGACGGCGAAGCGGACAAAGGAGCCAGAATTCGATAATAGTCCCATAATATTTTCACGATGGCATTTGGGATGAAAAAGGGGTGCCTGTCTCAAAGAGTCAGACCAGTAGCGCAGAAATATAGCAAACCTTGGCTACTCCGACAAGAAGTATTATGAGCGCCGTCCGCTTGTAGCAGGGGGTAGCGTGGGCTGGGTATAATGAGGCGGGAAACGATTATTTTTAGAACAACTCTTGACACAGATCGGCTCATACTGTAATTATGTGCAACTTAATGAGGCGGGGGTCGTTAACTCAGTCGGTAGAGTATCTGCCTTTTAAGCAGAGAGTCGCGCGTTCAAGTCGCGCACGACCCACCATTATCATTAAATGAAAGTCCCCATCGTCTAGCCAGGTCCAGGACACCGGCCTTTCACGCCGGCGACACGAGTTCGAATCTCGTTGGGGACGCCACCGA
>JAQUKQ010000157.1 GCA_028718985.1 Desulfobulbaceae bacterium | reverse complement strand
GGTGCAGAGGGATGTGTATGGCCTAGCCATACGCTTCCTCTGGCATCCGCACGATGCGGAGGATGCAACCCAAGAAATCCTGATCCGAATTATAACTGGCTTAAGTAGTTTCAAAGGCGATAGTAGTTTCCGTACGTGGGTTTACCGTGTCGCAAGTAATACGTTGCTCTCTTTGGGCAAGAAGCGTGTGGAGCAACAAAATTTAACCTTTGATGCATTCGGAGAAGACCTCGGAAAAGGACTTTCATACGAACCACTCCAAACTGAATTTGATATAGACCGTGGATTGCTTCTGGAAGAGGTCAAAATAGGTTGTACTCTGGCAATGCTAATGTGCTTGGACCGTGGCCACCGTTTGGCATATGTGCTTGGTGAAATCATAGAACTTGATCACTGCGAAGCTGCCGAGGTCATGGAGATATCTCGTGCTGCGTACCGGAAAAGGTTGTCGCGGGCACAATCAACCATCCTATCATTCATGACCTCACGTTGTGGGTTGGTGAATCCCGACAATGCATGCAGATGCCACCGGAAACTGGCTACTGCTATCGAACTGGGTCGCGTAGTACCTGATAGACTGCTGTTTGCGCCGTCACTTGCGCAGGCGGATCACTTCCCCGAGGTGTTGGCAAAAATCCGGCAGCTTGAAGAATCTCGTCGTGTTGCAGCTCTTTACAGATCTCACCCCGAGCAGCAACCTGCGGGAACTTTCACCAAATGGCTGAAGTCACTTCTTGATGAAATGCCTGATGTACAAGTCCTCCATGACTCTTTGATCAACTATTCATCTGTTTATACGAAATCCATTGGCAACGTCTAGCTATCAGTTGTCATGGAGAGTGCCAAATCTTCGTAGAAGGGAACGGTTGACCAGTCATGTCGCACTATAACGAGTTTGTGGCTCTAGTCATTGAACAAATGTCTTTTTTTGACAACTTACACGTTCGAGCCATGTTCGGTGGTCATGGGATTTATCAATGCGAATATATTTTTGCAATCATCGTAGATGACAGACTGTACTTTAAAACCGACTCCAGTTCACAGCGGGAGTTTGAAGACAGAGGGTTGATGCCGTTTACCTACGTATCTCGAGGAAAGCTTGTAACCATGCGCTATTTCGAAGCTCCACCAGAAGTTTTTGAAGACACGGATGCAATGTTTCGTTGGGGGCGAAAAGCTTTGGGTGTTGCGGTTAAGACCGATAACTCCAAGAAGCGAAAACAAAGTAAAAGTTCAAATAAGTTATAGCCAATTCAATCGTAGTTTGAATAGTGCATTTTCGCAAACAAAAATAAATAAGGAGAATGTATGGCCCGCCTAGATCGAATGCCTGAAGACGAGAGAAACCATATCCTGGCTCTTCCCTGCCCAACTTTTTCATCATCGCCATGGGTGACCGGGCCTCCTTTAGCAAAACGTCGAGTCGCAATCGTCACCACTGCTGGCCTCCATCTTCGCAATAGCCAGCCATTTGGCGTGGGGGCCTCCGACTATCGGATCATCCCAGCAAACACAACAGCCAATGAAGTGGTTATGAGCCATATTTCTACCAATTTTGATCGCACGGGGTTTCAGCAGGACTGGAATGTGGTATTTCCACTGGACCGCCTACGGGAATTGGTCGGAGAAAAGGTGATAGGAAGTGTGGCGGCGTACCATTATTCGTTCATGGGGGCAACCGACCCTGTCCGGATGGAAGCTAATGCAAGAAGCCTTGCCCGGATCATGAGGAACGATAGTGTAGATGCCGTGCTACTCGCCCCTGTCTGACCGAACTGCACGCGCGCCGTGGGCGGGCTTTCGCATTATCTTGAAGAGGAAGGGCTGGCAACAACTCAAATCAGCTTGATCCGTGAGCATACCGAAATTATGAAACCGCCTCGGGCGTTGTGGGTACCCTTTGAGTTGGGACGTCCCTTTGGTGCCCCGGACAATGCCAGCTTTCAGACGAGGGTCGTGGTGAGCGCCCTGGAACTGCTGGAGGCCCATAATGGGCCGGTTATGACTGACTTTCCAGAAGATACACCCGATTTTGTCGTTCCGATCGCCAGCCTTGTCTGTCCGGTGAGTTTTGCCTATTCACTTGGAGAGAGAACCTCCGCCGACTTGCTGATGGATGCTTTCAGAAGTGAGGCGGCTGACCTGCACAACTGGTATGACATTGCCATCCGGAAAGGGGAGAGGACCACCGCTGGAATTTCCAGGCTCTCACTGCCAGAAATTGTAGAGTTCTTCATATCGTTCATTGGCGGGAGTAGGGATGCCAGCCCTATCATTGATGTTCCTGTCGCGTCCGCATTAAGAATGGCGGCGGAGGATCTTAAGGCTATGTACTTAGAAGGGGTTGCTGTTCAGCCGGGAACACAGGGCGGCAGCGCAGCCATGGCTGACTGGTTCTGGGGCGAGACCGTTGCGGCGAGGACAATCAATGCCATCCGTGAAATCTGCCTTGAATTGCCTGAAAATGACTTCCAATTGTTGGGGGAGCTACTCTTGGTTCCGAGAACCCAGCTGCACAGATTTCAGGAATGGAAAAAAGATGAGTGATCGATTGTCGGTCACATAACTCCACTGGATGGGGTCTTCAATGTAATGAACCATATCAATTGCCTCTATCTTCATGATTTAGCGGTCTTTGGCCGGATGATATGCAGTGGTATCGGATCTACGCTGGTCGGTTATGCCAGCAATAAGGCATTACAAGAAGGATCGGCATATTCTGCTTTAGTGGCAGCCCAATATTTAAAAGGATTCTGGTAAAGGCATGGATTCAATATTTTCGATCGATCAGATTCTGCCCAACTATCAAACCTGAGAATTACGAAGGTCTATACAGGTATATGGTCAATGAGCCGTCAATATCAGAGAAAAATGCCATTTGATGGATTTTCACAAACAAAAATGAAAAAGGAGAAATGACCATGCCGTATGTAAACATCAAGATCACCCGTGAAGGAGCAACAACCGAACAGAAAAGCGCCTTGATCAAAGGAGCTACTCAACTGTTAGTGGATATATTGGGAAAGAATCCGGCCACTACGGTGGTTGTAATCGACGAAGTGGAAACCGACAACTGGGGAATTGGTGGAGATTCTGTTACCAAGATTAGAAAAGCTGTCAAATAGAAAACACAATATGTTGATAGGGACGATGAATCTAATATAAATGAACAAAAAACCGAGCTCACTAGAACCCGGAGTCATTCTGTAAAGCTAAGATGAGAGTTAACCACCAATTTAACTGAAATGAATAAAATTACAAGAACGCTTCCTAAAATGTTTTGCATACGGGTCCCTCTATTTCGATAACCTGACGCCATCACTCAATCAATGCCTGTCAGCCAGATTTGTAACACCAAAATCCACCGAGTAAGCAGGTCTACATGAGAAGCTCGAATCAAAAAAACTGCATGATAGCAAACACGCAACGTTCTGCATTGTGGGTTCTCATTGGAGGCATGCTTGGCATGATGGTAGCCATGGGAATTGGGCGTTTTGCTTTTACACCGATTCTCCCTCTGATGCAGCGTGATTTGGGAATCAGCAACAGTTTGGCGGGTGGGCTGGCCTCTCTCAACTATGCGGGATATCTGGCCGGGGCATTAGTCTGCGCAGTATGGCCACATGTATTGCGTTATACGAGCGTTAATGTGACAGCACTGGTCGCCAGCATCGCCACGACCATACTGATGGGTTTTACCCAATCACCGTATTGTTGGGGTGCACTCCGAATGATATCTGGGGTCGCAAGTGCAATGCTTTTCGTAGTAATAGCCATAGAGGTGACTGAAACCATGGTTCGCAGTTCTCACAGTCGTTGGAGCAGTGCTCTCTATGGCGGGATCGGATTAGGAATCGCGTTAAGTGGGATATTTACTCAAATTCTGGACAAGATCGGTGGATGGAACGCTGCCTGGCTTGGAATGGGGGTAATTTCTGTGGTTTTGTCCCTAGCCGGAATCTTAGTAGCAGGCAAGCGTCGGGGAGCGGTTTCTGTCCCGGAAGTTTCATCGCCACTTTCAGGCACGCTAGCAGGTATCAGCAGGTTGGCAACCGCCTATTTTTTGGAAGGGGTTGGCTACATTGTCAGCGCAACCTTTCTGGTGACCATGATTTCCCATACAGCAGGATTGGATCGATTTGCACCATGGAGTTGGGTTGCAGTAGGTCTCGCTGCGGCCCCCTCCACCGTCATCTGGCAGCAAATAGCTTACAGAATCGGAGTACGTCATGCATTGACCTTAGCCTATCTTCTTCAAGCGTGCGGTATATTGCTGAGTAGCATAGCAACTCAACCATTCAGTGCTGGACTTGCCGCCATCATTTTTGGTGGCACCTTCCTTGGAATAGTGTCTTTGGCTATGGCCGAAGGGACTAGACGCGCCGGTGCTAATGCACGGCGCGCCGCAGCCATTTTGACCGTCTGCTTTGGAGCAGGTCAAGTAATTGGCCCCCCATTGGCGGGACTTCTGGCTGATCAACAGGGCGACTTTTCATTACCTTTGATTCTTGCTGGTTCGATCGTTGTGCTTGGAGGCATGCTCATAGCATCAGATCGAAATTTTTCGACTGCAGGCTCCCAGAAAAGTCTTATGTGCGAAAAATGAATTCGTACGAATACGCTTCGTGAGGGCTAGAGGTGTTCTCGTTGTAAAAGTGAAGAAAGTGGTAGAATAGTTAGAAGGTACTCGCCGCATATCCGGCAACCGATCTTTTGCGTGCAATGTTTTCACCTTATTATCGGAAGTGTTTATGCTGAACCGAGCTTTATTTTGTCTAATTTCAATTGACACATTGAATCTTGCAGCCCACTTGCCGCAACTTTTGAGACCTGAGCCACCATTCATATCACCAAATCTCGACAAACCGTAATTGAAGATTTCTCTCATCAATTGAGAATCGGACAGACTTACCAACCGAGGATAGACCGTAATAAGAGCTGGTCGTAAAGTTTCAATGATACCAGGGCCACTATCAGGAGACCGCAATAGTTATCCGATTTGATGATCTATATGTTTGTAAAGCCATATAACCGTTCAAATCCGAACGACCATGGCGGCTTACATTACCTATTAGCTCGCTAAGAAAAGTGTATGTAGCAGTTTTAAATGCATTCGGATTGTCTACATTTACCTTGTCCAACAAGTCATTCGACAATCGCAGGACAATATTTCGGTCAAAATCGCTTGAGCTAATGTCGACAAGCTCTATCAAATCACTGTTTTTACCTCTAAACGTATCCGCTCTAGAAGTTGAAGGCTTGAATGGCAGGACCTCCACAGTACCTTCCAGATAATCAAAGAAACCTACTCTGCTCAAATAACCCATTGTGCCATTGGTTGCTTCTTTAAAGATCAAACTAACATGTTTATTCGAGTATTTAAGTTGATTTACCAAAGAAAGAATCTTAACTGCCGCATC
>JAQUKQ010000156.1 GCA_028718985.1 Desulfobulbaceae bacterium | reverse complement strand
ATTGATGGTCGAGAACGCGCGGCAATAAAAGGGGAAACCTTCATCCAATCATCTCCGACCAATGGCAAGACCTTGGGCACGGTTGCACGTCCACAGGCTGCGGATGTACGGGCCGCAGTTAATGCTGCCAGACGCGCTCAACCTGCCTGGGCTTCGCTTACGCCTGTACAGCGGGGAGAGCTGCTTTATAAGGTAGCTATGGCAATGCAGGACCGGAGAGAAGATATAGCCTATATAGTAGCACTGGAGACAGGAAAATCTCTTAAGGATGCCTTCGGAGAAACCGATGGGGCCGTTGCCCTAGGCATGTTCATGGCTGGTGAAGGAAGACGACTTTACAGCCGCACGCTTACCAGTGGAGTTCCCAACAAATATTGCTTCACCATCCGTCAGCCTCTGGGCGTGGCTGGCCTTATCATTGCGGCAAATACCCCCATTGCCAATGTGGCCTGGAAGGCTTTCCCCGCCCTCATTTGCGGAAATGTCGCTGTAATGAAGGCGGCCGAAGATACACCCGCTACGGCCTGGATATTTGCCAAGATTGCCCATGAGGCTGGCTTACCCGCCGGCGTATTTAATTTAATCCAAGGTTATGGGGAAGAAGCCGGCGCTCCGCTTGTAGAAAACCCCGATGTGGATATTATCAGCTTTACCGGTTCCACAGAGGTGGGCCGCTACATCGCAAAGGTAGCCGGGGAACGCTTAGCCAAAGTATCTCTTGAACTTGGAGGCAAAAATCCGCTCGTTGTTTGTGATGACGCAGACCTGGAAAATGCTGCCAAATGGGTTTTACTTTCTGCTTTTAGCAACGCCGGCCAGCGGTGTGCTTCAGCCAGCCGTATCATTATTTTTGATGCCGTCTACGATAAGTTCCGTGATATGCTGGTAGAAAAAACCGGGCAGCTAAAGATAGGAACCGGCGACGAGGATGATCTGGGCCCAGTGATCAACGAGGCACAGTTAAACAACATGCTGACTGTAGTAGAGCAGGCCAGAAAGGAGGGCGCTACTATACTTATAGGCGGATACCGGATGACCGATCCGGAACATGCCGAAGGATATTATATGGCGCCAACCATTATTGAAAGCGTTGCTCCCAAAGCGGATATTTCTATCAAAGAATTATTCGGCCCGATAACTTGTCTCTGCTGCGTCAAGGGTTTTAAGGAAGCACTAGAGTTGGCCAACAATTGCCCCTATGGACTTACCGCCTGTATCCATACCAGGAACCTGAACCGGGCCATGGAGTTTTCCCAAAAAGTTCAGGCTGGAGTGGCGGTCGTAAATGCAGGCACCTACGGCAGCGAGCCACATATGCCCTTTGGAGGGATCAAGCAATCAGGAAATGGGTTTCGCGAGCCTGGAACAGAGGCGCTCGACGTCTACTCGGAGATCAAAAACATTTGCATTGTCAGCGATCCAGGGGACCTTTAAAGTCCAAAGGGATATCATTCATGGGATCAACACCTAAAGTTATTGCATTGATTCCGGCCCGTGCCGGGTCAAAGCGAGTAAAGGGTAAAAATATTAAAGTCCTGGCCGGACATCCTCTGATTGCCTATGCCATTGCTGCGGCAAAAGAAAGTAATATCTTCTCGGACGTTCTGGTATCCACGGATTCAGAACAGGTTGCTGAAATCGCTAGACATTATGGGGCGGAGGTTCCTTTTCTAAGGCCGGCTGAGATGGCTGGAGATTTATCTCCAGACATCGAATGGGTTGAATATACGCTTAAGCGTCTCCAGGTGGAAGGCCGCTCCTACGATTGTTTCAGCATCCTGCGCCCTACCAGTCCTTTTCGTCAGGCAGAGACCATCCGGCGGGCGTGGGAATTGTTTTTGGCTCAAGAGGGGGTGGACTCCCTTCGCGCCGTGGAAAAAAGTAAACAACATCCTGGGAAAATGTGGGTACTAAGGGGAAGCCGCATGTTCCCACTGCTTCCGCTAAGTCCACCGGAACAGCCCTGGCACAGCAGCCAATATCAATCCTTGCCTGAAGTGTATGTTCAAAATGCCAGCCTGGAGATAGCCTGGACCCGCGTTCTTTTTGAAGGACGTACCATAGCCGGCCAGGTGCTGGTACCATTTTTCACGCAGGACTATGAAGGATTTGATATCAACAGTCCCTATGACTGGAAACTTGCAGAAGAACTTGTTTCGAGTGGCGAGGTCCGGCTCCCGATAGTAACCATCCCTCCATATCAATTTTTTGCATCCACTGTCCACAGGAGTAGTTGATCAATGTTAGAGCTTGAGCTTATCCCCTTTAGCGAATTCAAACGCATACGCGCATCGTCTATTGAAGAAACCACAAGACTGGCCTTGATTGCCGATATGTGTCGAGCCAATGCCCCCATGGCTGTGAAAAAAGCTGGTTCAGGCCATCTTGGATCAAGTTTTAGCGCCATGGATATAGTAGTATTTCTTTATTACAAAGAGATGAACACGATTAGGCTTGGATTAGATCACCCGGACAGAGATATCTATTTTTCATCCAAAGGCCATGATGTTCCGGGGCTCTATTCGGTCTTATATTCTTTGGGGATACTTCCTCAAGAAAAAATCCTGAGACTCAGACGGTTAGGCGGACTGGATGGCCATCCGGATGTTAAAATTCCAGGTATTGAAGCCAACTCCGGGTCCCTGGGTATGGGCATATCGAAGGCGAGAGGAATGGCCTTTGCGAAGCGGCTGAGGGATAGCAGAGGCCATGTGTTTGTGCTGACCGGAGATGGAGAATTGCAAGAAGGTCAGATATGGGAATCACTGCAAACCACTGCTCACCAGAAAATAAATAACATCCACGCAATCGTTGATTTTAACAAAATTCAAACGGATAAGTCCATAAAAGAGATTCTCGACCTTGGTGATTTAGAAAAGAAATTCGCGGTATTTGGATGGCACGTAGAACGATGCAATGGGCATGATTTTTTCGCTTTAGATAATGTATTTAAAAAGTTTGGAGAGATAACAGATAAACCAAAAGTATTAATAGCTGATACTATAAAAGGAAAGGGCGTCTCATTTATGGAAGGGCCGATTGCTCTGAAGGATGGAGAGGGATTTTATAGATGGCACGCCGGCGCTCCGGATGATGATTCCTTTGAAGCAGGCCACGCAGAGCTTATCAAGAAAATAAACAAGCGTCTTAACGCACTAGGGCTTGAGACAATATCACCGGAGATTATAGAAAAGAGAGAGAAACATAGAGCAAGACTCAAAGATATTGCTGAAAAGGTAGTTAATGCCTTCGGCGAGGCACTGGTAGAACTAGGCGGAAAGAGGAAAGATATAGTTGTTCTGGACGCAGACTTAGCCGCCGACTGTGGATTGCGTCCCTTCGAAAAAGCCTTCCCCGAACGTTTTGTAGAAAATGGCATTGCCGAGCAGGACATGGTTTCGATGGCAGGGGGATTAGCCCTGCAGGGTCTTCTCCCCATAGTGAATTCTTTCGGGGTCTTCCTAGCTTCGCGTGCTAATGAACAAATTTATACTAATGCCTCGGAAGAAACAAAGATTATCTATGTCTGCCATTATGCCGGACTCATACCTGCCGGCCCCGGCAAATCACACCAGAGCCTCCGTGACATTTCACTTTTTGGGGCTTTACCAAATTGCGTAATTATTGAGCCATGCAATGCCATAGAGACAAAGAAAGCCCTTGAGTGGTGTGTTAATGAGGCAAAAGAAAACTGTATGATGAGACTGGCAATATCACCTTCCCCAAGAACAATTCAATTGCCAGATAGTTATAAATTTATTGTTGGCAAGGGGGCTGTTTTAAAAGACGGTAAAGATGCAGTGATATTCGCTTATGGCCCTGTTATGTTAAACGAGGCGCTTACAGCGGCTGAGATTCTAGAGAAAGAGAGGTTTTTCCTCAAGGTAGTGAACATGCCTTGGATTAACAAGGTAGATGTTGGTTGGTTTGAGGAAGTTGTAGGAGGTATTGATAAAATATTTGTTATCGATAACCATTCTCCTTATGGCGGACTTGGGGATTGCTTACTAAATGCAATAATTTCATCAAATAACTTACAAAAGAAGAGATTTCAAAAACTTGCAATTGATGATTATCCGGCCTGTGGAACACCGCAAGAAGTACTCAGATATCATAAATTAGATGGCGAAAGTCTGGCCGGACGAATTTTGGAGAATTTTATATGAAAGTTGTAATCCTTTGTGGAGGGTTAGGGACCCGTCTTCGGGAAGAGACAGAATTCCGCCCCAAGCCGATGGTGCATATCGGTAATCGCCCCATTCTGTGGCACATCATGAAGATTTATGCCCAATATGGCTTTAATGACTTTATTCTTTGCCTGGGTTACAAGGGTGAGATGATAAAAGAATATTTCTATAACTACGAAGTCTTAAATAATGATTTCACGATAGAGTTGGGTAACCATAATAAGAATATAAAGATTCATAGTAATCTTAATGAAAGTGGCTGGCGTATTACCCTAGCCGACACCGGGGAAAAAGCACTTAAAGGTGCCCGGCTGAAACGCATAGAAAAGTACATTGATGGCAAGCAATTCATGGTGACTTATGGAGATGGCGTAGCGAATATAGATATTAATTCTCTTTTAGCTTTTCATCAAAACCATGGGAAATTGGTAACTGTCACTGGGATTAACCCTACAACGCGGTTTGGAGAACTGAAGATCAGGGGTGATCAGGTAGAATCTTTTACTGAAAAGCCCCAAAACAGTGGCGGCCTTATAAGCGGTGGATTTTTTGTCTTCGATAAAGGTGTCTTTGATTATCTTTCAGCAGACGATAATTGTGATTTCGAAATAGGCCCTTTGGAAAAGATAGCACGTGAAGGACAACTTATGATTTATAGACACACGGGCTTTTGGGCCTGTATGGATAGTATCAGAGATATGGAGTACTTAAATAGGCTGTGGTCAGAGGGCAAGGCTGAGTGGAAGGTGTGGGATTAGCTTATTAGCTCTTGGCTGTTGGCTCTTAGCTCTTAGGGGTTAGATATATAGAAAAGAGCTTATTAATTTTGTCACAGCTACGAGTTAGCCATGAGCTAAAACACTATGTTCGATAACGCGTATAAAAACAGAAGAGTTCTTGTCACGGGCAACACTGGTTTCAAGGGATCTTGGCTTGTTTTGTGGCTACTGAAACTGGGGGCCAAAGTTGTTGGTTATTCCTTAGATTTACCGACAAATCCTAATCACCACGAAATTCTAAGCCTGGATTTTGAAACAATCTGGGGAGACATCCGTAACTTAGAAAAATTACGGAAAGCCTTTGAAGCTTTTCGGCCAGATATCATCTTTCATATGGCGGCTCAACCTCTTGTTCGGAAATCCTATCAAAACCCGATAGAAACATTTGAAACCAATGTCATGGGAACGGTTAATGTCTTTGAGGCCTGTCGACAAATAGATTCCATTAGAGCCATTGTGAACATCACCAGCGACAAATGCTATGAAAACAAGGAATGGGTGTGGGGCTATCGGGAAAATGACCC
>JAQUKQ010000155.1 GCA_028718985.1 Desulfobulbaceae bacterium | reverse complement strand
CAAGCCTTGGTGGTAAAGAAGGGCTCAAAGATCTTTTCCCGAATCTCCTCCGGCACTCCAGGCCCATTGTCGCAAACAGAAATCAGCAAACTCCGTTTCTGCTGCCGGAAACGAATATGAATCTTCTTCTCAGCCTGATTAGCCAGGGCATCGGCTGCATTTTGCAGGAGATTGACAAAAATCTGCTCCAGCATGCCGGCACTGCCCCTGATCGGCAAAAGACCTGCATCACTCGACTGCATGAGTTTTACCCCTGAACGCTTTAGCAAGGGATTCATGAGGATCAAGGTCCGCTCAAGGAGCAGCGCAGGCTTCTGAGGAACAAACGAATCTGACGCCGGCCTGGCAAAGTGCAGGGTCTCCTGGATGATCTTCTGGATGCGGACAATCTGACGGCATGCCTCCTTGGCCTCGACAGAGAGTTCTGACGTGGGCACGGTTCCAGCATCGCTGTCCTTGATGAACGAGTCACAAAAAATTCTGATAAAAGAGAGGGGTTGACAGATCTCATGGGCTGTACAGGCGGCAAGTTGCCCCAGGGCGGCGAGCTTATCCTGGGCAATGGCTCGTGCGCGAATCTCCTGAAGCTCCTGCTCGCTTTGCCGCCGCAACTCCATAACCCGTGCCAACTCAAGACAAAGCCGCTCGACAACCGCCCCTTGGCCATCGTTCTTTGCGCTCACAGGCGGCAACGCCCGAGTAATCGGTATGATCTCTGATTTCATGCCTTTCTCCTTTTTCAGTAGTGCCCAGCAAGGTTCGATCGGTACTGCCATAGGTACGAACAGGCTCTGCAAACCCTTCGACTTCACCCCCTGAACATGAAATGACGGCCATTGTGCATACCCCTTACCATATGGATCTTACATTTTTCTGACATCGGCTCCGTTTTTGCCATTTTTGCTATTTTTTTTTCAAAAAAATCGCTATTAGTTGTCCAGGTAACTGGCACCACAACGGCAAGACGTGACAAACGTAACCAAAAATCCCCCCCAGGGAAAAGTCGAGCAATGACCAATACGCACCTGACACGTCTGCAAATTCCCGCCAACAAATACGCCCCGCCACGCTTTGCGGCCAACAAGATGCTGCCCCGGCGACGGCTGATCGCAACCCACTTCGCCCCCTCTTCCGACTACCAGTACATTTTTTTTGATGCGCAGGCCGGTCAAGGAAAAACCACCACCGCCATCCAGGCCCTCTCCCAGGCGGCATCTTCCTATGTTTGGTATCAAGTACGGCAGGAAGACAACGACCCCCTCTACTTTATCAGCGCCCTCTTTGAAGGAATCCGCCGTTCGGTCGATGGCTTTACCGATTGCCAATCCTGGGGAATGATCTCAAACGGAGGGGCAACGAACCTCGATCTGCCGAATTGCATCAACGATATGCTGCACCACTTGGGTGAAACCGTGTCGCCACGATTCTTCTTGGTCTTCGATGACTTGCACCTGCTGGAAGCGTCAGAGGCCTCACTCGCCCTCCTGGATCATCTCCTCCACACCGCGCCGGCCACCCTCTCCTTCATGTTGCTCTCTCGGCGACCAGTCGCGCTGAAATCAAAGCGGGTGAAATTTGGTGGAGCGACGCTCTATCTTGACAATGATGATCTGGCCCTCGATGCAGGAGAAGGCGTTGAACTCCTCGAGATCATGCTGGACTCACCATTGGCTCGACAAACCGCCTTGCAGATCAACACCTTTGTCGGCGGCTGGGCCATGGGCCTGGTACTGACTGCTCGTTATCTTGGCTCCGGCAGAAAGGCGGAAGGTTGCCTGGACAACAAGTTCCAACATGGTCTCAATGCCTATTTTCAAGAGGAATTGCTCAACACCTTGCCGGAAAACCTGCGCCGCTCTCTGCTGCAACTCTCTCTCCTGGAAGACATCCCTACTGATCTGGCCCATGAGGTAACCGGACGTGCTGACATCGGTACAGCGCTCGAAACGCTGCAACAACAAAACTACTTCGTGCGTTCCTTTGACGATGAAAATGTCTATGGCTTTCACGATCTTTTCCAACAGGCATTGCAAGTCCTCGCCGCCGAAACGCTCTCGAGAGAGGAGATACACTCCATTTTGTCTACGGCCTTTGCCTATAGCCAGAGACATGGCCGTACCGAAACAGCTATCTCCTACCTGATTAAAATGGCTGATTACGAGCGACTCGAACAGTTTCTCGCCCAATCTGGATTGCGGCTCGTCATCCAAGATCGTGTCGCCACCTTAGGAAGAATAATCGGCGCTATCCCCACCAAGATCATGCAACGATCCGGTTGGTTTCTCCTCTTTGCAGGATTGCTGGCCCGTCAATCCGCCGCCAGAGGAATGGAACTGCTCAATGCCGCCAACGCCTCATTCGCCGAATCCCATGATAACATCGGCGAATTGATCAGCCTTTCCTGCCTGATCAGTTTTCACTCGGAGGTCTCCGGCATGTTTGCGGTGGGCGAGTCTTTGCTGCCACGCGCAAACGAACTGTTTGCCCTTCTCGAAGACGTGCTCACGCCAATGGTAAAGGCCTTGGTCGCCAAAAATATTGCCTTCGGCTACATTTTGTTTGAGGCGGAAGAGAAGAATGCCTTCCGCTATGTGAAAATCGCCACACAACTTGCCGAACAAGAGAATCTGCCAAACATCCTTGGTGCCACCATGCTGATCACGGGCTATCTGTACCATGTCCGGGGCATGCGCCATCAGGCCCTTGCCTTTGCCGAGAAGGGATATCTGTTGTTGTCAAACAGACGCATAGGTGGATTGGCCAAGGCACAGCTCAGGACATTTCTGGTCAATCGCCTCGACACTGAAGGAGACCACGAAAACTACCTGCAGCAGAGAACTGCCTTAGTCGACGCAATCGGTAGTACCGTCGTCAACAACACCACCATTGGCTCACTGCTCATGCTTTTTGATGTGCATAGCGCCATTGGCCAGGCCCGTTATGAGAAAGCGGCTCAATTGCTTGAACAAGCCTTCCATTCCGGCGCGGCACAAAGGCAACCTTTCCTGGAGTGTCAATTCCTGATGTGGAGATCATTTTTGGAGGGGATGAGGGGGGACAATGCCGAAAAGGCGACCATGCAACGGGCGCTTGAAGTTGCTACCCTTGGCGCTGGGCCATTCACGATGATATTTGTCCATATCATGCGGGGACTTGTCTCAGGTTTGCTGGACAAAAACGATGCTGAAGAGCATATTGTGCAGGGCATGAAAATGGCCAGCGAGAAGCAAATCAATTATCTGCTGGCCTATGGTCATTTCGCCAAAGCGTTCTGCTTGCTGCGTCACGGTCAAGAGCAGGAGGCCAAGCAAGACATCAAAGAGTGCCTACGACTCATGCGAGAGAACAGTTACACCCACTTGCGTGCCTGGATACCGGCAGTGATGGGCCCTGTATTGCAGGCTGCAGTGCGGCTAAAGATAGAAACCGGTTACGCAAGACTCCTCGCCCGCAAGAAACACCTGGTCGCAATCCTTGACAACGGCAAGACGGTCCCCCTGCTACAAATTTCTGTGTTAGGGAATTTCGTTCTGAAGATCGGCCAGAAAGAGATTGTGGGTGGACAACACTTTTCTCAAACCCACCGCCAACTTCTCGCCCTGCTCCTCTCCTCCCCAGATCTCCAAATTGGCTTACACAAGGTGATACTCACCCTATGGCCGGACAGTCCTCCAGATAAGGCAAGAGCCAAAATCGACACGGTTGTCAATCGCCTGCGCAAGACCTTGGCAGATCTCATCTTTCCTTACCCGATCAAGGAATATCTGGTGATCCAAAAGGGAGTCCTCAGCCTGCAAAACACCTGGCTCGATGCCTCCGAATTTACGGAGACCCTTGATCAAGGAATGCAGCATGTGACCAAAGAGGAGTGGTGGCAGGCAGGAAACTGTTTCTCCAGCGCCCTGAATCTGTGGCAGGGTTGCTTTACCGATGATCTTTTTTTTGACGAACAAGCCGCTGCCTTCTGCGAAAAATTACGCCTCAAGCTGGCGCAAACTGGCCTTCTTTGGAGTCAACATCTGATAGGCAGGGGGGAAATCGGTGGCGCGTTGACGGTACTGGAAAAGGTGTGGTCAATTGAACCAAGCAGTGAAGAGTTGACCCGTGCCCTGTATCGCCTCTATGAACAAAAAGGTGATCTGCGAAAGGCCAGGGCCTTGCTGAACCGCTTTAGCGAGGTGATGAAAAGCGATGAGACCCCTGAGGATGAACTTCGTGCCAGTATCGAAAAAATCATGGCCACAGTGAAGTAGTCCATGATCCAAAAACAATCAGCAGCCGTTAAAAGTTCCGCTGCACTGCTGTCGACAAGGCCCAAGCCTCTTTCTCATACCTAACCCCACGCGATGTAACGGCATCCTCAAAAAAGGCTTCGCCCAATCCGAAATTGAATCGCCAGAGGGACGTCGGTGTCCAGACCGCACCAACCGAGACAGTGACAGAGTCAAGCTCCGGAGACTCCGCCCCCATCGCATCAGGGGTAATATTTCTGCGAGTATCCTTGCCGCTCAAGTTGACCTTCCACTGTGGGGTACAGGTATATTCGGCAGAGGCGGCGATATCAGAGCTGTTTCCCTGACCAGCAAGACGACCTTCCCAGGTGGCGTTCTTTTCCAGAAACAACGTATAGTTGACATCAAGTCTTAAATCAGGCCGGAGCCTAAAGCCAATCCCGGCCGCAAGCAGGCCAGGCAGATCCTCGCGGCTCTTAGCAAAAGTACCAACCGCATGCACATCATCACGATCCACTGTGGTGTCAAAAAGAAGCCTGGTGTTGCTTTGGTAGAGAAGCCCCACCGTGAGGTGATCGGACGGGGTATAATCCACGCCGAAGAATCCGCTCATGCCATTGGCCTCTTGATCATATTTGACCTTAAAGTCTCGCGCGGCAAAACCACTGACCGAAAGACCGATATTGGCATCAACCTCAATGTCGGCCTCAACCTGCCGAAGCCCGGCAGCTACAGACCAGCTGTCACTGAAGGCATAAGCAGCACCCGCTGTCAATCCATAGTAAACGCTGCTGGCTTCAAGGCTCATCCGGTCAACTCTATTATACGGCGTTGCGCTGATGATCGAATTAGCTACTGTGACAGTTGCCGCATCCCCTTTGTCGTAATCAACAATCCCTCCGCCGCCAGGAATCGTTACCGAAAAAAAACCGGCCCAGCGATCTTGCTTATACAGAGAGAAAAAGCCGGGGATAATCCCGAAACGATTGCTGTCTTTCAATTCACCATATCCCGGCACAGTATTGACGTACTCTTTATAAATGACGGTACTGTCAAGCTGAGCTTGGAGGCCATTTTTCATTCTCATGACCCCGGCTGGATTATAGACGATGGCATCAAGACCATCCGTTGCAGCATGACGGGTCAAGGTCCTGGTGTAGTCGCTGCTCTGTGTTTGCCGATTGACAATGCCATCTGCCCACGAGGACGTTGGGGAGAAAAGAAGCGCTGCGAGCAGGAAAGCGATAAGGGGACTTTCACACCGTACTTTTTCGCGCCTCGATAATTTCCCGTGCCCCGAAAAAATCATTCCCAACAGCCATTCTTTCCCCAACCAAAAATTCCCATCCTGCATGTAATCGTGCCCCTCTCCCGCCGTGATAACGGCTTTTTTTGGTCCTGAGTTAGACAACTCAGAAAACC
>JAQUKQ010000154.1 GCA_028718985.1 Desulfobulbaceae bacterium | reverse complement strand
CCGTTCTTTAATTGCCCTTTCCATGCGAACCAAACCGACACGATACTGATTCTCGACGAGTTCTCCGATCGTCCGCACTCGGCGATTACCAAGGTGGTCGATATCATCTACCGGCCCCTGCGCATCTTTCAAACGCACCAACTGTCGGATTGACAATATAATGTCATCCTTGGTTAACGTCCGAATACTGATGTCCGTATTGGTTCCAAGCTTGGCGTTTATCTTAAATCGGCCGACCTCGGAGAGATCATAGGTGTCAGGATTAAAGAAAAGACCTTCAAAAAAGTTGGTTGCCACTTCCATCGTCGGGGGACTACTTGGACGTAAACGCCGATAGATTTCAATCAACGCTTCTTCCGAGGTGTTAACCTTGTCCAGAGCCAAAGTTTTCCGGAATGAATCGGTAAATTTGATCCCGTCGATAAAAAGAGTGGTAAACGATACAATACCGATGGCCTCTATTGACTCAAGGACAGACTCGGTAATCTCCCCGTTACAAGGAATAATCACCTCTCCTGTTGTCGTATTGACAATATCTTGCGCGACAATCTGGCCAATTAAGCTAGCAGGTTCGATCTCGACCCGGTCAAAACCGGAATCCATAATCTTCTTTGCCAACGCCTTGCCAATTTTTCGACCTTGCTTTACCAATACCTCCCCTGTTTCAGGATTGACAAAGTCATGGGGGGCACGGAGGCCAACCGCTAACTCCTCGCTAAAGGCCTTATAGAACTTGCCCTCGGCAAGCATAACTTTCTCCGTAGGATAGAAAAAGCTGAGCAACTCGTCAGCACTCTGCCCTAAGGCCTTGAGCAGGGTCGTTACCGGAAATTTACGACGGCGGTCAATGCGGACATACAAAACATCCTTGGCATCAAACTCAAGATCGATCCACGAACCTCGAACAGGAATAATACGTGCGGAATACAGCAATTTACCGAGCGAATGATTTTTGCCATCATCGTGGGCATAAAAAAGTCCAGGAGAACGCTGAAGCTGACTGACAATAACTCGTTCTGTTCCGTTGACGACGAAAACACCAGCCTTAGTCATCAACGGCAAACTACCGAGGTATACAGACTGCTCCTTGATGTCACGAATGCTTTTCACCTGCGTATCAACATCAACATCGAAGGTGATCAATCGAACGGTGATTTTGATGGGAACCTCATAGGTCATGCCACGCTCGATACACTCTTCAACTGTATATTTCGGCTCACCGAATGTATAACGAACAAATTCAAGAGAACAGGCACCATTGAAATCTTCAATGGGAAAGATGTTTTTAAAGATCCCCTGTAGGCCGATATCAGCTCTATCATCCGGATCAACATCAATTTGTAAGAATTTATCGTAAGACAGTTGCTGCATCTCGATAAGATGCGGTTTCTCAATAGCCTCACCTATTTTAGCAAAGCTCTTCCTAACTCTTTTCATTATCTTCATTACAGACCTGCCCTCACCATTTGCTCAACAGGAAAAACAAGATATCCTCAACATAATATACTGTCTTTCCTACTAAAAATTCGTCTTACCTTATTCAGTTTCGTTGTGAGCCAATAATATCACACAAAAACGCACTAAAACGTTACGGAATACCCGCAACGTTTTAGTGCCGTCATGTGCCTTCCTCGCTCCCTCTCAAGAGATACGAGAAAGCATATAGAAAAAACTACTTGATTTCGACAGTACCGCCAGCAGCCTCTATCTTAGCCTTGATGTCTGCGGCTTCAGCCTTGCTAACACCTTCTTTAATCGGTGAAGGAGCACCTTCAACCATGTCCTTTGCCTCTTTCAAACCAAGGGAAGTGATGGCACGAACTTCCTTGATAACTTGGATCTTCTTGTCACCACCAGACTTCAAAATAACATCAAACTCGGTCTGCTCTTCAGCAGGACCAGCAGCAGCAACGGCAGGACCAGCAGCAGCAACGGCAACAGGAGCAGCGGCACTAACACCAAATTTTTCTTCCATATCCTTGATCAATTCAGAAAGCTCAAGAACGGTCATGTTTGCGATAAAATCGATAACATCTTGCTTAGATACAGCCATTTCAATTCCTCCAAAGAATTCGACAGTGCCGTTTCAATACGGCAAAATTGATTATAAAATGTAATTATTGATCTTTTTTCTCGCTAATTGCTTGTAACGCATACACAAGTTTTTGCGGGATCGCATTCAGCACCCTCACAAAACTCGTTGGAACAGCCTGCATGACAGAAAGAAGCTGACCAAGCAAAACGTCTCTACTCGGCAGAGTGGACAGTGCTGTCAAGTCATCTAACGACAAGACCTTTCCACCCAAAACGGCACTCTTGATACTCAACTTTGCGTGTCCTTTAGCAAATTCAACAATCGCTTTTGCTGGACTCACTGGATCACCATAGGCAAGCGTTACTGCCGTCGTGCCCTTAAAGTGATCGCTCAATGATGCAAATTCTGTACTTTGCGTCGCTTTGCGCAACAACGTATTTTTAGCGACTTTAACTTCTGAGTCACACTTCTTTAACGCAATACGCAATTGTTCAAATTCGGAAACAGTCAGACCTCGATAATCACTTACTACGGCGATTGACGCCTTAGCAAATTTATCAGACAACTCTTCGACAACCGATACCTTTTCTTCGCGGTTCAATGAAATTCACCCCCTTTTAGAACTATCAGATTTTAGTTATAAGAACAGTCGAGGTCGACGTGAATGGACTTGTGAGAAATCCTTGTCTCGGCAGGACGAAGGCATTTAGAGTATCCCCTCGATTAAACCAATGATGGAACCTGCTGTCTTCGACTTCAATACTGCTCAGCATCGTGCAGTTAACGCCTCAAAACATCTACCCTATAGACCAACAACAAAAACTGTACTACAGAGCATTGCTAGGAGGGGAAATTAGACTCGATAAATGACCCTCGTAAGTGGATCATTTACATTTCGTACACTCAAATAGGCCCTGTTCAACGTTGCTTGAGCAGGGCCTATTTGAGAAATTCAGCGGGGAGAGAAATTAACGAACGATCGTGCGAAGCGGCAAGGTGTCAAGTTTAATTCCTGGGCCCATCGTAGAAGAGAGGCTAACACCACGCAAATAAATTCCTTTCGCACTAGCAGGTTTCAAGTGATTAAGTTTATCGATCAATGCCAATGCGTTCTCACGCAACTTATCGACACCAAAAGAGGCCTTGCCAATCATGGCATGAATAATACCGGCCTTATCGACTTTGAATTCAATCTTACCAGACTTGATCTCCTGAACAACTCTACCAACATCGAAGGTGACAGTCCCAAGCTTAGCATTCGGCATCAATCCACGCGGACCAAGGACACGACCAATTTTACCCACGGTGCCCATCATGTCAGGCGTTGCAACACACCGCTCAAAATCCATCCACCCGCCCTGGATCTTCTCGACATATTCATCACTTCCTGCATAGTCAGCGCCTGCGTCCAAGGCCTCTTTGACCTTGTCTCCTTTGGCGAAAACCAAGACACGCTCAACTTTGCCGGTTCCGTTAGGCAATACCAGACTGCTCCGAATCATCTGGTCTGCATGTCTCGGATCAACGCCAAGACGAACAGCAAGATCAATCGACTCATCAAACTTATTGCGTACACATTGAAGAGAAAGCGCTATGCCATCGTCTATTGTGTAAAACTGCTGAGAGTCAACTTTCGACAAACTTTCTTTATGTTTTTTTCCAACTTTAGCCATAATAATCACCCAAAATGTAACAACATTACCTACTATTTAATAACAAGGAAATCACTCAGTGATCGTAATACCACAACTCTTCGCAGTGCCTTCGATGATCTTTATCGCCGACTCAACATTATAGGCATTGAGATCCGGCAATTTGAGCGTCGCTATTTCTTTAACTTTTTCCTTAGAAATCTTACCAATTCTTTCTCTTTTCGGATTACTAGACCCCTTCGCGGCATTTAAGGCCTTTAGCAGCAAGACTGACGCAGGAGGTGTTTTTGTAATGAAGGTAAAAGAACGATCCGCAAAAACGGTAATAACGACAGGGATAATCATATCCCCTTCGCTCTGAGTCTTTGCGTTAAATGCCTTGCAAAACTCCATTATATTGACACCATGTTGACCGAGAGCCGGACCGATTGGGGGCGACGGATTTGCCTTTCCAGCAGGAACCTGCAACTTAATATACCCTGTAATCTTCTTAGCCATTTCTAACTCCTATTAAAAAAATAAATTACAACATTTCAATATGTTGGACAGATTAGCTCTTGGTAACCTGGATATATTCAAGTTCAACCGGTGTTTCCCTGCCAAATATACTTACCATAACCTTTACTCGACCTTTATCAGGATAAACCTGCTCAATAACACCCTGAAAATTATTAAAAGGCCCATCGGTAACCCGAACAGCATCACCTACTTCGTAGGAAACTTTTGGAATTGGCTTCAATGCGCCAACCTTAATCCTGTTGATAATCTTCTCCGCCTCTTCCTCAGACAAAGCATCAGGTCTCATGGCATTACCAATGAACCCGGAAATTTTCGATGTATCAATAACTGTATGCCAAGCAACTTCCCTCATATTGCCATCGTCATCATAAAGATCGACATTGACCAGAATATACCCGGGAAAGAATTTTCGCGCAGAGGTCTTCTTTGAGCCTTTGACCATTTCGACGACTTGCTCGGTAGGAATCAGCACCTCACCAAACAACTCATCTTGGTTATTATTTTTGATATGCTCAAGCAAAGCAGCCTTAGCTTTTTCCTCAAAACCAGAAAATGTATTTACAATATACCAACGCTTCGCCATTACTATTCCCAATTCATAACTGCATCTAAACACATAACACAATCAAGGACACGCCTTGACTGTCATAATTTCCGCCAGGACCCATTCGCATATCCCGTGCGGCAACATTCGGCGTAAGGATGTTATCTCAACACCGCGCCAATCATTTTTCCGATAACAAGATCAACGGATGCTAAATAAAACGAAATGATCATGACAAGGACAACGACCACACCAGTAGATGCTACCGTATGCTTTTTATCGGGCCAGGCGATTTTGCTGAATTCATTTTTCACCTCCCCATAGAAGGTCTTAACCGTTTCAACGCTTAGCTTTGGCTTTTCCTCTAGCGGCGCATCGTTCTTGGCGTTAAGTCTACTATCTTTTGCCATTGTGTTTACTCTCGCAATAACTTCATTTACGTTGGACTACAACTGCCTTATAACTTCATGAACCGCAGCAAAGACAGGAGCACTCAAACAAGAATGGCAGGCCAGGAGGGACTCGAACCCCCAACACTCGGATTTGGAGTCCGATGCTCTACCATTAGAGCTACTGGCCTGCGCAATATTACTTTGTCTCTTTATGGAGTGTATGCGTACGACAGAACGGGCAAAACTTCTTAAATTCAAGCTTTTGAGGAGTTTTCCGTTTATTCTTTGTGCTTGTGTAGTTTCTCTGCTTACAATCTGTACATCCAAGCGTTATGATATCTCTCATTGGTAATCCTAAAATAAAGTATGCGTTCTCAAAAAAGTCGCCTTCCAGCGAGATTTTTACTATGCGATTATCTTATTAATGACGCCAGCACCAACAGTTCTGCCACCTTCACGAATTGCAAAGCGTAATCCCTCTTCCATTGCTATCGGTGTGATCAGGCTACCATCAATTGACACATTGTCCCCTGGCATAACCATCTCTACTC
>JAQUKQ010000153.1 GCA_028718985.1 Desulfobulbaceae bacterium | reverse complement strand
CGATATCGGCCGCTTTGTGCTCTGACCAGGCGCTTAACCACTCGGGGCGATAGGTCAGGTAGTGATCAAAGAGCGTGGTGATGCGGGTGGCTAACTCGAAACGCATGACCTCGTCGGCCTTGTTGCAGTATTCTTGCAACCGCTTAGATTCGAGCAGGGTGGCATTTGAAAGGAATCGATTGATCCGCCAAACCAGCAGGCTTGGCGCAAAGGGCGACACCTCTGGCACCGAGACAAAGGCACCGATCTGTTGCCAGAGCCACTGGGCCAGATAGCCGCAGTTGAGGTTGGCACAGACGGCGAAGCGGTCGGCAATAGCAAGCTCCAGACGGCGGCGGATGGCGAGGTTCGGGATGACGATATGCTGGGGGGCGAAGGGCTCCTGAGGCGTTATGGCTAAGTCGTCAAGCAGGGCAGTTTCGAGCGCTTCGTAGTGGTTCGAGAAGATGAGTTTCATCGGGGCGGTCTTTTGAGCTGGAGAGTGTGGAGCCGCAGGGTCGTTGCTGTGCAAGGGATGAAAGAGAAAACAGCCCTCAGCCGCTTGGGCTGTTTTCGTTTATGATCGATTATGGGCAGGCGAGGGAAAATCACTGGAGGTCTCAACCCTCGTCAACTAGCCTGTGCGGGACTCTTATCCGAGAAATCCACCCGTAGCGGGTCTACCTCGCTGGCGAGTTCCAGGGTAAAATAGTTCCTTTTCGTGAAGCCGAATTTCCTGGCGATAAAAAGACTGGGAAAGGATTCCACCAGGGTGTTGTACTTACGGACTTCGGCGTTATAACGGTTACGGGTGAGCTGGATTTCTTTTTCGATCTCGTTAAGATTCTGTTGCAGGCTCAGAAAATTGTCGCTGGCTTTCAAATCGGGATAGCCTTCCGCCACGGCCATCAAGCCGTGCAATGAACGGGAGAGCTTACTCTCCTCTTCCATGCGCGTTGGGGCGTCTCGGTTTTCTGAAAAGCGATGACTGACCTTTTGCAGCAATTCCGTTTCGTGTTCCTCATAGCCGCGAACGACCTCGACCAAATTGGGAATCAAGTTGACTCGGCGCTTCAGCGCGATATCGATGCTGCTCCAGGATTCTTCAATGCGGTTACGGTACTTGATGAAATTATTGTATGTGCCGACAAAGTAGGCAACGGTGACAATGGAGATGAAGCCAGGAATAATGAAAAGTGGGGCATTAGGATTAGACATGGAAGGGATCTCCAAGCAATGATGGGAGAGAGGCAATAGTCGAAGTTGCCCCTCTCCTCGTTTTTGTTTGTGTTTGACTTGCCTGACTCACTTTGCCCCATTTCTTACCTAGAAGGTATTGGTGCAGTCATCCGGCGAGATCGAAACGGTCGAGATTCATGACCTTGCTCCACGCCACGACAAAGTCGTGCAGGAACTTTTCTTGGGAGTCTTCACACCCGTAGACTTCCGCCAAAGCCCGAAGCTGGGAGTTTGATCCGAAGATGAGGTCGATACGGGTGCCGGTCCATTTGAGTGCGCCGCTCTTGCGATCACGACCCTTAAAGACGCCCGCATCTTCCTCGCTTGCCATCCACGTTGTGCTCATGTCGAGCAGATTGACGAAGAAGTCATTGCTGAGCGTCCCCGGCCGCTTGGTGAAGACGCCGTGCGGGGACTGTCCGAAATTGGCATTTAAGACGCGCATGCCGCCAATGAGAACCGTCATCTCCGGCGCGGTCAAGGTCAGCAGTTGGGCTCGATCAATCAGCAGTTCTTCTGCCGTTACGGCGTATTTGGTTTTAAGGTAGTTACGGAAACCGTCGGCAACTGGTTTGAGCACGTCGAAGGACGTCGCGTCGGTTTGTTCCTGCGACGCATCCGTGCGTCCCGGCGAGAAGGGAACTGTTATCTCATAACCGGCCTTCTTCGCCGCCTGTTCGACAGCTGCGCAGCCGCCCAGGACAATCAAGTCGGCCAGTGAGACCCTCTTGCCACCTGACGGCGCGTTGTTGAACTCTTTTTGAATTCCCTCAAGGGTGTGCAGCACAGTTATGAGCTGGTCAGGCTGGTTGACTTCCCAATCCTTTTGCGGGGCCAGACGGATACGCGCCCCGTTTGCACCTCCACGCATATCAGAACCTCGGAAGGTGGATGCCGAGGCCCAGGCGGTCGTGACCAGTTGAGAAACAGAAAGGCCAGAGGTAAGAATCTTACCCTTCAGGGCTGCAATGTCCCTGTCGTCGATCAACTTGTAATCGACGGCGGGTAACGGGTCTTGCCAGATCAGTTCCTCGGTCGGGACCTCCGGACCGAGATAGCGCGAACGTGGGCCCATGTCGCGGTGGGTCAGTTTGAACCAGGCCCGGGCGAAGGCGTCTGCGAATTGCGCTGGGTTCTGCAGGTAGCGCCGCGCGATCGGCTCGTAGATCGGGTCGAAGCGTAACGAGAGGTCCGCCGTGGTCATCATCGGCCGACTCTTCTTCGACGGGTCGTGCGCGTCAACCACCATGTCCTCATCTGCCACGTCCTTGGCCAACCACTGATTCGCGCCAGCCGGGCTCTTGACCAGTTCCCACTCGTATTTGAACAGCACCTTCAAATAGCCCATATCCCATTTGATCGGGTTTGGCTTCCAGGCACCCTCGATACCACTGCTGATCGTATCGCCGCCTTTGCCGCTGCCGAAGTTGCTCTTCCAGCCAAGCCCCTGCTCTTCAAGGGGAGCACCTTCAGGTTCAGGACCCACATGCGAAGCAGGACCGGCACCGTGACACTTGCCGAAGGTGTGCCCGCCAGCCACCAGCGCAACGGTCTCTTCGTCGTTCATCGCCATGCGCGCAAAGGTTTCTCGAACATCACGGCCGGAGGCAACCGGATCCGGCTTGCCGTTCGGCCCCTCCGGGTTGACGTAAATCAGACCCATCTGCACGGCGGCAAGAGGATTTTCAAGATTTCGGTCGCCCGTGTAGCGCTGGTCTCCAAGCCACGTGTCCTCCGAGCCCCAATAAATATCCTTTTCCGCCTCCCAGACATCCTCGCGGCCACCGGCAAAGCCGAAGGTCTTAAAGCCCATCGACTCGAGCGCGCAGTTGCCGGTGAGGATCATCAGATCGGCCCAGGAGATTTTCCTGCCGTATTTCTGTTTGATCGGCCAAAGCAAGCGACGCGCTTTGTCGAGGTTTACATTGTCCGGCCAACTGTTAAGGGGCGCAAGACGTTGGGAGCCGGATCCAGCCCCGCCACGGCCGTCACCCATACGGTAGGTGCCGGCACTGTGCCACGCCATCCGGATAAAGAGCCCGCCGTAGTGCCCCCAGTCCGCTGGCCACCAGTCCTGCGAGTCGGTCATCAGGGCGCAGAGGTCTTTCTTCACGGCAGCAAGGTCGAGTTTCTTGAACTCTGCCGAGTAGTTAAAATTCTCGCCCATCGGATTGGATTTGGAGGAGTGCTGGTGCAGAATATCGAGATTCAACTGCTTCGGCCACCAATCTCGGTTTGACGTGCCACTGCCGGCGACTTGTTTGCTGGTTTTGCCTGTTACCGGGCACTTGCTCTCATCAGTCATAAGGCTTCCTCCTCTTGATTGTTTGAACGGTTGTGTGCCGCTACTGGAAATCGATAGCTTTTCGCTGACCGGCTAGCGCAGGGGCTTAAATCCCAGACTAGGCACATGGCAGTTGGTGCATTTTGTCAGGCCTGATCCGGAATGGGACAGATCGTCAAAGACCGTGCCTGTGGCGTTCCAATACAGTGTGTTGGCATGACAGACCTGGCAGATACCGGTCACCGGGTCATGCTGATCCGTAAAGCCACCTGCTGGGTCGAGTGGATTAAAGAACTTGACCTCCCGACTCCCTGACGATGGTGTTTGGATATGCGACTTGATCGCCTGTCCGTAGATAATGCCGAAGGGACTTCCGGTAGCGGCAGGGTCAAGACCACCTTTGACGGTGATGGTTGTGGCATCGGCGGCAATGACTTCAAAGGTGTTTCTGGCTTGGCCAGTGTCTTCGACCAAAATCAGGCCACTGGCCGGGGGCAAGTCGTTCTTGCGGCTCCAAGACGCTCGGTTACTCCATTCTGGGGCGATGGTGCTGATCGTGTAGGTGAATGTTGTTTGGCCGCCATGGACTGCCACATTGCCGGTTATGGTGCCGGTTGCCAGGTATAGTTCGCTGGCATTCTCTGCCCGCCAGTCAAGTTGGGCTTGGTTATGAGGGGCATGGCAGTCGATACACTTTACCGTCCAAGGGCCGAGGCCCACCCGATGCTGCATGCCCATGGCATCACTGGAGTGTACGGCTTTGATCTGCTGGCCCGGTCCATGCGTGCCGTGACAGTTGGTGCACATGGTGTTGTTCATTGCTTGGTAGATGGGGTCACCAACATTGAGGGGGGAGTATTTCCACCACAGGGAGTAAGTGTGGCAGGTGTTACAGTGAATGCCACGGGTTTCATTGTGGGGGGCACCCAGCACAGAGCCGTAGTTAGCGTCATCGATTGAGGGGTCACAGGCATTGCCCCTGGCGTCATTATCTGCGTCAAGCTGATCGGCATTAGCAACTTGCACGCAGTTGTCCATGTTGTCTCCCACGCCGTCGCCGTCTGTGTCGGCCCATTCACCGGCAACGGTTGGCAAGGCATCGCAAGCGTCGGGGACCAGATCTCCATCGGTATCAATGGTGTCATTGCCATTTGGGCAGAGGTCGGCATTGTCCCCCACACCATCACCGTCGGAGTCGGCAGTTTCGTTGGGGTTGTTTGGGAAGGCATCAAGCAGGTCAGGCACCCCGTCGCCGTCGGAATCGAGGTTTACGCTGAACGCGTTCTGGAGATTGATTCTTGGTGTCGTTCGATTGACGGCCTTTGGGTCGGCAATGAGATCCCCTGAAGTCACCAATCTGTTTTTCAGCGCCTCGGTCGAGAGAAACGATCCTGAGGTGGCCTTGATGGCACTTTGCAGGAGCGCTCCGGCCCCTGCCGCATAGGGAGCAGCCGCGGAGGTGCCGCCGAAAGAGGAGTAGTAGCTGTTCGTACTGTAACCAGCGGTGCCCGTGATATCTGTGGTGTACGACTGGTTGGATGGGGCAAGCAAGGTCAGAAAGGCCGCGGTGTTTGAGTAGGAGGTTATTTTGTCGGCTGCGGTGTTGTCTTGGGCGTAATAGCCGGTTGCGCATCCCGTATGGGCTGTTTTCGTCACGCAACTCAAGGCGTTGACACAGGGATAGTACATGCCGAAGGCCGCATCATAGACAGCCCCGACACTGATGACTTGGCTCACACAGGCCGGGCTGCCCATGGCATCGCAGTATCCTTCGTTTCCGGCGCTGACAAAGATACTGATGCCGGCAACATTGGTATTGGCCGCGGCGATTGCCAGGGAGGCCTCGCTGTTGTCGCAGTTGGTCAGATATCTGCCACCGCCGAAGCTGGTACTGATGATCATGATGGGGTTGGCCGGATCATCAAACTGGTGGGTGATGGCCCACTCCCAGGCCTGGATGATATCCGATGTCCAGGCCGAACCACCAGTCTCGGAATCGGTAATTTTGAGCGCATAGAGCTTAGCGCTATAGGCCACGCCGCCGATATAGTCTGCAGTTGTTCCAAGGTCACCGGCTGCGATGCCGGCGCATGCCGTGCCATGGCCATTGGCATCCATGGGGTTTGTGTCCTCCTGCCCGGTGTCATAGCCGCCAATGACCTTAGCGTTGGGGAAGCCGCCACCGCCTAGGCGCGGATGGGTGTAATCGATACCGGTGTCACAGATGGCAATGGCTACCCCG
>JAQUKQ010000152.1 GCA_028718985.1 Desulfobulbaceae bacterium | reverse complement strand
GCACTCTCGGAGGCAACGCAGGCAGAAGGCCTGCGACGACATCCGCAATCCGTTTGGACCGTTGCTCAGCGAGAGCAGCCTCTACCTGGTGGTTGAGCGCCGCATAGAAATCCCGCCGCACCTCATTTAATCGGCTGGGTTTAATCACCACGGCTGGCAGAGCACCAACCGCAAACTTCTCTAAGCGAATCAATGCAAATCCCGTCTTGACAAAGGTGGGCCGCAGTGTCTCCTTCGTCAGTGGTGAATGTGCGGCAGGCAGCATCTCCACCTCATACTCCTTGGTCAACAAGCAACCGGCCGCTTGTGCATCCAAGGTTAGACGATTATTCGCCCGGCAGGAAATCGTCAACTGCACTGGCACTTGAGGCAGATCGACCGCCGCCAAGCGCCGCAGGCACGCCTCTTCACTCATCGTAAAGCCCTTGCCGGTCGACACCTTGTAGACCTGATCGCCCTTCTGAAAAATGCCTCGAAACGGCGTGGCAATGCGAACAACGCTCTCGGCAGCCGCTCGTTTCACCTTTTGCTGGGCCACGAACATCTCCTGCACCGTAAAGGCCGAACCTGCCAGATCGCTTTGCGGTTGGATACGCAACCGATCACCGACGTGAACAACAGCCGCGATGCGTAACGATACAGTATTGCCTTGAATTTTTTCAACCTCTCCCAGCAAGCGGCCAATGCCACCCTTGGTTGCAGGAGCGGCGATCGCCATCGGCGCACTCCCCTTCAACAGCCCCGTCGTCGTCGCCCGGCCATAGGCCTCAGCCAAGGCCTCATCTGCCTCCTTGATGGTCTGTGCCTGATTGGCAGGGCTGGCATCAAGAACAGACCGATAGGCCGAAACCACGGTCGAAACGTACTCCGCATTCTTCATCCTACCTTCGATCTTGAAACTCATGACACCTGCCGCCACCAGCCTCGGCAAGAGCTTGATAGTGCAGAAATCGCTGGTCGAGAAATAAAACCCCGACTTGCCTCGCTCGCTATAGCGCCTCCGGCAGGGCTGGGCACAGCGTCCACGATTACCGCTATTGCCAGTCAAATAGGAAGAGAAGAGACATTGGCCCGAGACAGAGTAACAGAGCGCCCCATGCACGAAATGCTCAAGTTCGATCTTGGTCTGCTGACGGATCGCACTGATCTCATCAAGAGAAAGCTCCCTCGCCAGGACAGCACGGCGAAAGCCCATCTGCTCCAGCATCTTGACGCCTGCGGCGTTATGGATCGTCATCTGGGTTGAGGCATGCAGCGGCAATTCAGGGAAGTGCTGACGAGCGAGTCGCCAGAGCCCCAGATCCTGAATAATGAGTCCGTCAACCGAGAAGCTGGCAAGCTCCGCCAGCACCTCAATCAATCGCGGCAACTCGGCCTCCTTGATCAGGGTGTTCAAGGGGACATAGAGTTTTCTCCCCTGCTGGTGGGCATAAGCCGTCAGCCGTTCGGTGTCGGCCAAGGTGAAGTTCTTGGCCTTGGCTCGCGCAGAGAACTCCTTGAGCCCACAGTAGACGGCATCTGCCCCGGCCTCCATGGCCGCGAAAAAGGATTCGATAGAACCGGCAGGGGCCAGGAGTTCATGCTTAGTCTTATGTTTTGGCGGGGTCGACATTGATTACAGGTTTACGGTAAAGGAGGATTGCAGGATTGATTGCCTCGAGGACTTATACTATAAGGAACGTATTCACCATACAACAAATACTCCAAACAATATCCGGGAGAACAATGCCGACCAACATCGAACAACTCATCGAAATCGTCGCAAGAGAGGTCAAAAGCTACCAAACACCAGTAGTAGACCTGATTGCTGTGCAGACAAAAGACCCCTTCAAAGTCCTGGTCGCCACCATCCTGTCGGCGCGCACCAAGGATGAAGTTACGGCCAAGGCCTCGGAACGTCTTTTTACCGTAGCCCCTGATCGTCAATCCCTAGGTTTGTTGAGCGAAGATGCAATCAGCAAGCTTATCTATCCGGTGGGATTCTACAAGGCCAAGGCGGGCTATCTGAACCGTTTGCCAGAGGCCTTGACCGCCTTTGGAGGAGAGGTGCCAGACGCAATTGACGACCTGGTGACTCTGCCTGGCGTCGGCCGCAAGACGGCCAATCTGGTACGAAGTGTCGCCTTTGCCAAGCCTGCAATCTGCGTCGACACCCATGTCCATCGCATCATGAATATTTGGGGATACGTCGAGACCAAAACCCCGCTTGAAACGGAGATGACCCTGCGAGAGCAGCTGCCAGACCGGTATTGGTTGACGATCAACTCCATCCTGGTCGCCTTCGGCCAGGGCACCTGCAAACCGGTATCCCCACACTGCGATATTTGTCCAGTCGAACACCTCTGCCCCAAACTTGGTGTCAAGCCTCGTAAGATCGCGCCTAAGAAAAGGACGAGCGGTCGCACCTTGATCTCCTGGAACGTCAACGGCATCCGCGCCATGGAGAAAAAGGGTTTTGTCGATCTGGTTCGCGATCTGAGCCCCGACATCTTCGCTATCCAGGAGACCAAGGCCCACCCAGAGCAACTCTCGAACGAACTGCTCAACATCCCGGGTTACAACTCTTTCTGGGCCGCCGCCATGCGAAAGGGGTATTCCGGTGTGGCAGTCTACAGTAAAGAGAAGCCGCGGCAGGTCATAAGCGGCATCGGCCTGCCCGCCTTTGACCAAGAGGGTCGAGTCCTGACCCTGGAGTATGAGGATTTCTTTCTGATCAACGCCTACTTCCCCAATGCCCAGCATGGTCTTTTACGCATCGACTTCAAGCTCGAATTCAACCATGCCCTACACCGTTTTGCCAACACCTTGGCGCAACAAAAATCGGTGGTACTCTGCGGCGATTTCAATGTGGCCCACAAGGCCATTGATCTGAAAAATCCCAAGGAGAATGAGGAGAACCCAGGCTACTCTCTGCCGGAACGGCAATGGATGGATGAATTCACCTCGGCTGGCTACATCGATACCTTCCGCGAGTTCAACCAGGAGCCGGAACAGTACACCTGGTGGAGCTACCGTGTCAACGCCAGGCAAAGGAACATCGGTTGGAGAATAGACTATTTCTGCGTTGACCCCAGCAGTAGGAAACGCGTCAAAGACGCCAGGATTTTAGCCGAGGTCATGGGGTCCGACCACTGTCCGGTAACCTTGTTGTTTGCCTAAACTACCAGCTGTAACTAGCGCCTCTGCACCATAATGATTGCGCCACTGACAACACACAGGAGATGAATCGACCATGAAGCAATCAGTGTCGGTAACGCCGCGGCTACCGTCAAGGCCTGCATGCCGCTCCATACGCCCCAGACCAGGAAGGCAAGCCCGGCGCTGACCGGGATAGCAAAGGCTAGGTTGATGCTGGCACGACCCAACTCGAAGCAAAGGATGATTGGCAACGCCAGACAGAGTAGCGGCAGGCCTAATAGGAGAAAGGAGAGGCGGCGATTGAGATTCAACACCGCCTGACGGTGGCCAGTCTGCTGCTCATCTCCCACAGCACGGCGAATCAGCGTGAGAAGGGGTTGTTCAAAATCAAGGGCAATAGGCGCGAAAAAAGTTGCCGCCTTCTCTGGCAAGGCAAGGTCCTTCTCGCTAAAAGGCTCCGGTACCGCATCATCGCCACCTGTCCGAATTTGACCATTTTTAAAGTGCCAACGCCCAGCACTATAAGTCGCGCTCTTGGCATAGAGAGTCATCAAACCTGCGCCACCTGCCGATCGGTCCAACTCTTGATAACGGAATTCCCGCAGGACTTCGTGCCTCTGATCTTGATCACGAAAGGCATAGACACCAAGCTTGCCACGAAAGAAGGTCACCCCGTCCCGCATGATTCCCTCCCCACGTTCTCCATTAACCTCCTGCCGCCAGATTCGATTTGCCTCCCTCCCTGCCGCCGGCAACAGCCACTGTGCCGAAGCAAGCCCAAATACCGTACAAACCAACGCCCCCAGCGCAAAGGGAACCATAACGCGAATCTTACTAACACCACCGGCGTTCAACGATTGCAGCTCTCGCCGATTCATCAACAGACCGAGGGTGACAATTCCGGCCAGCAACAGACTTACAGGGCTAATCTGATCAAGAATGATGGGCAACTTCAAAAGAAAGTAGCGTGCCGCCAAGCTGCCGGGCAGATGTCTGCCCTGAAAATCATCAAGTCGTTCAAAGACGTCGACCAAGAGATAGAGAGCTGTCAAGGCGCTTATGATCAAGAAGAAATTAGCGGCCATCTGCCGAATGATATAGCGATCAATAAGCTTCATCGCCCTCCCCTCCGGCGCGCAATAAGGCGCAGCAAGCGGTCGAAGAACACCATAAGAGAGGCAGGGGCAGGCACAAGCGTCTCTTTGTCCATCCGCAGGACAACAAATGCGGTCAGGGCAAGAAATAGGAAATTTGGTGCCCAGAGAGTAAGGGGCAGAGGCAAACCGCCACCCTGTTCGGCCAGAGTCTCGGCGAAACTGAACAGGATGTAATAAATTAAAAAAGAGCCAAGCCCGACAGGCACAGCAATCTGCCTAGCACCAGGGCGGAAGCGGGCGGCAAAAGGCAGGCCGAGCAGGGTCAAGATGAAGCAACCAACGGCCAGGATCAAGCGCTGATGGTACTCAATGAGCAACTTACGGCTTCGTTCGGAATCGCCTAGTTTTCTGGCCTCAGCCAGCAGCCTGCTCTGGGACATCTCGGTGGGATTATTCTGCCCACCAGCCACCCCCTCGGGAACCACCACCGGCAGGTTAAGGACATACGTCTTGAAATCGATATGCTGAGAGAGTTCGTGATCAAGATAATCGATGGCGCCGTCATTCAGGTGCATCCCGAGGAGCAGATTGTCATAATCCGCCGTCAGCCTGGCAGACTTGGCGGTGATGGTCATCGGCCGTTTAGGTTTTCGGCCATCATAGAGGTAGACAGTCTGCCACTCGCCCGTAGCTCGATCGATCTGATCGACATAGGCGACGATCCCGGCCATGCTTTCACTAAATGATTGCTCCTGCAGCCCGCGGTCGATCTTCTCGCGAGCCAGCTTCAGCATCAAAATCTCTATATTAACCAAGCCTTTTGGCATGAGAACGGTAGTCGAATAGCCCGCGCATACCATCACTACCGTGGCAAAAATCACAACCGGCGTCACAATCTGCCGCAACTTGACGCCTGCGGCCCGCAGCGCCAAAAACTCATTATCGGCCCCCAGACGATTAAAGGCTAAAATAACCCCCAGCATACTGGCCAGAGGCAAAGAGAACATCATCAGCTTAGGGAGCAGATAGAGGGTAAGACGCAGAAAGTCCGTCCAGCCAATGCCGAGCGCAAAGACAAGCGCAAAGGTTTGCAGCAAGCGGCCAAGGAATAAGACTGCGGTCAGAATAGCGAGACTGGCCAGGAAGGGGGCCGCCATTTCGCTGATGAGATATGAGTAAAGAAGAAACGGCATAGAGATAATGAGGGGCAATATGCTTACGATCCACGAGGGGATTGCCCTGAACCACCGGCAATCATTTGGCCAAAGCGCTCAGCCTCATGCAGCTTGTCGGACATTTTTTTCATTTCACCCCGACTATCGGCTCCTCGCACCAAGAAACTGCCGGCGTACTCAGCGCCAATGGCGTCGAAGGCGTACTGCGCACAGAGTTCTGCCCCGACAAAGAGCTTATTGCCCGATGTTGCGGCAACCGAAATCAGATACCCTTTTTTCTCAGGACGTGCCGACCACTGCTTCGCCGCCACCAAAAGTTGTTTCTTAGACCACAAGGCCTGCAGGCGATCAATAAAGAGCTTGGT
>JAQUKQ010000151.1 GCA_028718985.1 Desulfobulbaceae bacterium | reverse complement strand
AATATTCCTGTCATCATATATTGTTGCCTCCTTTTCGTATGCGATTTTCTGAAGTGCCAGAATTTCAGATGCATCATCTGTAGTTGCCTGAATAAGTACGATATTCATACTTTTCCTCACGCCAACGTTAAGCCTCACCTGCACCGGCCACTGAACTAGATTCAGAGACAACGCGTCCCCGGTGTCAGGTGTAGGCGCTGGTTGGGCAATTCATGGTTTCGTGAAAAATGCATTTTTAAAAACCCATTCGGCCTTTTTCTTAAAATCTAGATCCTCGTGGCCTGGGTAGTAGCGATAAGAATATTCAACTTGAATTATTAGGCCTGGGTCATCCGGGTGGCGAGCATAGAACCCCGATATTTCAAGTAGTGCAAACTCCTTCCCTTTGGGCATTTGGGGAGCCAAATGATCCTCAGCTAGGCCATAATAGCTTACAAAACAGACTCCATGTGAACGATTGAATTCCTCGTTGGTTAATCTGTATTTAAAACGATCTGAACTGCCTCTGTTCATTCGTTTAACGTAATCGAGGAGTTCATCATCAGATTTTATGATGTGATTATTAGAATGCATCGTGATGACAATAGCGTAGGTTTCGCTTTTGGTTGGTCCGACTTTTAAAAGATAGGCTCCTTTCCCGTCGGGATCGGACACAAACCAGCCCTTTTCATCAGGAGAAGTAAGAGTAATTCCATGAGCCGGCATTTTTGTGAGAGGAGGGAAATAATCAATTTCATCCCCATACGCATAAAAAGAAAATGCCGTCAAAAAAACCGCGATCATAAATATCCTGATCTTCATGATATCCTTTGCCCCAACTAATTAGTATCTGGTTTCTGGATATCTTTCATTCTGAGGAGAATGACGCTAGACATCCCGATCTAAGTGGCAGTTTTCTAGCTGGATATCATGCGCGATTGACATGTTATCTTGTTTACTGATATCAGCTCACGCAGCGTAACGCCCATCATTTCTACTACATACCTCACTGTAAACCAATAATTATTATAGGTTTATCGCTCTAATTTATGAAACATCCGGATTTCAGCCCTATCAAAACTGATGCAGCCTACTGTAAGGTCACAGATGGGCCGGGTTGAAGATGTCTTGTTTTCAAGAAGGCAATCACGGCCAACTTTTTTCAAGCTCAGATCAAGTCCAAAATTTGGCAGGAAAACACCCTTTCATTTTCCTAGACTGATGATGACTTATATGCAGGTCTCAAAATCGGCTAACTGAGGGGCATATACGACATCAATAAACTCACCCCTGACCTCCATTCTTAATTTTCTGTCCATCATTTTTCACAAGTTGCCTTTAAGCTTACATTTGAGCTTCCGCATTTGCACCATTCTCCCTACCTATTGAAAAAATGTATATTGAAGAGTAAAAGTCATAGCTATATACTATATTGATTACAAATCTACCCATTCATTACCCGCAATTATGACCAACCGACGATCTCTTCGCCAAAAGTCTGCCTCACGTTTTTTTCTTTGTAACTGCCTTGTCGTGCTTTTCCTCCTTCTCTTTACCATTGTATCAAATAATTTTGCGGCAGAGGCACCAGAGAAGTCCGTAGATAGTCAGTCTCTAGCCAACACTTCCAAGTTCATCAAAGACAGGGTCAAGGACGTCGAAGGCGCCGCCGACTTGGATGAGGTCACCAAAAAAAGGCTGCTCGACCTCTACCGCCAGAGCCTCTACAACCTGGAAACGACGACAACCCAGAACGCCCTAGCTGGCAAGTTCAGACAATCGATCGAGACAATTCCCGAGCAAACCAAAAAAATCCGTGAGGAGATAAAAAAGGCTGCTCAACTGCCAAAAAAAAACCTGACCTACCTTCCTGAAGATGCGGATATCTTAGAAATCGAGCAAGGACTCCTCAAGGCCAAGACCAAATTCACAACACTCGAGGCCAAGGTAACCACCCTCACCAGCCAGCTCACTGCCCAGAACGAGCGATCGGCACTGATCAGTCAACGACTCGAAGAGATAAAAAAAAGCAAGGATGAGCTGCAGGTCACTCTCAAGACGCCCCTTGCAGCGGAAGAAACACCGCAAGTGACGGAAGCGTTGCGCTGGGTGCAGCAGACCCAACTCCAGGCATTGCAGAACGAAAAGAAAGCGCTTAACCAGGAACTGGTCAGTATGCCTGTGCTGTTGGATCTGGCAAAGGCTCAGCTGGAGGAGGCCGCAGCCCAACTGGAACAGGCCCGTTCCTTAGTGAAAGGCCTGGAATCGAAGGTGAACCAGAGACGGCAAGCTGAAGCGGCGAAGACCATGGAGCAGGCAGAGGAGGCGATGCGGCAGGTAGCCGACAAGCCGAAGGTTCTCCAGCAGGCAGCGGCCGCGAACACTGCCCTGGGAGATAAACTGCGGTCGTCAACTGCCGCCATGGAGCGCATCACCCTCGAAAGAGACACCCTCGCCAAAGAACAGAAAAGGCTTGAAGAGAGGCTCAACACCACCAAGCAGAAGATCGACATTGCCGGGCTGAGCCAGGCCCTCGGCCGGGTTCTTTATGAGCAGAAAAGGCTCCTCCCCAATGTGAGGCTCATAAAAAAAGAACTCGCCAAGAACGAGGCCAAGATCGCCGAGACCGGGCTGAACCAATTCCAGCAGGAGGAAGAGCGCAAACGACTCTCTGATATCGATTCGTTGGTGTCCGAACTCATGAGCGGGATCCCTGCTAAGGAGGCAAAGTCGATCGAAGCTGAACTCCGCGTTCTTCTTGTCAGCCGTCAAGAACTCCTCGACAAGATTATTGTTGCCAATCAGAACTTTCTCGGACTTCTTGCCGAACTCGACATCGTTTACCGCCAGTTACGTAACACGGTGACCGACTATGAGTCCTTCCTCTCAGAACGCCTGCTCTGGATGCGCAGTACCCCTCCACTCCAGCTGAAAGACTTTTACGGCCTGCTTCAGGAGGCCTCCAGCCTCCTTTCCCCTGCTCCATGGCTGGCAACACTCAAAATGCTTGCAGCCCAAGAGGGCACACTACCACTCCTCGCCTTGGCATCCCTATTGGCATTCGTGTTACTCGCGTATCGAAAACATCTGCGCACCCGGATTGAAGACTTGGTCAGCCAGGCCGGTAACCCGGCCACCTACCACTTTGGTTTGACCCTTCAGGCCTTGGGAATCTGGTTGCTTCTTGCCATGCCATGGCCGCTGCTCTTTGCGACTTTAGGCTGGCAGGCGCAGGCCCTGGCCGATCCAACCGATTTTTCCAGGGCGGTGGGGGTTGGCTTTTCAAAACTCGCCTACCGCCTTTACTGGCTGAGGTTATTGGGCATTCTGGTTCACCCGAAGGGCCTGGCCGCCAGATTTTTTCACTGGTCAGAAATTACCCTCAAGATGCTGCGTCGCGAGTCCCGCTTCTTGATAGCGACGTTCCTGCCTGCCGTTTTTATAACCCAAATCGTGTACCTCGCAAATTACCATGCCAGCAGTGCATTGACTCTGGCAAGAGTCTCCTTCATTGTGTCCTTGTGCTTCCTTTCGATCTCTTTCTACCGTACCCTGCACCCCAAGACCGGCATATGGCAGAGATTCTGCAAAAATCAATCGCACCAACTCCTGGCTCGCCTCTACCCCGCCTTTTTCACTCTGCTGATGCTCCTTTTTCCTGTCGTTATCGTATTGATTGTGGCAGGCTATGTACTTGGGGCAGGCATCGTGATGAACAAGCTTATTGATACCCTGTGGCTGGCCCTTGGTCTTGTCTTCTTTCATCAGTTAATTGAACATTGGTTGCTCCAGTCGAGCCGCAAACTCGCCATTCACGAAGCACAGAAACGCCGCGATGGAGTCCAACGTGTCAAGGAGGGGAAAAAATCTTCCGACACCGACGTGAAGGATGTCTCCGATGTAATTTCAACGCCGACAGAGAATCTGGCAACCCTCAGTGCAAACAGCCGTAAACTGCTTGACATGCTAGTGATTCTAGCCAGCTTTATCGGATTGTGGCTTGTTTGGGCTGATGTGCTGCCTGCATTACGTATCTTTAACGACTATACCCTATGGCACTATGCCGCCACGATTGGCGGCCAGGCAACACAGATGTCAGTCAGCGTTGGTGATGCCGGCCTCGCTATACTGATCGGTATCATCACCCTGACCCTGACCCGTCACTTCCCGGCGCTGCTTGAGATTGTTCTGCTCCAGTATCTGGAAATGACCCCGGGCAGCCGCTACACCACCACGACACTGTCCCGCTATGTCCTAGGTGGCATTGGCGCATCAATGATCGCGAGTAAAATTGGCTTCAGCTGGAGCCAGATCCAATGGCTGGCGGCCGGCCTGAGCGTTGGTATCGGGTTCGGTTTGCAGGAGATCGTTGCCAACTTCATCAGCGGCATCATCATTCTCTTCGAACGCCCCATCCGAGTTGGCGATGTGATCACCATCGGCACCACAGACGGGGTGGTCACCCGTATCCGCATCCGTGCCACCACCATTCGCGACTTTGACAGGAAAGAACTGCTGGTGCCCAACAAGGAGTTCATTTCAGGCCGCCTGCTCAACTGGTCGCTTTCCGACCCAGTGATTCGCCTCAAGGTATCCGTGGGCGTAGCCTATGGCAGCGATGTGGACAAGGCCTTCGCCCTGATGGTTGAGGCCGCGTCCGAAAATACCATGATTCTTGCCGACCCCAAGCCCTTCGCCACCTTCGATAACTTTGGCGACAACTCCCTGACCCTGACCCTGCGCTGTTTTATTGGTTCTGTGGATAACCGCCGCCCGGCCATCAGCGCTCTGCACCAAGCTATAAACAGGAAATTCCGGGAAGCAGGCATAGCAATCGCCTTTCCCCAGCGTGATGTCCATCTAGACACAAGCCGACCGCTTGATATCAGAATCCATCAGGAACGCGAGTGACCTTCCCCTAGGATTGTGGACAGTCCGAAAAGCTGCTATAAAAGCTCCAGGAGGATTGTCATGGATTCGAAGAGAAGACGTTTTACCCGTGAATTTAAGATCGAGACGGTTCGTTTACTGACCGGGGCAGCGATCAATCCGTTACAGAGGTGGCATAAGATTTAGAGATCCCCCCAAACACGCTCTATAAATGGATGCGCCAATATAGCGGAAATCCTGATGGGGCCTTTCCTGGCAAAGGGACCAGGGCAACTTGATTTAACATCTTGTGTGCTTAGTGATATAAATTACTTGAGGACAAACACTACCGAGGTTGACGGCAAAGAAACAACCCTAGAGGCAGAGAAAATCCGCCTGACAAAAGCTCAAGCTGACAAAGCAGAGATGGGGGCGACAGAATTAAAGGGAGAACTGATCCGAGCAGATGAAGCCGAAGCGGCCTGGATTGGAGAAGTAACAAGCATGAGAGCCAAGATGCTATCCATTCCAGCAAAAGCAGCAGGAGAATGGGCAGGTAGTCTTTCAATCAATGAGAGTCAGGACGTATTGAAGCGTCACATATCCGAGGCATTACAAGAACTAGCAGACTCCGCCAGCTAGCTATGCGAATAAGTGAGGACATAGGAAATCTGCATCAGTGACGTGGGTGCAAATCTGCTTTGTCCTCAAAAGTGAGTTGACCAAGGTGGAGAGGTTCACTTATTCACGAAATGAATAATGGCGTTCGCTGTTAATATAATTAAAGCAATCGTGACGATGCACAAGGCAACACCAAGCAAAAGTTTTGAGAGTTTCATTCTGTTATGCCCTCAAATCAAAGAGTACCTGCAAGCACAAAATTAGCGAACCGTCACATTACGAAGTGGTATTTTTGGTGGGCTGAGC
>JAQUKQ010000150.1 GCA_028718985.1 Desulfobulbaceae bacterium | reverse complement strand
ATTATGGATAGTTGTGGTATCAGTTAGAAAGTCGTGTCGCCACGACGATACCTTGAGAGTATCATCTGGTCCCGGTAAAGGCCTGCACCAGCAAGGACAGCAGGCATTTACCGGCCTCATACTATACAAACAAAACTACTTGGCCTCTTCCTCTAAAATCTCCCCAAGGATGAAGGCCGCGTCGCCAACGAGTTTGATGCAGATTTGACGTCGGCTTTCTGGATCGCTGTAATAGGCCTTGGCGGCTTCTTTGTTTTGCCACTCTACCTGGGCGATGTCTCGACAATCAATGCCCCCATATTCGCGAGTTAATTCGGTGAAACGAACGATGAACTTTTGACTCAACGACCACATGTGGTGGTCTTCCTTGTCTTGCAGGTTGCCTCGGCTGTAAATACTAGAGATGAGGGCCACCCCGCCGAGGAGCGTCCCACAGGTGCCGCCAGTAGCGGCGAGGCCACCACCGTAAGCACCTACCGCTTTTATAGCGTTTTCATCAATTTTCCCGATCATTTCCTGGCCCACGGCCAGAATAGCCTGGCTTCAATGGAGTCGCTTCGTGAACAACTCGATGGCTTTTTGGCGCATTGATTCTGGTGTCATCATCGCTTACCTCATTGTTTTCAAAATGGTTAATTTTTGCTTATTTATGCAAAGCAAGTTTCTGCAGAAAAAATACAGTCGTTACATTCTGATAGCGCCTCACTCCTGAAGTTGCAGGTAGGCATACTTTCCCTGATCACCTTGTGTGACAGATTCCTGATCGCATGAACACTGCTTTGGTGCTTCAGGACGGTGGTTCATGCCTTCTGCACTTATCACCCAAAGGTGGAGGTGGAGTTGAGGTGCCTGGCAGGAGTTTTTGGCGGTACACGAAATTTTCATGGACGACGGCAAGGTCCCGTAAGCGTTCTTGACTCATAGATTGCTGTGGGCTGTCCTGTTCAAGTGCCATGCGGGATACGCTCAGCAGAGCTCGGTGTCCTGCATGATACGGAGTTGGGCAAGCGAAAAGACCGGCCCGTCAACACAGACTAAGGTGTTATCCATGTAGCAATGGCGGCAAATTCCTACGCCGCACTTCATGTGGCGTTCGAGGGTTGTGATAATATTTTCGTCCGAGAACCCCATACGGCTAAGTTCTGCCAGGACGAAACGGATCATCAGCGAGGGCCCGCATACCAGGGCCGAGGTTCTGGCAAAGTTTGGAGTGATGCGCCCAAGCAGGGTAGTGACTACCCCGATGTTGCCGAGCCAGCCGGGCCCGGTCGTATCGACCGTAAGCAGGCATTCCATCGATTCTTCTTCTTGCCAGCACTTGATGTCGGACTGAAAGGCAACATCTTCTGGCGAGCGACTACCATACAGCAGTGTGATTGAGCCAAAATCCTTTTTTTTGTCCAAACAAAAGTTGATGACCGAGCGCAAGGGTGCCAGGCCGATGCCGCCCGCCACAAACAGCAAATCTCGGCCTTCGAGGGACTTCATGGGAAAGGGCTTGCCGTATGGCCCGCGGAGAGCGAGGATCTCTCCCTCGTTCATGGCGTGCATGGCAGTGGTAAGGGCGCCAGCCTTGCGCACGCTTACCTCAAGTGAGCCAGGTCTGGATGGGCTTGAAGCAATGGAGATCGGCGCTTCACCGTAATTTGGAATCGACACCATCATGAATTGCCCAGGACTGTACTCGAAGGATTCGTTACGGAGAGGATCAGTAAACGTCAGCGAAAACGTCTTGATCTGATTGTTTTCTTCAACGATCCGGACAATTCTGGCAGGGTAAGGCAGGTAGATATTTTCGTTATTCCCTTTCATTTGTGTGCCCTTTGCTTATGGCGTCAGTTTTGCCCGCAGGCCTTATTGATGAAACGGATGATGTCGACCCCGCCGAAACAGATTCCAACGCAGCGGCCGCAACCAACGCAACTCGGCCGCCCGTGTTCCTGGACATCATATTTTAGTTTATGGAGGAAACGTTGCTTGATAGAGTGAGTTCGCGAGTTGATTGGATTGTGTCCGCCAGCCATGCGGGTAAAGCCACTGAAGGTGCAGGCGTCCCAAGAGCGAATGCGTCTGCCGCTTGATGCGGAAGTCGCTAGATCGGTAATGGTGAAGCAGGTGCAGGTTGGGCATAGATAGGCACAGCCACCGCAATCTTGGCAGCGCAGAGAGAGACTCTCCCAGATCTCTTCAGGGATCGGCTCGCGTGCCAGACGTTTAATGGCCTGCTCAACATGCACCTGTTGTTTGAAGTGGCTACGAGCTTCAAGGAAGGCCTGGTATTGGGCCTTGCTGTCCCGCTCTTCTACCGGCTCGAAAAAGTGCTGGAAGCGTTTGACGATTTCGCACCCCTTAGCCCGCCCGGTCTCCACCATAAAGCGGTCATTTAAGTCCGTTAGCTGTAGGTCAAAGCCATATTCTAAAAACGGTCCCGTCTTGGTGGCGTTGCAGAAACAGTTGGCAAAAGGCTCATTGCAGGCAAGGCTGATGATAATTGCCTCGTTCCTTTTTTCAAAATAGTAAGGGTCGCGTTTTTTTTGGGAAAAGATCACATCCATGTAGAGGACTGCCGAGAGATCGCACGAGCGAACGCCAAAAAAAGCGGTGGGGATGGAGTCAGGCGTATGTTCAAAATGGTAGTCTATGGTTGCTGAGTGCTCGTAGTCAAATAAGACTTCCTGCTGAGGAAAGAGAAAGGGTTTGATTGAGCCTTGAGGCTGTGAAGCCAAGTCGATGTGCGCCTGCTCAATTGAGTCGATGATCGAGAACAGCGTGTCGCCGTGCGGATTCTTCGTTGGCGCGACCAAGCGGTACTCTTTCATCAGTCGACGGAGTAGGCTGTTCAGATGATCCTTTTTAAGGATGTAGTGGTCATTCATGGGTTAATTTTCTCCAGGCGAACGGCACTTACTTTATATTCTGGACATTGGGCTTTAGGGTCACGGGCATCGCTGGTCAAGAGATTGATAGCCACGGCAGGGAAATGGAAACTGGTATAGACCGACCCCTTTGCCACCTGTTCCGTTATGTGAGCTTTGACGGTGGCAGAGCCTCTTCTTGACGAAAGCTCTACCCAATCACCAGTGCGCAGGCCGAGCCTTGCCGCATCCTGTGGATTTACTTCAAGCAGTGCCTCTGAGGCTTCGCGATTCAGTGAGGAGCTTTGCCTGGTCATGGTGCCAGTGTGGTATTGATGGTAAACGCGACCGGTGTTCAAGATGAACGGAAAGTCTGCGTCTGGCAATTCAGCTGCGGCTTCGTGCGTTGCCGGCACAAAATGACCACGACCGCGGGTGAAGTAATATTTATGAAGGAAGCTGGTACCAGCGTGATCCCGGTTCCAGCAAGGCCACTGCAAGCCCCAACAACCTTCAATACGATCGTGAAACATACCTCCGTAAATGGGGGCAAGCAAGGCTATCTCTTCCATAACCTCGGCCATCGATTCATAGCGCATGTCATAACCCATGACTTGCGAGAGGGCCATAATGATCTCTCCGTCGCTACGGCAAGAACCAAGGGGGGGGATGACCTGACGAACCATCTGCACGCGTCGTTCGGAGTTGGTAAATGTGCCTGTCTTTTCGGCAAAAGAGGCAGCAGGAAAAACTACATCCGCCAGAGCGGCTGTTTCGGTCAAGAAAATATCCGAAACTACAAGCAGGTCGAGATTCTTTAGGGTTGCCTCGACTTTCTTCAGGTTTGGATCACTGAGCATAGGGTTTTCACCCATGATAAGCATTCCTCTGATTGCCCCTTGCGGCCCGCTATGAGTCATTTCCATCAAAGAGAGGCCGGGGGTGCCGGAGAGTTCAGTCCCCCAAGCTTGTTCGAACTTCGTGCGATACTCCGCGGTGTTAACCGGTTGATAACTTGGAAAATGCCCTGGAAGTGCCCCCATGTCACAGGCCCCTTGCACATTGTTTTGACCTCGTAGCGGGTCGACTCCGGTGAACTCTTTTTCTACATGTCCGGTGAGCATTGCCAAATTGGCGATCGACTGCACATTATTGGTGCCGCAAATGTGTTGAGTAACCCCCAGGCAATAGCAGACTACTGCTTTTTGGGCTCGGGCGTAAAGTTGGGCGGCCGCACTTATCTTGGCCAGTGGAACCCCTGTAATCTCCGCCGTCTCATCCAGGTCCAATTGATAGAGCATGTCACGCAGGGCGTGATAGTTCTCTGTCCGCATCTCAATAAAAAGATCATCGGCCAGATTCTCGTCCAGGATGATGCGCATCATGGCGTTTAAGAGTGGGATGTCGGAGCCGGGTCTGATGGCCAGGTGAATATGGGCATGCTCAGCCAGGCGGGTACGGCGGGGATCGATAACTATCAGTTTGGCCCCCCGGTCGATGGCGTCAAACATACGGCGAGCCACCTGGGGGTGAGCCTCAGTCGTGTTTGATCCCGAGACCAAAATAACTTGAGCCTGTGCTATCTCATTGATAGAGTTGGTCATCGCCCCGCTGCCGAATGTTGTGGCAAGACCTGCCACGGTAGGGGCGTGTCAGAGGCGGGCGCATTGGTCGATATTATTGGTCTTCAGGACAGCTCTGGTGAACTTCTGTAGGAGATAGTTCTCCTCGTTGGTGCACTTGGCAGACGAGAGAACGCCCAACCCTTGGTTGGCAGTCTGATCCCGGATTTCGGTCAGACGCGTGGCGGTATAGGTGAGTGCCTCATCCCAGGAAACCGGGGTGAGGTGGCCTGCCTTGCGAAGTAAGGGCTCTGTAAGTCTTGCTGGGTGATGGATAAATTCATGGATGTTCCAGCCCTTGACGCAGAGGTTGTTGCGTGACACCGGGTGGTTTCGACTAGGGAAGGCGCCACAGATTCGCCCCTGATCTTCGTGTAAATAGACTCCGCAACCGCAGCCGCAATAGACACATGTCGTCAGAACGTCTTTCATAGGTTCGCCTCATGGGTAAATTTGAGTGGCAGGGTTTTGGTAATTCTGAAGAAATAAGCTGTTTTGTTGGCAAAGAATCAGCCGTCAATGCCTAGGTATTTTATCATGCTCCTGATCCGAACGATAGTCAAAACTTCCTGGTATAAGCGTGCAAGCACACCCCCATTGTAAATAAAAATTCCAGAGCCCGGTCAAAAATGGTATTGAACTACTGCAACGTAGCATAAATTCCTGAAAAACTCTTTGCTGATATCTTATCATTAAAACGCCTGATGTAAATAATGAAAATGAGGCGGCACTGTCCTTACTCAACGCTATTTTCTCTGTATCTGCTTGGAGAGCTGTTTGATTCCGCAAAAAGCCCCCAGTGCATCGCCAAAGACAGTGTCCGTCTCACAAACGACTGGTGAGGGGTATGAATGATTGACGAGAGCGTTGTTTCCCCTGTCATTAAGATTAGAGGCCGATTCCATCATGAATGCACAGATGCGATTGTTCGTGAAATTCCGGTAACGCTCCACTACAACAAGGAAGAGATTGTTACCGTTCTCTGCTCACCGAACCACATTAAAGAGTTGATGATTGGCTTCCTCATTTCTGAGGGTTTTGTGCAAGATCGAGCGGACATTTATAGCCTTGGATATCACTGTGAGGAGAACATAGTCCGGGTTGAGGGTAAGGAACGGCCGCTACAAAAAGAGAGGATGAATCGGCGCGTCATGTCGGCCTGTTGTGGCAAAAGCCGTGCCTCTTTCAACTTTGAAAATGACTCTTCCTTGCTTAAGGTACAAGAGTCTAAGGTAACACTGAGTTTTGATCACGCCGTCTATTACGCCAACTACCTTGACAAAAATTCAACTCTTTTCAAGGAGACAGGTGGAATCCACAATGGCGGTGTCGCTTATGCCGGGGAGGTACT
>JAQUKQ010000149.1 GCA_028718985.1 Desulfobulbaceae bacterium | reverse complement strand
TCTCCGGCAAGAAGTTCATGGGAGAGGACGTCCGCGACGGCATCGTCGCCGCCATCGCCATCAAGGTCAAGGACCCCATCTTCGAGTCCCAGACCAAGAACAAGCTCGGCAACACCGAGATCCGGGGCGGAATCGTCAGCCGGGTTCGCGACGTGGTCTGCGAGTATCTCTACAAGCACACCGAGCTGGCGGAACTCCTGCTCGACAAGATCCAGCAGAACGCCAAGATCAGGAAGGACCTGCAGGACGTCCGCAAGGAGGCCAAGGCCAAGGCCAAAAAGGTGGCGATCAAGGTCCCCCAGCTCAAGGATTGCAAGCACCATCCGAGCCGGGAGCATCCGTCCAAAGAGGGGCAGGAAAACATGGTTTTCATCACCGAGGGCCAGTCGGCATCCGGTTCGATTGTCACCGCCCGCGACCCGATGACCCAGGCCGTCTTCTCGCTGAAGGGCAAGCCGATGAACGTCTACGGCCAGTCCATGACCCTGCTCTACAAAAACGAAGAGATGTACAACCTGATGCAGGCCTTAAACATCGAAGAGTCGGTGGGGGGACTGCGCTTCGACAAAGTGATCCTCGCCACCGACGCCGATGTCGATGGACTCCATATCAGGAACTTGATCCTCACCTTCTTCCTCCACTACTTCGAAAGCCTGGTCAAGCGCGGCCATATCTATATCCTAGAGACGCCGATCTTTCGGGTGCGAGATAAAGACGAGACCATCTATTGTTACTCCGAGGCCGAAAAACAGGCCGCCGAGAATAAGATCGCCGGTCGCGGCAAGGTCAAGAAAAGGGTCGAGATTACCCGCTTCAAGGGCTTGGGCGAGATTTCGCCTAAAGAGTTCAAGCAGTTCATCGGCGACAACATGCGCTTGCAGCAGGTGCAGCTTGACACCCTGAGCGAGGTGCCGCGGATACTCACCTTCTACATGGGCAAGAACACCCCGGAACGGAAAGAGTACATCATGGGGAAACTGGCCGACTATCTCGTTGAAGTTTGAAGGCAGAGTCTTAATGCCCCTTTGTACGGGCATGACCTTCCAGCACAAGATGACACGCAAATAATGGATTCGAATTGAGGTTCGCGAACAAATGATGGATTCTGATTACGGCACCCTGCATCAGCTCTTTGATGAAAATTTCATGGAGTACACCTCCTACGTGGTCAAGGAACGGGCCATCCCCCATGTCGCCGATGGCCTGAAGCCGGTGCAGCGCCGGATCATGCAGACCTTGAAGAACATGGACGACGGCCGCTTCAACAAGGTGGCAAACGTGGTCGGCGAGACCATGAAACTCCACCCCCACGGCGATGCCTCAATCTTTGCGGCCCTGGTCAATCTCTCAAACAAAGGATACCTGATCGACCAGCAGGGGAATTTCGGCAACACCCTGACCGGCGACAGCGCTTCTGCTGCCCGATACATCGAATGCCGCCTGTCGCCGCTGGCACTCGAGGTGATGTTCAATAAGGATCTCACCGAATTCACCGACTCTTACGATGGCCGCATGCAGGAACCGGTGGTACTGCCGGCCAAGATCCCGCTGCTGCTCCTTCAGGGGGCCGACGGCATAGCAGTTGGCATGGCAACCAAGATCATGCCCCACAACTTTGTGGAGCTCCTTACCGCCCAGAAACATATCCTGCGCGGCGAACCCTTTGAGATCTTTCCCGATTTTCCCCAAGGAGGCCTGGTTGACGTCACTCACTACGATCACGGCAATGGCCGTCTCAAATGCCGTGCCAAGATCGAAGAGGTCAACGACAAGACCATCTCCATCCGCGAGGTACCCTACACCACGACCACCACTTCCCTTGTCGAGAGCATCGAAAAGGCGGCGCGCGCCGGCAAGCTGAAGATTGTCTCGATCAATGACTATACCGCCGAGACTGTCGAGATCGAGATCAAGCTGGCCCGGGGCATGTATGCGGCGGACACCATCAGTGCCCTCTACGCCTTCACCGACTGCGAGGTGTCAATCAGTCCCAACTTGACGATTATCAAAGATAACCAGCCATTAGTGATGAACGTCGACGATGTGCTGCATTTCAACACCCAAAAGCTGGTGTTCGATCTGGAGCGGGAGCTGAATATCGAGCTCGACCGCCTGCGCGAACGACTGCACGGTAGCCTGCTTGAGCAGATCTTTATCGAGGAACGGCTCTATAAGGAGATCGAGGAGTGCCCCTCCTTTGAACTGGTGATCAAGACCATCGACACCGCCCTGCTGCCCTTTGCCGACCGCCTGCTGCGCGCCGTCACCAAGGAAGACATCGAGCGCCTGCTTGAGATCCGCATCAAGCGCATCTCGCGATACGATATCGACAAGAAGCAGCAGGAGATCGATGGCCTGCGCAAAGAGGCGGCCCAGGTGGAGCATCACCTAAAAGACATGGTCAAATACACCATCCACTACCTGGACAATCTGCTGAAAAAATTTGGTGAGCACTACCCGCGCCGTACCCAAATCACCACCTTCAGTGAAGTTGAGGCCCGGGCGGTGGCGCTCTCCAACCTGACCTGCGGCTACGACCCCAAGACCGGTTTCCTGGGCTATCAGGTCAAGGCTGAACCGGAGTACTCCTTTGCCTGTTCCGAATACGACAAGTTCTTGCTTATCTTCCGGGATGGCATGTACAAGGTCATCAACGGCGTTGACAAACTCTTTGTCGGGCCCGACCTGCTCCATGTCGGCAAAAATGACGAAAAATTGGTCTTCAATATCATTTACCGGGACGGCACCGAAAATCTCTCCTACATCAAACGCTTCCCGATGCCCAAGTTCATCTTGGACAAAGAGTACCGCCTCTTCCCGGATGACCCTAAATCACGCATCCAGTATCTGGCAACCGGAGAGGGGTCACGGGTGCGTGTCTACTTCGTGCCGACGGCACGGGCCAAGGTCAACTCTTTTGAAGTGATCTTTAACGACTATCTGGTCAAGGGTGTGGCAGCTAAAGGCAAGAGGGCCGGCAATCGAGTCTTGCGGAGGATTGTCCCACTAGTCGATAAAGAGGTCGAAAAAGATACCGCCCCCCAAGCCCTGCCAGGCATGGAGGAGAGCAAGGAGACGGATAACCACGACGAGGTTGGGAAAGAGAGTAAAGAGTAATTCCCCAATGCACTCTCCGGGGGTGTATCCATCAAGGTGCAAACGGTGCAATTGATGCTTAAATTTTGTTTAAGAATTAATTGCCTTGTGGTATATGTTCTGGCTGTCACATTCCTCCACTTTGCCGGTTACTCCCAATGATCAAATTCACTCATAATTCCAGCGCGACGCCTACCGTCCTGCTGACCATTCTCTTAATCTTCTGCGCTCCGCAGCTCACCGGCTCCGCCGCCTCGGCCCGCTTTTTCTATTTCAACCCCGATTCCGCCCACAGCAACCTTTCCAGCCTCAAACAGACGATGGACAGCTATTTGTCAGCAGAGGGGCTGAACGTTTCCTTTCAACCTTTCACCCGCTTTCGGGACTTTGATCGTCAGGTGAAGGAGACGCACCCAGCCTTTCTCTTCCTGCCGGAGTGGTACCTCAAACAAGACGGCAACGATAAAAAGTTCAAGCCTTTCATGATCCCGATCCACGAAAGCGCCAGCACCTATCGCAAGGTCCTGCTTGTTGCCGCAGGCTCCAACCTGACCACTGACAAAATCGACAACACCACCATCGCGATGACCCCAATGGGCTCAGCGGGCATGACTATGTTAGAGGAAGTCATCTTCAAGCAAAACGGTATCAATTCCCAAACACTTAACGTCATCACCACAGCCAAGGACTCCGATGCCCTGTTTGCCCTGACGCTCGGCCAGGTACAGGCCGCATTAATCTCGGAAAGGAACCTGAAGGCAATTGGCGAGATCAACCCTCAGATTTTGAAAACCGTCAAGACCATCGCCGTGTCACAGCCCATCCCCCTGCCGGTGCTCTGCTATGCCAAGGAAGTAGTGGCCGCTGAAGACCTGGACAAATTTCGCAAGAGTCTGCTGGAAGGCAGACAAAACAAAGACACCGCTCAACTTATGGAGATTCTCGATATTGATGCCTGGCAAACACCCACTCCTCAATAACCTCATCTTCCTGCTGCTGGCTCTTGGCCTGGGGACTGGATCGGCCTTGGCGGCAACGCCAAGCGACCCCATCGCCATTCTACTGTCCGACAGCGACGAGGTCTACCAGAAGCAGGCGACCGCCTTCAGTGAAGAAATTGAGTTGAAGACCGAGATCTTCAACCTGCAAGGTGACGAGGACCGCGATCCTGGCCTTAAGGACAAAATCCTCTCAACCAAACCAGTATTGATTTACGCATTAGGCGCCAAGGCAGCCTATGCCGCCAAGCTCTGGACACAGAATCATCAAGAAATTCCAGTCCTTTTCGCCATGGTTATCAACTGGCAGCGCTACAACCTACTGGAGGGCAGCAGCAACATGGCAGGCATTGCCGCCGAGATGGCTCCTGGCACCCAGTTTGCCAACATGACCATGTTCTCGCCCACCGTCAAACGCGTTGGCCTGCTCTACAGCTCGTACTCCAGTGCGCTGCTCGTCCAGGCCAGAAAGGAGGCGGCGCTGCTCGGCCTGGAACTGGTGGCGGAACCCCTCGAACACTCCGAAGATTTCCAACGCAGCTTCAAGAAGATCAGCGGCCATATCGATGCCTTCTGGGTCCTGAACGACCCGGTCCTTTACACCCTGGAGAACCTGGACTGGCTCGAGGGACGCTGTCTGAAGGAAAAACTGTTCTGCGTCGGCCAGAGTAAAAACCTGGCTAAACTCGGACTCACCCTGACCGTCAACCCGGAGATGACCCAGATCAGCATCCAGGCCGCGGCCATCGCCAAAAACATCCTGCTACGCGGCCAGAAGCCAAATGAGATCAGAGTGATGGAACCCATTGGCACCCAGCTCTTAGTCAACAGCAAGACCGCCACCCGCATCGGCCTTATTCTCTCTCCTCAGGCCCTCAAGATGGCCACCAGCGTCATCGACCGTTAGATTTTGACTGCCCCCCACTCGCTCGCAAAAATCCGTTTGACTTTATTGGTAGTTCTGCCCTATCCTTTAGAGGGTGATCAACAGTGTCAGGGGCACATGAGCCGTTCTGTCCGGACACGCCCTTCTTTATTACGATACGACTTACATAAAACCCGATGGTAAGAAGAATGATGAACAGCAAACACATCCTGAGTGCGGCAGCCTTGTTTATCCTTACCAACAGCGCCCTGGTTATGGCCGGTGAGGCCACTGCCATCACCCCGGAACCTGCCAAATCCTTTAAGGAGATGTTCGGCTCCGGGCCGCAGGAGGAGGATGTCTACCGCACCGACCGGTTGTTGGTCACCGCTACCGGTTCGCAGAAGCCGGTGCACCTGGCGCCCTCGGTGGCCTCGGTGATCACCGCCGACGACATCAAGGCCATGGGCGCCACGACGCTTGATGAGGCTCTGGAGACAGTGCCCGGCTTCCATGTCGAACCGTCGGGCACCTCCTATCTCACCTCCATCTGGTCGATCCGCGGCATCCATACTGCCTTAAACCCGCAGGTCCTGATGCTGGTCAACGGCGTGCCCTTCACCTCCAACTTCACCGGCTCCCGCTACTCTGGCTACCAGATGCCGGTGGCCATGGTCTCCCGTATCGAGGTGGTGCGGGGGCCGGGTTCGGCCCTCTATGGCGCCGACGCCTATAGCGGCGTGGTCAACGTCATCACCAAGGACAACTTCGAAATCGACGGCTCTCGGGCCGGGGTGCGCTACGGCTCCTTCGACACCGTCGACACCTGGGCCCAGCACGGCGGCCAGTACGGCGGCTGGGACTTGGCCCTTGGCGTCGAGTGGCAGAAAACGCAAGGCGATGACGACCGCATCATTGACAAGGACTACCTGCACGCCATCGGCCAAGCCGACAAGTCCCTGGCCCCCGGGCCGCTGGACACCCGGCGTGACCTGCTCGATACCCACCTCAACCTCCGCAAACAGGACTGGAACCTCCACCTTTACGGCACCCTGCAAGAGTCGGCTACGGGAGGAGGTGGCGCCC